>NZ_JBEXTT010000004.1:0-384349 GCF_040614155.1 Nocardiopsis sp. NPDC006139
CGCACCCGGCGCGGCCTGCGCGCCCTGCTGGACCTGGTCCCCGACCAGGCCCGGGTGCTGCGCGACGGCGTGGAGCATACCGTGGACCCGGCCGACCTGGCCGTGGGCGACACCCTGGTGGTGCGTCCCGGGGAGCGCGTGGCCACCGACGGTGTCATCGCCTCCGGGCACACCAGCCTGGACACCTCCGCCATCACCGGCGAGTCCGTCCCCGTCGAAGCGGCCCCCGGGGACGAGGTGTTCGCCGGTTCCATCAACGGCACCGGCGTGCTGGAGGTCACCGTGACCACCACGGCGGCAGACAACTCCCTGGCCCGCATCGTGTCCATCGTGGAGGCCGAGCAGTCCCGCAAGGGCGCCGGGCAGCGCCTGGCGGACAAGATCGCCAAACCGCTGGTGCCCGGGGTGATGATCGCCGCCGTGCTCATCGCCGCCCTGGGGTCGCTGTTCGGCGACCCGCTGACCTGGATCGAACGTGCCCTGGTCGTACTGGTGGCGGCCTCGCCGTGCGCGCTGGCCATCTCCGTGCCCGTCACCGTCGTGGCCGCGATCGGCGCCGCCTCCAAGCACGGCACCCTGGTCAAGGGCGGAGCCGCCCTCGAAGCGATGGGGCGGGTCAGGACCGTTGCTTTGGACAAGACCGGCACCCTGACCCGCAACCGCCCTGCTGTCATCGAGACCGTCCCGGCCCCAGGGCACTCGGCCGAGCGGGTGCTGGCGGTGGCCGCCGCGCTGGAGGAGCGCAGCGAACACCCCCTGGCCCGCGCCATCTTGGCCGCCGCCCCCGCACCGGAGCGTGCTGAGGGCGTGGAGGCGGTCACCGGTGCCGGGCTCACCGGCACCCTGCACGGCCGCACCGTGCGGCTGGGCCGACCGGGCTGGATCGAGGCCGGACCCCTGGCCCGGGACGTGGAGCGGATGCAGCACGCCGGGGCCACCGCCGTCCTGGTCGAGGACTCCGGCGCCGTGATCGGCGCCATCGCGGTGCGCGACGAGTTGCGCCCCGAAGCAGGCGAGGTCGTTTCCTCCCTGCGCGCTGCGGGCTACCGGGTGGTGATGCTCACCGGCGACAACCACGCCACCGCCGCCGCCCTGGCCGCCCAGGCGGGCATCGACCCCGGCGACGTGCACGCCGACCTGCGCCCCGAGGACAAGTCCCGCCTCGTCGGCGAACTCCGCTCGGGCGGTCCGGTGGCGATGGTGGGCGACGGCGTCAACGACGCACCCGCCCTGGCCACCGCCGACCTGGGCATCGCGATGGGTGCGATGGGCACCGACGTGGCCATCGAGACCGCCGACGTCGCCTTGATGGGCGAGGACCTGCGCCACCTGCCCCGCGTTCTGGCGCACGCCCGCCGCTCCCGGGCCATCATGTGGCAGAGCGTGGGACTGTCGCTGGCCATCATCATCGGCCTGATGCCCCTGGCCCTGTTCGGCGTCCTGGGTCTGGCCGCGGTCGTGCTGGTGCACGAGGTGGCCGAGGTCGTGGTCATCGGCAACGGCATCCGCGCCGGACGCACCCGCCGCCTGGGACTGGCCCTTGGCGCCCCCGCATCGCCGCGCGAGCACGTGGAGGCCAGGGCGTGACGCCCACGACACCGGCCGCGGCCGGCACGCTCCCCCGGTGGGGCGTGCTGGCCGCCGCGTCCGCGCTCACCGCCACCGACCTGGCCCTGAAGGCCCTGGCCGAACACCGGCTGACCGGCGGATCCGGCCCGCACCTCCTGGGGGTACTGGAGTTGCGCCTGACTTACAATCCCGGCGTCGCCTTCAGCCTGGGGGCGACCCTGCCCGCCTGGATCATCGTGGCCGTCACCGGACTCATCACCGTCGCCGTGGCCGCCTACACCTGGCGCACAACCCCCACCACCCCCCTGCTGGGCCGTATCGGCCTGGCCGGGGTGTTGGGCGGGGCGCTGGCCAACCTCATCGACCGCGGACTGGACGGCGTGGTCACCGACTACCTGCACACCGGTTGGTGGCCCACCTTCAACCTCGCCGACGCCTTCATCGTCGTCGGCGCGGTGCTCATCGTGCTCACCGCCGCCCGCCAGGGCGCGCCGGAACCGTCCGGCAAGGACCCCGCCCCGTGGACCTGATCATCATCGCCCAGGCCGTCGGCCTGTTCACCGTCACCAACATCGACGACATCGTGGTGCTCGCGCTGTTCTTCGCCCAAGGCGCCGGGGAGCGCGGGACCACCGCGAAGATCGTGGCCGGGCAGTACCTGGGCTTCACAGCGATCCTGGCCGCCACGCTGGCCGCCACCTTCGGCGCGGGTTTCCTGCCCGAGGCGGTGCGCGCCTACTTCGGGCTGCTCCCCCTGTTGCTGGGCCTGCGCGCGGCCTGGAAGATGTGGCGCGGCGATGACGACGATGACGCCCCCGGTAGCAACAACGGTCCGGCCCTGCTCACCGTCGCCACCGTCACCTTCGCCAACGGCGGCGACAACATCGGCATCTACGTCCCCGTCTTCATCACCGTCGACCACACCGGCCTCGCCGTCTACACGGCGGTCTTCCTGCTCCTGGTCGGTGTGCTGTGCGCGGTCGGCAGGTTCCTGGCCACCCGCGCCCCCATCGCCCGCGCGCTCAGCCGCTGGGGCCACGTTCTGCTCCCCGCTGTCCTCATCGTCCTGGGCATCGTCATCCTGATCGAGGGTGGCGCCTTTGCACTGTAGGACCAGTCCACACACAGGGGTGAACCCACTGCATGGCAGGTGGCCCACTCATGTCGAAGGCGATGCGCCTGTCCGACACCGGCATGGTCACTGCGGGCCCTGTCCAAGGACCTGTAGCGCTTCCGGACCGGCACTCACGCGGACACCACGTCCCAGAAAGCCTGGGGCACGCCACTCTCAGGACCAACGCGAGAAAGATTGTACAGCTATTGCTGTATAGACAGCACAGACTGTATAAACAGTGGTGAGTGTATCGATGAAGTCGATGTCCGCTACCTGAGCCGCTCGAAGACCGACGGCATGAAGGGCCCGGCGCTCACATCCGACGCACCGACGAAGGGGGAAACGATGGGTGCGGGACACGACCACGGCCCGGTCACGGCCGGTGCCGCCAATAAACGCAAGCTCGCCCTGGTCCTGGGCATGATGCTCGTGGTGGCAGTGGTCCAGGTCACGGGGTCGGCGTTCAGCGGCAGCCTCGCCCTGCTCGCCGATGCCGGGCACACCGTCACCGACTCCCTGGGAGTCGCCCTCGCGCTGGCCGCGGTGTGGATCGCCGCCCGCCCCGCCGCTGGCAAGCGCACCTTCGGCCTCCAGCGCGCCGAGATCCTCGCCGCGGCCGTCAATGCGATCGTCCTGTTCGTCCTGTGCGGGTTCATCGTGATGGAGGCCGTGGAGCGGTTCCGCGAACCCGCGGAGGTGTCCGGGATCGGCATGGTCCTGGTCGCCGGGTTCGGCCTGGTGATGAACGTGGTGGCGCTGTTCGTCCTGAGGTCGGGCGCCAAGGAGAGCCTCAACGTCAAGGGCGCCTACCTGGAGGTGATGAGCGACGCACTCGCCTCCGTCGGAGTGATCCTCGGCGGCCTCATCGTGCTGTTCACCGGCTGGCAGCAGGCGGACACCCTGGTCTCCCTGGGCATCGCCGCGATCATCGTGCCCCGGGCCTGGTCGCTGCTCAAGGAGGCCGTGCACATCCTTCTGGAAGCCGCCCCCAAGGGCACGGACCTGGACGAACTGCGCTCCCATTTGATGGAGCACCCCGCGGTGGTCGATGTGCACGATCTGCACGTGTGGACCATCACCTCCGGAGTGCCGGTGATGTCCGCGCATGTGGTCGTCGCCGACGAGGACCTGGGCGACACCGGGCGGATGCTCGACGAACTGCACGAGTGCCTGGCCGGGCACTTCGACGTGGAGCACTCCACCCTGCAACTGGAGCCACCCGGCCACACCCACCACGAAGGCGCCCTCCACGTGTGACCCCGATGTTCGGATCCGTGGTCGGAGCAGGAGGCGGGCCCGCGGGCTGCGGACGTCCGCAGCACCGCCTCCGTTCCCAAAGCCGCCCCTGAGCCACCGAGTACTCACCCGGGGGTACAGTGCCTCTCATGAGGAACGCCATCGGCACCGGACGCCTGAGCACCATCGCGGTGCTGCTGAGCGTGCTCGTGCTGATGTCCCTCGCCTGCTCCCTGGTGCGGTCCGACGACACGGCGGTCCCGGTCGTGCCGGTGGCCTCACAGCCCATCACCGATGTCGGCTCTGTGGAGACCGCGAACGGATCCGGGTCCGGTGACGCGCAGGCTTCCCACCCCTGCGGGGTTCCGCAGAGCCAGCCCTCCGGCCCGTCGAGTCCGCTGCTCAGAGTCCTCACCTTCCTGCCCCTGCTCGAACTGTTCGAGCCACCGGCGGCGGACACCTCACCCCGACCGGCCACAGAGGCCCTTCCCGTGCGCCACGGGGAAGGGCTGCTGACCTTCCTCTGCGTTCAACGGGTGTAGATCACGGCGGCGCGCGGGCCGAGAGTCTTCCGCGCGCCACATCGCGCAAGCCGCCCGAGGCGGCTCCCGATTTTCCTTGTCGTGACCACGGGTCCGCAGGTTCCACGACCGCGGCCCCGGTAGGAGCCAACACCCGTGAACAAGAATCTGACCATCAGCCTGGCCATTCTGGCCGTGCTGGTCATCGTGCTGACCGCCGCCGCGTACATGTCCTCCGGTCCGTCATCCGCCCCGGCCTCGAACGGGGCCTCTCCACGTCCCGGAGCGCCTGACGCACCCGCCACCGCGTCGGCGGAAGTCCTGGTCCGGGAGGACAGCCGCCATCTCGACCAGGTCGAGGACGCTCAGGTCACCGTGGTGGAGTTCCTCGACTTCGAGTGCGAGGCCTGCGGTGCCCAGTTCCCCGTCATGGAGCGGATCCGTGAGGATTACGACGGCCGGATCGACTTCGTCATCCGCTACTTCCCGCTGCCCGGACACGGCAACTCCCGTCCGGCGGCGGCCGCGGTGGAGGCCGCGGCCCAGCAGGGCGCGCTGGAGGAGATGTACGCGCGCATGTTCGAGACCCAGACCGAGTGGGGTGAGTCCTCCGAGTCCCAGGTGGAGGTGTTCACCGGATTCGCCGAGGACCTGGACCTGGACATGGAGGAGTTCACCGCGGCCATGGTTTCGGAGGAGACCGCCGAGCGCGTCCAGGCCGACTTCGACGACGGCGTCACCGTGGGTGTACAGGGCACCCCGACCATCTTCGTCAACGGGGTCCAGACCCCGAGCATGCCCTCCTACGAGGCACTGGCGGAGATGATCGACGCGGAGCTGGCCGAATGATCACCGCCGAAGCCGAAGCGAAGGAACAGGAGCCCATCCGAGGTTCCGGGACGACGGTGATCGCCCGTGTCCTGCCCTGGCTGCTGGCCCTGGGCGGGGCCGTCGGCCTGCTCGCCGCCACCACCCTGCTGGTGGAGAAGATCCGCGTCCTCCAGGATCCCGGCCACGTACCCTCGTGCAGCATCAACCCGGTGCTGTCCTGCGGGACCGTCATGTCTACCCCGCAGGCCGAGGCGTTCGGCATCCCCAACCCGGTCCTGGGCGTCATCGGCTTCTCCGTGGTCACCACCATCGGGGTCGCCCTGCTGGCGGGGACCCGTCTTCCGCGCTGGTTCCACCTGGGCCTGTGGGCGGGCACCCTGTTCGGCGCGGGGTTCGTGCACTGGCTGATCTTCCAGAGCCTGTACCGCATCAACGCGCTGTGCCCGTACTGCATGGTCGTGTGGGCGGTGACCGTACCGATCTTCTGGTACGTCACCCTGCACGTCGTTCGGGAACGGCATCTGCCCCTGCCCCGTGGACTGGACCGCCACTTCGGGCTCCTGACCCGCTACCACAGCACCGTCCTGTGCCTGTGGGCCCTGTTGCTGACCGCGGCGATCACCCAGGCCTTCTGGACCTACTGGACCACCCTGCTGTAACCACCCGCGACCACCGCGCCCCGCCTGAGAGCCCGTACCACGGGTCATTCCGCCGCGGGGCGAGCGGTCGCATGCCCTCGGCCGCGATGAACGGCTCTTCTCCCACCCCCCTTTTCGACCCCTTGGAGGCGGTCGTGGATCACGACATGAACATGGACCACGGGATGTCCGGTCCCATGTGGATGCCCAGCGCTCCACCCACCCTGGAGGGCCTGCTGGCCTGGCAGCCCCAGCCCTACGCGCTGTTCCCACTCCTGGGCCTGCTGCTCGCCGTGCTGTATGGCCTGGGTGTGGTGCACCTGTGGAGACGCGGCGTGCGCTGGCCGGTCGGCAGGACGGTGAGCTGGGCCGTGGGTGTCCTCATGATCTGGGCGGTCACGGGCACCGGGATCGAGGCCTACGGCATGGCGCTGTTCAGCGTCCACATGTTCCAGCACATGATCCTGACGATGCTCGCCCCGGTGTTCCTCCTCCTAGGGGCACCGGTAACGCTCACGCTCAGAGCCCTGCCCGCGGGCAAAGGCCGCCGGGGCGCCCCGCGCCGGGCCCTGGTGTGGCTGCTGAACAGCCCCATCGCCAAGGTCGCCTCGCATCCGGCCTTCACGCTGTCGGCGTTCATCTTCAGCCTGTACGGCATCTACTTCACACCGCTCTTCGACACCCTGATGGGCAACGTCTGGGGCCACTACCTGATGCTGCTGCACTTCCTGGCCACCGGTGTGATCTTCTTCGGCCCCGTACTCCGGGTGGATCCCTGGCCCGGTCCGGAGAACTTCCTGCTGCGCATCCTCATGCTCATGGCGGGTCTGCCCTTCCACGCCTTCTTCGCCATCGCGGTGATGATGGCCGAAAGCCCGATCGTGGGCTTCTTCGCCTCACCGCCCCCTGCCTGGGACATCGACGTCGTGGAGGACCAGCTCTGGGCCGGTGGACTCACCTGGGTGTTCGGGGACATCCCGACGATCGTCGTGATGATCGTCCTCGCCGTCCTGTGGACCCGCTCCGACGCGCGCCTGGCCCGACGCAAGGACCGACAGGCCGACCGCGACGGCGACGCCGAACTCAAGGCCTACAACGCCTACCTGCAGCGGCTGGCCGAGCGCCGGCCCTCCTGAACACCCGCCCCACCCACAGAAAAGGGATCTCAGAGATGAACCCGTTGCCCGATATCGCCGCAGAGCCCGGCGGTCCCCCGGCACCGCCGCCGCGAAGACGGCACGCCGGTCCCCGCTCCGGCCCATTCCGGCCCGGACCCACCACGGGGGCGGCGGTCCTGGCCGCAGTGCTCGCCCTGACAGGCTGCTCCCAAAGCGCACCCGACGACTCCGCAACGGCGGACGCCGCCTCCGGCACCGCCGATGGGGCCGCGACCGTCTTCGCCGCCGCGGACCGGGTCGGCGCACCCGAGATCACCGGTACCGATCTGGACGGGGAGGAGATCTCCCTGACTGACTACACCGGCCGCGTCCTCGTGCTCAACATCTGGGCCAGTTGGTGCGGCCCCTGCCGGGCCGAGCAGCCGGTCCTGGACGAGGTGCACGCCGAATACCGAGGACTGGGGGTCGACTTCCTGGGCGTCAACACCAAGGACGACGAGACCGCGGCCCGCGCCTACACGAAGGCCCAGGAGGTCGCCTACCCCAGCCTGTACGACCAGCCCGGCGAGATCACCCAGGCCTTCCGCGACACCGTTCCGCCCAGAGCGATCCCCAGCACGCTGGTCATCGACCCCGAGGGCCGCATCGCCGCCCGTGTCATCGGCGCCACCACCTACGGCCAGCTCACCGGCCTGTTGGACCCGATCGTCGTCGAGTACGGGCTCGGCGACCCGGCACAACGCCCACGTGCCGCCGACCAGGAGGCCACGCCCTCCCCGGGCCCGACCGCGGAGGCCTCCGAGGCGGGTGGGCGGTGATGGACCCGATCGGCTCCGCCGTCCTGGGCGGTTCGCTGCTGCTGGCCGCCCCGCTGGCCCTGGCCGCCGGCCTGGTGTCCTTTCTGTCCCCCTGCGTGCTTCCCCTGGTCCCGGGATATCTGTCCTACGTCTCGGGGATGAGCGGGGCCGAGGCCGGGCGTCGCAGGGGCGTCGGCACCACCTCGGGCGGACCCGCTGTGAAAGAGGTCGATGAGGACCTCACCCGGAACCGCCGGACGATGGTGCTCGGCAGCCTGCTCTTCGTGGCCGGGTTCACCCTCGTGTTCGTTTCCGTCGGCGGCTTCATCGGCTGGCTGGGCGACCTCCTCATCGACTACACCGAGCCCATCACCCGCGTTCTGGGCGCGCTGACGATCCTGCTCGGGCTCGCCTTCATGGGGCTGGTCCCGGGGATGGGACGCGAGTTCCGGTTCCACCGTGTCCCCCGGGCCGGTCTGGCCGGGGCGCCGCTGCTCGGGATCCTCTTCGGCCTGGGCTGGACACCGTGTATCGGACCGACCCTGGCGGCGGTCCAGTCCCTGGCGTTCACCGAGGGCGGGGTGGGGCGGGGCATGCTCCTGTCCCTGTTCTACTGCCTGGGATTGGGCGCACCCTTCATCCTTGCATCGGTGCTCTACCGGCGCGCGCTCACCGCGTTCACATGGCTGCGCCGACGCACGCGGACGATCATGGTCGCCGGGGGCGCGATGCTGGTCCTCATCGGGCTGGCCATGGTCACCGGCCTGTGGACCGAGTTGACGGTCATCGCCCAAGGGTGGACCGCGGGTTTCCGGACGGTGATCTGACATGGCGACGCACCTCTCGGACCCGCCGCGGACCGCCGCCTCCCCGGACGGGAGCGGTGGCGGTTTCGGCCTCTCGGGGTGGGCGCGATGGGCCTGGCGCACGCTCACCTCCATGCGCACCGCCCTGATCCTGCTGTTCCTCCTGGCGCTGGGGGCGATCCCCGGGTCGATCCTTCCCCAGAACGTCGTCAGCATGGACCAGGTCAACGCCTACCGGCAGGACAACCCCGAACTGTCGGTGTGGCTGGACCGCCTGTACCTCTTCGATGTCTTCGCCTCACCCTGGTACGGGGCCGTCTACCTGCTGCTCTTCGTCTCCCTGGCCGGTTGTGTCGTCCCCCGCGCCCTGGTGCACGCCCGGGCGGTGCGGGTCCGGCCGGTGCCCACGCCCCGCAATCTGGGCCGGATGCCCTACTCCGCCCGCTTCACCACGTCGGCCCCGCCCGAGATCGTCCTGACGCGGGCCCGGCGGGCGCTGCGCCGGTACCGGGCGGACCGCCACGGCGACTCGCTCTCGGCCGAGACCGGATACCTGCGCGAGGCCGGGAACGTCCTGTTCCACGTCGCCCTGCTCGGCCTGCTGGTGTGCCTGGCGGCCGGTGCGTTCTTCGGTTACCGGGGCAACATGCTCATCGTCGAGGGTGACGGATTCGCCAACGCCCTGCCGTCCTACGACGCGATCTATCCCGGTTTCTGGACGGACACCGATGACATGGCCCCCTTCACCCTGCACCTGCGGGAGTTCGAGGCCGCCTTCATCGAAGATGAGCGGCGCCGGGGCCAGGCGGCCTCCTTCGTCGCCGACATGACCTATACCGGGGCTCCGGGGGAACCGGAGCGGACTCACCGGCTGGAGGTCAACCACCCGATCGACGTGAGCGGTGTGCAGGTCTACCTCCTGGGGCACGGCTACGCCCCGGTGTTCGAGGTCCGCAACGCCGACGGCGACCTGGTCTTCGACCGCGCGGTGCCGTTCCTGTCGCGCGACACCGTCTCCTACACCTCGGACGGGGTCGTCAAGGTCCCCGACACCGGAGCCGAGGGGCTGGGCTTCAGCGGAGTGTTCCTGCCCAGTGCGAAGGAGACGCCCGACGGGGAGCTCGTCTCCGACTTCCCCGCGCCGCGGAACCCGCGGGTGACCCTGGAGGGCTACCGCGGTGACCTGGGGATGGACGAAGCGCAGTCGGTCTACCGGCTCGACACCTCGCGTATGGCCCCCATCGGGGAATCCCCGGTCCTCGCGGTCGGCGACAGCTGGGAGCTGCCCGACGGCTCGGGAACCGTCACCTTCACCGGGGTCCGCGACTACGTGGCGCTACAGAGCAACCGAGACGCGGCCCGCCTGCCCGCCCTGGCCAGCGCCGCCGCAGCGGTGGTCGGCCTGCTGACGACCCTGTTCGTACGCCCCCGCCGGGTGTGGGTGCGCGCGACCGCCGACGGAGAGGGCGGAACCCGCGTGGAGCTGGCCGGACTCGGCAAGACCGAGGCCGCCGGGGACAACGCTGAGTTCCACGAGATCACCCGACGCCTCGTCGCACACCTCGAACACCCGAGGAACGGGACCCCGCACCCCGTGCTGAACACACCCGATCAACACCCCCGGGAAGGAAGTGACCGATGACGAACACCACCGACATGGTCGTGAACGAGACCATGGCCTCCCTCAGCGACACCCTGGTCATCGCCATGATCGTGACCTACGCCGCGGCCCTGTTCCTGTTCGCGACCGAGGCGGCCTACGGGCGGCGGACCAGGCTCAGGGCGGGACGGCTGATGCCGGTCGGCGCAGGTGCCGTCGAGGGACACGACACGCGCATCGACGTCGACGTGCGGACCGGGGAGGGCCGGGCCCGCGCACCGCGCAGCGTCATGGGCGGGATCGCGCTGGGCCTCACAGGGCTGGGCTTCCTCATGGGAATCGCCCAGATCATCGCCCGGGGCGTGGCGGCGGGCCGCTGGCCCTGGGGCAACATGTTCGAGTTCGTGGTGGCCATGTGCCTGGTCGCCGTCGGCGGTCTGCTCTACGCCTCCTGGCGCTACCAGGCCCGATTCCTGGGCACGTTCGTGCTGGTCCCGGTGCTGATCCTGCTGGGCATCGGCGTCAAGTGGCTCTATATCGACCCCGGCCCCCTGGTTCCGGCCCTGGACTCCTACTGGGTGCCGATCCACGTCACCGCGGCCATCGTCTCCGGGGGCGCCTTCATGGTCTCCGGAGTCGCCGGACTCGCCTACCTGGCGTCGTACGGAGCCCAGGCGAAGCAGGCCCGCGGCGAGGAGGCTCTGGGGGTGGCCGGGCGACTGCCGAGCCCCGAACTGCTGGACCGCATCTCGCACCGCTTCGTGTTGTTCGCGTTCCCGCTGTGGACCTTCGGCATCATCGCCGGGTCGATCTGGGCGGACGAGGCCTGGGGCCGCTTCTGGGGCTGGGACCCCAAGGAGGTCTGGTCGTTCATCTCCTGGGTCGTCTACGCCGCCTACCTGCACGCGCGCGCGACCGGCGGGTGGCGCGGGCCCAAGGCGACGTGGATCAACGTGCTGGGCTTCGCGACGATCCTGTTCAACTTCTTCGTCGTGAACTACATGATCAGCGGCCTGCACTCCTATGCCTGACCGATGGCCGGGACCACTGCCCCGGTGACCCCCGCCACACCATGGAGAACACCCGCGATCAGAGGGTCACTTTGAGTAGCATTCCCGTGTGAGGCATACGGCGGCAGCACTGCGGCGGCACAGGGCGTTCCCCGTGCTGCTGGTGCTCGCCGCCGTCCTTCACCTGCTGTGCGCGGCGGGGCACGGCACCCCTGAGGGACCGGTGGCGCAGACGTCGTCCCTCTGGTTCTCCGAGCGGTCGGAGGATCCCTCCTCGGCGACCCACGGGGACACCTGTGAGGACCACCACAAGGGCGGCACGGAACTGGGCACGTCCCAGGAGCGCGGCCCCCACGATCACGCCTTCCCGCCTCTGACCGTCCCGGTCGTCGCGGCCCTGGACGTCGACCCGTGGCCCTCCGTCCCCACGTACGCCGTGCGCGGGCACAACACCCGGCGCATGCGGCGCCGCCGCACCGGCGACCCACCGCAGTCCGCCCTCTGTGTGTGGCGCATATAGGAGCTCTCACCGGTCCCACCGGCCCGGCCCGGGCAGGACCGCCAGCGCCCTTCGACATCCGCAGCGCCAGCCCCCGCGGGAGCCCGTCCGAGACGGTGCCCGCGTATCCCCGGCAACGGGGGGCAGGGGGTGGTGCGGTCACGTGAGAGACGACCATGCACACCGACACGACGGGCACGACCGTGCCCGAAACCAGCCCTGCGCAGTTCCTGGCCATCCCGGCCACGGCCGTCCGCCACACCCCGGCCGGGACCGTGGGCAACACCCCGGTCCTGTGGGTGGGGGAACCCTACTGCCGCCCCCGGCGCGGCTTCTGGGCCAAACTCGAAGGCCACAACCCCGGAGGTATCAAGGACCGGCCCGCCCTGCACATGATCGAGCGGGCCCGTACCGCCGGGGCCCTGAGGCCCGGGGCCCGTATCGTGGAATCGACCAGCGGCACCCTGGGCCTGGGCCTGGCCTTGGCCGGCATCACCTTCGGCCACCCGGTCACCGTGGTGACCGACCCGGAGATGGAACCGCTCATGCTGCGGCTCCTCAAGGCCTACGGTGCCACCCTGGAGATCGTCGACACGCCCCACCCGACGGGCGGGTGGCAGCGGGCCCGACGGGACCGGGTGGACGCCCTGCTCTCCGCGGACCCGACCGCGTACTGTCCCGACCAGTACGGCAATCCGCACAACGTCAGTGCTTACAGCGGCCTGGCGCGGGAGCTCATCGCCCAGTTGGGGCGCATCGACATCCTGGTGGCCAGTGTGGGGACCGGGGGTCACTCCGCAGGCGTGGCCCGGGAGCTGCGCCGGTTCCTGCCCGGCCTCACCGTCGTCGGCGTGGACTCTGTCGGTTCGCGGATCTTCGGCCAACCGGTCTCCTCCCGCCTGATGCGGGGGCTGGGAAGCAGCATCGTGCCGCGCAACGTCGACCACGCCGCCTTCGACGAGGTCCACTGGATCGATCCGGCCCAGGCGGTCCGCGGAGCGCGCACCCTGGCCGCCTCCCACTACACGAGCGGAGGCTGGAGCGTGGGCGCGGTGGCCACCGTCGCCCGCTGGCTCGCACATACGCGGCCCGAGACCGAACGCATCGCGGCCGTCTTCCCCGACGGCCCCCAACGCTACTTCGACACCGTCTTCAACGACGACTACTGCGAGGAGCACGGGCTGCTCGGACAGGAGCCGCCCGACGAACCGGACGAGATCACCGCACCTTCTGATCAGGCGGCCACCGGTTGGACGCGGTGCACCAAGATCCCGATCCCCGCATACTCCGGGAAGGCCGGGACGGCGGACACGGCGAAGCAGGGGCGGCGATGACCACCATGTGGACACGGCTGCGGTCCTTCGACCGTGGTGTACGGCTCCTGATGTTCAACCAGTTGACCATCAACGCGGCGTTCTTCATGCTCATGCCTTACCTCGCCTTCCACCTGACCGAGAGCGTCGGCATGGCGGTGTGGGCCGTCGGCCTGGTCCTGGGCACCCGCAACCTTTGCCAGCAGGGGATGTTCCTCATCGGGGGCGGCCTCGCCGACGTGTTCGGGTACAAGGCGGCGATCATGGCGGGGTGTGTCCTGCGCACGGTGGGCTTCGCCGCCCTGGGCTTCGCCGATTCCTTGATCGTGCTGCTGCTCGCCTCGGCGGCCACCGGGTTCGCCGGGGCCCTGTTCAATCCGGCCGTGCGCGCCTACCTCGCGCAGGCCGCGGGCGAGCGCAGGGTGGAGGCCTTCGCCCTGTTCAACGTGTTCTACCAGGTGGGTTCGCTGGCCGGGCCGCTGGTGGGGATGGCACTCATCGCGGTGGACTTCTCACTGGTCGCGGTGGTAGCAGCGGCTCTGTTCCTGGTCCTGACCGTGCTCCAGGCCCTGGCCCTGCCACGCCGCGGTCGGGCCGGCGGGGAGTCCGCCGACGTCCGGCCTCCGGGGGTACTCGCCGATACCCGGAAGGTCTTCGCCGACACCCGGTTCCTGGTGATCTCCCTGGCGATGGCGGGATCCTACGTCCTGGGTTTCCAGGTCTACCTGGCCCTGCCCCTGGCGACGCGGCAGGCCGTGATCGCCGGAGGACTCGATGCCGTCCACGGGCAGGTGGCGGTCGCCGCGCTGTTCGTCGTCTCGGCCCTGGTGACGATCGCGGGCCAGGTGCGGCTGGCCTCCTGGGTCCAGCGGCGCTGGGGCCCGGAACAGGCCCTGCCCGGCGGGGTGCTCATCATGGCGGCGGCCTTCCTGCCGATGCTGCTCTCGCCGGTCGCGGTCGACGCGGCCCGTGGAATCGGATCGCCGCTCCTGGCGCTGGCCGTGGTCACGGCCCCGGGGACGGTCACGGTGGGCCTGCTGGGACTGGGGACGATGCTGGCCTATCCCTTCGAGATGGACACCGTGGTGCGGCTGGCGGGGAAGGGGTCCGTGGCCCTGCACTACGGCCTGTACAACACCGTTTCGGGGATCGGCATCACCGTGGGGAACCTCGTGGTGGGTGCGGGACTCGACGCGGACCCACCCGTCTCGGCGGCCGTGGTGTGGCTCTGCCTCGCCGGGTTCGGCGCCGTGTGCGCCTTGGTGGTCTGGCTACTGGGACGCGCAGGTTGGTACGCGGCTCCCCCGGTGGAACGGGAGCCGACCGGTCCCACCCGCGGTTGACGGCGCCCGGTTCGTGATGGTTCCGGCCATTCGAGAAGGGCTGTTCGCCGCGGCTCCGGTCGAGCCGGGTATCCTGCCCGACTGCTGGTGAGGGGGTCGGCCGACCCCCTCACCAGCACGTCACGGTCGGCGGGCGCCGACGAACTGGGCGGCCCAGTAGTCGGCGAGGCGGACCTCGGAGACGGTCTTCCCGCTGCTGGGGGCGTGGACCATCATGCCGTTGCCGACATAGAGGCCGTTGTGGCCCAGGTCGGGAAAGAAGAAGAGGATGTCGCCGGGCTGGAGATCCTCCCAGGCCACCGCGTTGGGCAGCTCCCACTGGCTGTAGGTGGTCCTGGGGATGCTCACACCCGCCGCGGCCCAGGAGGCCTGGGTCAGGCCGGAGCAGTCATAGCCGTTGGGGCCTGTTCCGCCCCAGAGGTAGGGCACACCGATCTTGCTGTAGGCGAAGTCGATGGCCGTGCGCGCGTTGCCCGAGGCAGACCCGGTGTACGCGGGCGTCGGCCCGTTCGGTGATTCACCCGAGGCCGTCGGGTCGTCCCCGTCGAAGGCCGCGAGCAGTTCCTCCTGCTCCTCAAGGGCCTCCTCCGCCTTCTCCTTGTTCTTCTCGACCTCCTTCAACTGCTCCTCGGCTTCGCCGTAGGCGATATCCGCCTCCTCCTTGAGAGCGATGAGCCGGGCGTCGCTCTCGGCGAAGTCCTCCAAACGCAGGCGGCTAGCCTCCGAAAGGTAGGAGAGGTCGGCGGCCTGCTCGAAGATCTCGGAGGGGTTGTCGACGAACAGGGCGGCGGCCACAGAGTCAGGGTCATTGGACTGGTAGCTGGTGCTGGCCAGTTCCCCGACCGACCGGCGCAGTTCGGCGTAGACCTCCTCCTCCGAACCGATCTGCCCTTCGAGGTCGTCCACTTCGGCTTCGGCCGCTTCGAAGACCTCTTCGGCCTCGTTGTAGTCCTGGACCAGGGTGCTGGTCTCCTCCAGGAGCTCCTCGATCCGCTGCTCCACCTCTTCGCGGGTGGGCTCGGGTTCGGCGTTGGCCACCGCCGTCGGGGCGAGGACCCCTCCGAAGGCGATGAACGCACCGCCCCAGAGGAGGCGACGGCGGGGACCGGAGTTTTTTCTCTTCTGCATGGAATGCCTTTCGATTCCGCGCCTGAGGCACGGAGAAAAGGGTCGCTGAACGGCGGTCCGACCCCGTGGGAGAAACGGGTGGATCGGATCGCTCTGTTTCAGATGAACGAATCAGTGTTCCTGGGTGAACCGCCGTATGCGTTCACGCTGAGTACGGGCGCGACGAAAACGGACGGATCAGCGGAGTGCCGTCGGTGTGGGACCCCTGCCGCAGAGAGCGGGTGGGCCGCACGGGCACAGGGGTCGGTCTACACCCGCCGAACGCACAAGGACACGAGAGCACGGACACCGCCGAGCGGCGCAGGGGTCCGCCACCGATGCGTGCGCATGGAGGCGGAGGAGGCACGAGGAGGGAGCGGCAGCCGGAGGAATCCGAAGACACCACTACCGAGGAGGACCGGCCCCCAGAAGGAAACACCACGCTGGTCGGCTACGCTCTCACCCTTCTCCCCGCAGTGACCATCCAGCGTTACGAAACCGGCTGCGGGTCCGTGGCCGTCCGACTCTTGGAGGGCCTCGACCACGACGGGGGCGATCGGCTCGGTGGGTTGTTCCCACGGGTGGCACAGGGATATGAGCACCGCCCCGATGACGAGCAGCAGCGAGACGACGATCCTCATCCGGGACCGCGGCGCTGCTTTCGCACAGGGATCGGGCACGGATGCGACAATACAGCAATTCCGGACCCGGAACGGACGTCAGGAACCCTGGGACTATTCAGAATCGGGCACAGTCCGGTTTCCCCGAACAATGGATGGGGCGGGCATCGGCCAGGCCCCGGAAAGGGAGGCGGCGCGAGCGGACGGATCCGGTTCACAGGACCCTGGTGAGCACAACACAAGAGGTAGGCGACCCCGCCGAGCGTGACCACGCCGACGATGAGGATCACACCCGGGGCGATCTTCGCCGCGCGGTCCCCCTCCGAGGGAGCTCAGCATCCTTCACTCATCGGGTCTCCTCGGTGTCGTCGGTGGGTGCCAGCCGTCCCAGCAGGGGTACGAAGCGCCCGGTGCGCGCGGCGTAGGCGCGGTAGGCGGCACCGTGGGTGCGCAGCAGGTACGGCTCCTCGACCAGACGCACCTGCACCTGGATCCCGGCGACCAACGCGAACAGGGCCGCCGCGGACAGGATCCCGGGCACAGCCAGGGCAAGGCCGATGAGCACGGCGGCCATGCCGGTGAAGATGGGGTTGCGTGCGAGTGCAAAGAGCCCTCCGATGACCAACTCGGTGTGCTCGTTCTCCTGGACCCCGATCCGCCAGGAATCACCCATCCCCGTCTGGGCGGCCAGGACCAGCAGCAGCCCGGCCGCCATGACCACGATGCCCGACCATCCGGCCAGGGGCGGGGAGTCGGAGCCGGTGGCGATCACTGCCAGGGGCGCCGCCAGTCCCAGGAGCAAAGCCAAAACGAACAGGCCCGTTCCCCACCAGGCCGCGGTGAACAGCCTGGTGTCGGGGCGCCGGAACCGGGTGTCGCCGGTGGCGCGCCAGGCTGTGAGGGTGCGTACCCCGAACGCCAGGACCAGCCCGGTCAAGTAGATCAGGAGTGCTATGACGCTCATCTCCGCCCTCCGACCAGATCGATCTCCGTGCCCGGAAGCACGGAGGCGGAAGCTGTGATCCGTTCACGGCGGCTGGTGCGGACGCCGTTGGCAATGGCCAGAACCTCGGCGAGCTCATGGGTGAGGATGTCCGGGGCCGACCCCTGGGCGGCGGGGGCGGGTGCGAGGTCCAGTGGCGGGCGGTTCCGGGGCGGCTCGGGGGCACCGTCGTCACCGCAGCACAGGTCGGACACGGCTCAGCCCTCTCTCACGGCGGGGTCGGCCTCGGGCAGCAGGAGGGACAGCAGGGCGCGGCCGGTGTCGGTGAGCCGGTACATGACGAGCTTGCCGTCGCGCCGCGAGGCCGCCAGTCCGGCGGTGCGCAGTTGCCGGACGTGGTGGGAGACGAGGTTCTGCGAGGAGGAGCAGACCCAGGCCAGGTCGCACACGCACAGCTCCTCCCCCACCGCCAGGGCGCGGGCGATCCGCAGCCGGGTGGGGTCGGCCAGGGCCTTGGCCCGCTCGGCGGCGGGCCGGATCTCGTCGTCGGCGGGCACGAGGGCGCGGACCGCCTCGGCCTGGGGCAGGTCGAGGCAGAGGAGTTCACAGGAGTCGGAGGACATACCAACAAACTAACTTACGTTGATATGTTTGGTCAATCAGAGGTCGACCAATGCCGTTGGTGGCCGAGCCCCAGGGATACCGCCCCTGACCACAGGACCCCTGGGCAACATGCATCGGCAGAAGTCGATCACAACCCGAGTGGACGATGAGTTGAGGAGACGACCCGTGCCCCCTATGAATCAGGCAGGAAAGAAGAACAGCACCCCACTCCGATGGTTGCGCCTGACGGGTGTCGCCGGGGTGATCGGCGCGATCATGTGGATCCTCGGAGACGTGCTCCTCATCGGCGCGACGGCGTCCGTGGCCGACTACCCGCTCGTCCTCGACACCTACGCGGACCGGGTCGACACGGAAAAGGCGGCCATGATGCTGCCGTCCTCCGAAACCCGACTGGCGGCGGGCGTTCTCGTCGCCAACGTGAGCGTCGTCTTCTACCTCGCCGGGACCTGGCACCTGTTCCGCGGGCTGTTGCCGGCTGGCCGCTGGTGGGCCTGGCCCCTGTTCGTCCTACTGTTGTGCGGCTTCGCCTGGACACCGCTGGGCCATGCCGCCTACTACTACATCGGGATGGTCTACAAGACCCTGCTGACCACCCCTTCAGGGGCCCACGAGGCGATCCTCGCCCTGGGCGAGCGATTCCACGAGGTCCTGGTGATCGCCTGGACCCTGCCGATCGTGACGATCGGCCTGGCCTTACTGGGCCTCGGCGTGCGGATCGCGCTCGGGGGGACCGCGTGGCCACGCTGGTTCGTCCTGGTCGCCAATCCGGTCTCGCTGCTGGCCATCGGCACGGCGATCGCCTCCGTCTCTCCTGAGCCGGTGGCGACCTGGTTGAGCGGAGCGGCGTTCAACCTCGGGCTGCTCGTCATCTATGTGCTGTCCACGATGCTTCTGTGGAACGGAGGACACAGACCCCCCACACACTCAACCCCTAGTGTTCTGAGTCGTTGATTCGATGAAGATATGCGGCGATGGTCACCGTTCGTGACCACAGGGAGGGCTCCATCAAGATCACTTCTTCCTCGCGCGATCGAGGAACCCCCACAGTGCGGGGAGCGGTCCGACTGGTGGTGGGAGGTTTCTGGGAGACGGGGGAACGGCTCCCAACCGCCGTGAAGGTTCCTCAACGGAACCCTCTGAACTGCACGAACGACCTCAATCGCAGATCGCCGCGACACTCGAACCACCTTGACACGGTGGTACTCATGGCTTCTCCATCGTCAACGCTGGCTCAGATTCGTCTTCTCGGATTCCGAGGCTCAGCAGAGCGTCGTCGAACCGCCCCTGGCGTCCCCACTGGCTGACCAGCCTCCCCCACCTCGGCCTTCGGCCGAAGGCGGACGCGATCTGCTCGCCCGTGGGCAACGAGCCGTGCCGACTCTGATGTTCCAGAGCCCACCGCCAGGCACGCACCTGGAGTTCAGCAGGCATAGCGCGAGTCGATGCCGTTCCGTTCGCTGCGTCCGTGTGCTGCTCGCGGACGACGTACAGTCCCGGATCGTCCGCCTGTTCGCCCTCGGAGAGAGGAACGGGATGTTCGTGCGTACGCTCTGCGTCAGCAGTGCGTACGCTCCTGGCCGCCGTGCGGAACTCGCGCATGAGCAGTTCGTACGCACCGATCAGCGCGAAGCTCGGCCAGGCGTGGATGATCCGCGACCACGTCGTGGGGTCGGCCACCGCGACGTTCGCTGCCAACGATGCGGCCGACCCGATGATCAGCAGGGTCCAGGGCAGGAGACCGCCCTTGCGGCCGTGGCGGGCGTCGCTCAGCAGCGTCATGGAGGCGCCGACGATCATGCCGTCCACCGACAGCGGGAACAGGGCGGCACGCCACTCCGGCTCGCCGTGGCGCAAGGCGAGTTCGTACATGTGCGAGTACGACACCACCGCCGCGATACCCGCGAGCATCAGCACGGCGGCGATGGTGATCCACCGCGACCAACGGGACTGCGTCATCACCGCTCACCACCCTGCCCGTTAACACGGACACCTCGCCCGTACTCGGGCAGCTCCACGGTCTGCTCGATGACCAGCCGCGCGTTCCCATCTGCCGTGTGCCCCGCAGGGGGCACACAAGACGGACCAGCGGGTTCACCCCGCTGACCAGGCGAGAAGGCGTCCTTCGGGACGCCTTTCGTGTTCCAGGGCACCGGGTCCTTCCACGGCACCCGGTCTCACGACACCAGGCCGTGGCGGTAGGCGTAGACCACGGCCTGGACGCGGTCGCGCAGGCCGAGTTTGGCCAGGATGCGCGAGACGAACGTCTTCACGGTCTCCTGGCTGATGAACAGCGCGGCGGCGATCTCGCCGTTGGACAGGCCCTCCGCGAGCAGGTGCAGGACCTCCAGCTCGCGGGGCGTCAGCGGGGAGTCGGCCGGGTCGGTGCGGGAGGGCCTGATGCGCTCGGCGTACTCGCCCACCAGGCGGCGGGTGACGTCGGGGTCCAGCAGGGCCGCGCCGGAGGACACCGTCCGGATCCCGTGCAGCAGCCGTTCCGGCGGCGCGTCCTTGAGCAGGAAGCCGCTGGCGCCCGCGCGCAGCGCCTCGTAGACGTACTCGTCGAGGTTGAACGTCGTGACCACGAGGACCTTGACGGGGTGCTCCACCCCGGCGCCGGCCAGCCGGCGGGTGGCCTCGATGCCGTCGAGCACGGGCATGCGCACGTCCATCACCACGACGTCGGGGCGCAGCCGTCCGGCGAGTTCGACCGCGGTCGCGCCGTCCGCGCACTCGCCGACGACCTCCAGGTCGGGCTGGGCGTCGACGATCGTGGCCAGCCCGGTGCGGATCAGCACCTGGTCGTCGCAGACCAGGACCCGGATCGGCGCGCTCATTCCCGGCCGCCCGCCGGTGCGGGCGCGGGGATGCGCGCGTGGACGGCGAAGCCCCCGTCCCGCCGGGGCCCGGCGGCGAAGTCGCCGCCCAGGTCCTCCACGCGTTCGCGCAGCCCGGCCAGGCCGCGCCCGCCGCCGGGTGCGGCGGGGGCGGACCGGGAGCGGTCGGTGCCGACGTCCACGGTGATCTCCTCGGGGCGGTGGCGGACGCGGACGGTGGTGCGGCTGCCGTGCGCGTGCTTGAGGGCGTTGGTCAGGGCCTCCTGGACGACGCGGTGCGCGACGAGGCCGGCGCCGCCGCGCGGGGCGTCCCGCGCGCCCTCCTCGGTGAACTCCACCGGCTGCCCGGCCCGGCGGGTCCGCTCCACCAGGGGGAGCAGCCCCTCGCCGGAAGGGGGACCCGTGTGTCCGGGGTCGATCACGTCGAGCAGGCGGCGCAGGTCGCCGATGGCCTGCCGGCCGGTGCCGGCGACCGCGGCCAGGGCCCCGTCGAGCCTTTCGGGCGCCGCGGCCAGGTGGCGGGCCGCCTCGGTCTGCACGACCATCGCGGTCACGTGGTGGGTCACGACGTCGTGGAGTTCGCGGGCGATGCGGGCGCGCTCGGCGGCGCGGGTGTCCTCGGCGACCCGGCGGCGGCGCTCGGCCTCGGCGGCGCGGGTGGAGCGCAGCCACGCCCCGATCCCCCAGGAGAGGGCCAGCGCCGCGTAGAACATCGCCCACTCGGCCGGGGGCTCGCCCGTCCCGACCCGCGTCAGGGCGACCGCCAGCACCGCGAAGGCCGCCGTGCCCGCCAGCAGGGTGGTGCGCCGGTACCGGTCGAGGTGGGCGCCGGCGCTGATCAGCGCGAGGGGCAGCGCGGTGCCCGCCACCAGGTGGTAGCCGAGCAGCTGGTCGAGGGCGAAGCCGCACGCCACCAGGGCCAGGGCCGGGGCGGGCCACCGCCGCCGCCCGGCCAGGGGCAGGCACTGGAGGGCGGCCACGGCCAGGCCCAGGGCGTCGAGGGGGCGGTCCGGAACGCCGCCGACCTGGGTTCCGTGGTGGTGCAGTGCCGGGAGGAGGGAGGCGGCCAGGAGCAGCAGGCCCAGGGGGAGGTCCCGGAGGGTGACGTCGAGTCGCCGCCACAGGAGGAGGGGGTGCCGGAGTCTGGTCACCGGTGCAGTGTAGTGGCGCTGTGACGCAACGCCCCGGGCCGCGTCCCCCGTGCGAGCTACGCGCAGGTGCCCTCTGAGCGGTGATGACCGGCGGGCCGCCGGATCCGTAGCGTGTCGGCTGTTCGTCCACCGTACCGTTCCCTTCCCCGGAGGCCACCGTGTCCCGTATCGTCCGCGCCACCGCCCTGACCGCACTGTGCTGCCTCGGCCTCACCGGCTGCGGGGTGGCGTCCGACGTGGAGGAGGGGCTGGGCGAGGTGCGGGAGGACCTGGAGTCCGCCGCGGACGAGGTGATGACCGACGGGGAGCTGTTCACCGGTTCGAAGACGCTCACCGTCGACGGGGGCTCCGTGCACGTCTCCTGCTCGGGCGCCCCGGCGGACGGCCGGCCGGTCATCGTCCTGATGGCCGGGATGGGAGACGGGCTGGACACCATGGCCGACCTGCAGCGGACCCTGGCCGAGGACGACCGGGTCTGCTCCTACGACCGCTTCGGCGAGGGCGAGAGCGACCCGCCGAGCGGCCCCCAGACCATCGCCGACAGCGGGGAGACCCTGACCGCCGTCCTCGACGACGTCTCCCCCGACGCCCCGGCCGTCCTGGTCGGGCACTCCCTGGGCGGGCTGATCGCCGCCCGCTACGCCCCCGACCACCCGGAGCGGGTCGGGGGCCTGGTGCTGCTGGACGCCACGTCGCCGACGATGCTCGACGACATCACCGGCGTGATCCCCGAGTCCGCCACCGGCGAGGGCGCCGAGGTGCGCGCCCAGAACATCGCGGTGTTCGAGGGGGAGAACCCGGAGAGCCTCGTGATCGAGAGCGATCCGCTGGTCCGCTCGGCCGGGGACGTCCCGGTGGAGGTGGTCCGGCACGGGGTCCCCTACCTCGGCGAGATCGCCGAGTACGGCGACGAGCTGGAGCGCGTGTGGGCCGAGGGGCAGGAGAAGTGGCTGGAGCTCTCCGGGCAGAGCCGGCTGACCACCGCGTCCGAGAGCGGCCACTACATCCACGTCGACCAGCCCGGGGTCGCCGTCGAGGCCGTGCGGAGCGTCGTCGAGCGGGCCGCCGGCTGAGGTCCGCCGCGCGTCGCACGGCGGGGTGCCGGGCGCTCCGCGCCTCGGGTGCGGGGTCTCCCGGAGGGCCGCGGCGGGGGTTCGGCCCATAGGATGACGGCACCGCGACGCGACGAGGGGAAAGCGGAGGGCCGCCGGGGTGAACGAGGCGAGTACGGGCGATGCGCCCCGGGCGGAACCGGCCTGGCGGCCGGTCCCCCGCAGCCGGGCCTACGAGCTCGTGGTCGACCGCATCGAGGAGCAGATCGTCAGCGGCGCTCTCCGGGTCGGCGACCACCTGCCCCCCGAGCGCGAGCTCGCCTCCTGGCTGGAGGTCAGCCGCGCCGCCGTGCGCGAGGCGATCCGGACCCTGGAGGCGCACGGGGTGGTCAGTTCCTCGGTCGGCTCCGGCAAGGGGGCGGGCACCGTGGTCACCGCGATGACCAGCGGCGCGCTCACCCGGATGCTGCGGCTGCACGTGGCGCTGACGAGCTTCCCGATGGTCGACGTCATCGAGGCGCGGGTGATGCTCGAACGCACCAGTGCCGCGCTGGCCGCGCGGGAGGCCTCCGCCGAGGACCTCGCTCTGATGCGCTCCCTGGTGGACGCCATGGACGACCCGGCGCTCGGCCGTGAGGAGTTCAACGAGTTCGACACCCGCTTCCACGTGGCGATCGCCGAGGCGGCCGGGAACCGGCTGGTCGCGGACATGACCATCGCCATCCGCGAGTCGATGAAGCAGCGGGTGCTGGAGGGCTTCCGGGGCGCCGCCGACTGGCCGGCCACGTCGGAGGTGCTGCGCGGCCACCACCGGGGGGTCATGGAGGCCGTCGAGGCGCGTCGGGGCGAGCTGGCGGCGGACCTGGTGGAGGAGCACATCCGCTACGCGTTCGCGCACCTTCCGGGGTTCCGGTCCGGCGGCGACCGGTAGGGGCGGTGGCCCGCGGGGGCGGCCCCCGGCCCGCGCCCCGGCCGGCCGGCGCCCCGGCCTGTCCCCCGGTCGGCCCGCGGCCCGTCAGCCCGCCGCCAGGGGCCAGCTCCCGTCGATGACCGCCTCCGGGTCGCGTCCGCGCCTCAGGTAGGCCTGGAAGGACGCGGCCTGCTCGGCCTTCCAGGCCGCCTGGGCGGCGTGCAGGGCGTCCAGGTCCAGGGACGCGAGCTCCTCGTGGGTCGCGCCCAGCCGCCAGGCCAGCCGCGCCGCGGCCAGCGCGTCGGCGGCGGCCCCGTGCGCCTGGCTCTCGTCCAGGGGCACCCCGTGGTGGGCGCACACGTCGGTGAGCTTGCGGCCGCCCCGCCGGTAGGGGTCGGTGTGCTTGTCGAGCACCAGGGGGTCGATCACCCGCAGCTCCCGGAGGAACCCCGAGGACAGGCCGTGGCGCTCCAGCTCCGCGGACAGCAGCCCGAGGTCGTAGGGCGCGTTGTAGACGACCACCGGCAGCCCGTCGGCGGCGACCTTCTCCAGCGCGGCGGCGATCTCGGTGACCGCCTCCACCGCGGGCCGCCCGTTCTGGCGGGCGTGCTCCGTGGTGATGCCGTGGATGGCGGTCGCCTCCTCGGGGATCTCCACACCCGGGTCGGCCAGCCAGGACAGCTTCTCCTTGGTGCCGGCGGCCGGGTCGATGCGCCACAGGGCGGCGGTGACGATCCGGTCGGTGGCGAGGTCGAGTCCGGTCGACTCGAAGTCCAGCGCGGCCATGGGGCGGGTGTGCCAGCTCATGTGGGCCCTTCCGTTCGGGGTGCAGTCCTATCGTGCCCCCTCGCGGTGACGTTCGGTGTCCGACTCCGCCGACGGGCGGGCGTGTTCTCCGCCGGGCAGCCGGGTGGCGGCGACCATGGCGGCGAGGCCGGCCAGGGTGATGAGCGCTCCGGTCCACAGCGGGGAGGTGTACCCGAACCCGGCGGCCAGGCCCAGTCCTCCGGCCCACGCGCCCAGCGCGTTGCCGACGTTGAACGCGGCGATGTTGGCGCCCGAGGCGAGCGTGGGCGCGGCCGAGGCGAACCCCATGACGCGCGACTGGAGCCCGGGGACGGTGGCGAACCCGAGGGCTCCCATGAGCAGCAGCGCGGCCACGGCCGCCCAGGGGACGTGCGCGACCAGTGCGAACACGGCGAGGACCGCGGTGAGGGCGGCGAGCAGCCCGACCAGGGTGCGGCCCGGGTCGCGGTCGGCGGCCCGGCCGCCCAGCAGGTTGCCGGCGAACAGCCCGGCGCCGAACAGCACGAGCAGCCAGGGCACCGCCCCGGAGGAGAACCCGCTGACCTCGGTGAGCGTGAACGCGATGTAGGTGAAGCCGCCGAACATGCCGCCGAAGCCGAGCACGGTGACCGCGAGGGACAGCCACACCTGGAGGCTGCGGAAGGCGGAGAACTCCGAGCGCAGCCCGCCGGGGCCGGACTCCTCGCGCACGGCGGGCACCAGGGCGAGGATGCCGACGAAGGCGACGACGCCGATGGCGGTGATGGCCCAGAAGGTGGCGCGCCACCCGGCGGCCTGGCCGAGGAAGGTGCCGAAGGGGACGCCCAGGACGTTCGCGGTGGTCAGCCCGGCGAACATGATCGAGATCGCGGCGGCCCCGCGGCCGGGCGGGACGATGCGGGAGGCGAGCACCGCGCCGATGCCGAAGAACGCGCCGTGGCACAGGGCGGCGATGACGCGGCCGAGCATCATGACGCCGTAGTCGGCGGCCAGGGCGGAGACGGCGTTGCCCGCGATGAACAGGACCATGAGCAGCAGCAGGGCGCGTTTGCGGTCAACCCGGTGGAGCAGCGCCGTCAGGCCGACGCCGCCGACCGCGACGGCCAGGGCGTAGCCGGAGATGAGGTACCCGGCGACCGCGGGGGTGACGCCGAAGTCGGCGCCGACCTCGGGCAGCAGGCCCATGATGACGAATTCGGTGAGGCCGATGCCGAAGCCCCCGAGAGCGAGGGCGTAGAGCGCGAGCGGCATGAGGAGTGCTCCCCGGAGGTACTCGGAGACAAGGAACGTTGCGCATGCACTAGTTGCAGGCGCAACTAAAATAGTTGCACGCGCTCTCTACCTGCGCAAGCTGGTATCCTGTGGCCTCTGACACCGGGAGGCTGCACATGGGCATCGCCGACGACGCCGTCGAGATCCGGGCCCACGGCTGGCGGACCCTCGCCGCCGTGCACTCCCTCATCGAGAACGCCCTGGAGCGCGCCCTCCAGGAGGAGCACGGGCTCTCCGTGGTCGAGTACACCGTCCTGGACGCCCTCGACCGGCAGGACGGCTGGCACATGCGGATGCGCCAGCTGGCCCGCGCCGCCGCCCTCTCCAACAGCGCCACCACCCGGCTGGTCACCCGACTGGAGGACCGCGGGCTGCTCACGCGCGTGCTGTGCGCGGACGACCGCCGGGGCATCTACACCGAGCTCACCCCGGCCGGGAAGCGGCTGCTGGAGCACGCCCGGCCCACCCACGACCGGGTGCTGCGCGAGGCGCTCGCCGAGGCCGGGGCCACCCCCGAGCTGGCCCCCCTGGTGGCCGCGCTGCGCGAGCTGGAGCCCCGCCCGGCCCGCTGACCCGCGGCCCGCCTGGACCGCCGTCCACAGGGCCGCCCCCGCCCCTGGTGCGCCGCGTCGCGGCCCTCTAGGTTGGGGGCATGAAATTCCTGGTACGCGAACGTTTCTTCGACATCGGCGACGACTTCTGGGTGACCACGGAGGACGGCGAGAAGGTCTACCACATCGACGGCAAGGCCCTGCGCATCCGCACCACGTTCCACCTGGAGGACACCGACGGCAACGTCCTCACCACCATCCGCCGCAAGCTCTTCAAGGTGCGCGACCAGATGCGCATCGAGCGCGACGGCGAGACCGTGGCCACCGTGCGCGAGCGCCTCTTCGACCCGCTCAAGGAGAAGCTCGTGGTGGAGATCGAGGGCGGCCCGGAGTGGGAGGTGACCGGCGACTTCCCGGGCAAGGAGTACGTGGTCTCCGACGAGCACGGCACCATCGCGCACATCTCCCGCAAGCTGCTGCGCATCCGCGACACCTACGCGGTGGACGTCAACACCCACCGCTCCGACCTCGGCGGCGACCCGGTGCTGGCGCTCAGCGTCGCGGTGGCGGTGGACGCCCTCACCGCCGACAAGGACGAGGACGGGCAGGACGCCCCGGCCGAGTGACGCCCCGGCCCCGGCGCACACCCCCGCCCCCGGTGTGCCCGGCGGTCAGTCCCCGACGGACACGACCAGGCCGCGCTCCCAGGGGAGGTAGGGCTCCCGGCGGCTGCGCAGCACCGGGCGCGGGAGGCCGCCCTCCACGGCGCAGCGGGAGATCTCGCGCGCGGCCATGGCGCCGGCCACCCGGAAGGCCCTCGGGGTGGAGTCCTCCGCGTGCCAGCGGGCGTCGACCAGCCGGACCAGGGCGGCCAGCGGGGGCGGCCCCTCGTCGGGACCGTACTCCTCGGCCTCCTCGGCGGTCAGGGGCGTCCAGGCCTGCCGCGCGCCCTCGGCGAAGGCGCGGGCCAGCTCCGGGGGCATCCGCTCGCCGCGCGGGCCGCGCGGCGGCACCGCGGCGTCGAACACGAAGCCGTCGGGGGCCCCGGCGGGCAGCGGCTCGGCCTCCGCCCAGGCCGCGGCGAAGTGGCCGCCCCCGCAGGTGTATCGGATGCTGCGCACGTAGACGCCGGCGACGGTGCGCGTCAGGGGTATGCGGTTCCGGGAGGGCACTCGACCCCTCCTTCCGGCGCGTGGGACGACTCGGATGCAGTCCTGATTCCCACTGAAAGGACCGAAGATACCCCGCCTTCCCCCTCCTTTCGCCCTCACGGGCCGAAGCCGGTCACCGGGGTCCGGAAGCGGTCACCGCCGCCCTCCGTCGAGGTAGGCGAGCACCGCGCGGACCCGCCGGTGCCCGGGGTCGGCGGGGGCCAGTCCGAGCTTGGCGAAGATATTGCCGATGTGCTTGTGCACGGCGTTGTCCCCGACCACGAGCCGTGCGGCGATCTCCCGGTTGTCCGCGCCCTCGGCCATCAGCGCCAGCACCTCGCGCTCGCGCCGGGTGAGCGTCTCCAGCGGGTCGCCGTCGCGGCGGACCAGCAGCTGGGCCACCACCTCCGGGTCCATCACGGTGCCGCCGCCCGCCACCCGGTGCAGGGCGTCCACGAACTCCCCGACCCGGCCCACCCGGTCCTTGAGCAGGTACCCCACCCCGCCGCGGCCGTCGGCCAGCAGCTCGCCCGCGTACCGGCGCTCCACGTACTGCGACAGCACGAGCACCGCCAGGTCCCGGTGGCGCTCCCGCAGGGCGATCGCGGCCCGCAGCCCCTCGTCGCGGAAGTCCGGCGGCAGGCGCACGTCCACCAGGGCCAGCCCGGGCCGGTGCCGGTCCACGGCGGCCGTCAGGGCCTCGGCGTCGCCCGCCACCTCGACCACCTCGAAGCCCTTGGCGGTCAGCAGGGCCTCCAGCCCGGCCGACAGCAGCACGTTGTCCTCGGCGATCACGATCCGCACGGCAGCTCCACGCGGACCACCGTCGGGCCGCCCGCCGGGCTCGACACCCGCACGGTCCCGTCCAGGGCCGCCACCCGGTGGCGGATGCCCCGCACGCCCGTCCCGCGCTCCTCGTCCACCCCGCCGGGGCCGTCGTCGGCCACCCGCAGGCGCAGCACGTCCCCCTCCCGGGACAGGGACACGTCGACCGCGGTCGGCGAGCCGTGGCGGACGGCGTTGGTCACCGCCTCGGTGACCACGAAGTAGGCGGCGGTCTCCACGGCCGCCGGCAGGCGCCCCGGGTCGGCGGCGTCCAGGCGCACCGGGACGGAGGTGCGCCCGGCCAGGGAGTCCAGGGCCCCGACCAGGCCGCGGTCGGCCAGCACCGGCGGGTGGATGCCGCGGATCAGCTCGCGCAGCTCGGTCATCGCCTCCTCGGTGCCCTCGTGGGCCCGTTCGATGATCGCGACGGCCTCGGGGTGCCCGGCCAGCGCCTCCTTGGCCACGCCCAGCTGCATGGCGATGGCCACCAGGCGGGCCTGGGTGCCGTCGTGCAGGTCGCGCTCGATGCGGCGCAGCTCGGCCCCGTGGGAGTCGACCACGTCGGCGCGGGTGCGGCTCAGCTCGTCGACCCGGGCGGCGAGCAGCTCGGCGCGGGACGGGGTCAGCCGGGCCAGGGTGAGCCGGGCGTGGACCCGGGCGGCGGGGACCAGGGCCCAGCGCAGCAGGACGAGTCCGCCGACGAGCTGCCCCGCGGTGGCGCACGCGGCCGTGACCGGGTCGTTCACCGTCAGCCACAGGAACGTCGTCTCGCCGGGCAGGGCCCACCAGAACGGGAACTGCAGCGAGGCGGGCGGCATCAGTACGGCGGTCAGGCCCAGCAGGCCGAAGGGCAGCCCGAGCAGGGGGGCGACCGGCAGCCAGCGGCCCAGTCTCAGGGTGGAGGGGGCCCGCAGGAGCCTGCGCGGGCGCGTCTCCGGTGCGGGCGCCTCCGGCACGGGGGCGCCCAGCAGCAGGGCGGCGCGCGCCCGGTGCCACCGGGCCCACCCGTCCACCGTCCGCACCCACAGGGGCAGCAGGCCCAGCCGCCCGATCGGGGCGGTCAGCGCCGCGACCGCGGTCAGCGGCAGCATGACCAGTGACACCAGGGCCGCACCCAGTGTCACGACCAGGTACCCGGCCGCCCTCCCGACCGCCGCCCACGTCGCGCCCATCCGCCGTCCTCCTTCGCCCGCACCGTCGTTCACCCGACAGTCTGGGGCATGCGGAGCGCACCGGACACTACAGCGTGCACCCGGAAACGGCCGTCGGCGGGCCGGAGTGTCCCCGTCCCGCGGGATGCTGGCGGCATGGAGCACATCCCGCCGGAGAACCTGTCACAGCCCATGTCCGCCGACCGCCCTCCCCTGCCCTCGGCCGGCGACGAGAGGGAGGTGCTCACCGCCCACCTGGACTGGCACCGCGCCACCTTCGAGGCCAAGTGCGCGGGGCTCACCGCCGGGCAGCTGTCGCTGCGGGCGGTCCCGCCCTCCACGCTGTCCCTGCACGGGCTGCTCCGCCATCTGGCGGGGGTGGAGCGGTGGTGGTTCCGCATCCGCTTCGCGGGCGAGGACCTGCCGCTGCTGTACTACTCCGACGACGACCCCGACCAGGACTTCGACGACCTGGCGGGCGACCCGGCACAGGCGCTGGCCCGGTGGCGGGAGGAGGTCGCGCACGCCCGGCGGATCACCGCGGGCTCCCCGCTGGACGCGCTGGGGGCCGACGCCGACCGGGGCGGCCCCACCCAGCTGCGGGTGGGCCTGGTCAAGCTGATCGCGGAGTACGCCCGCCACAACGGGCACGCCGACCTGCTGCGCGAGCGCATCGACGGGTCGACCGGGTACTGAGGGCCCTTCCGGGGGCGGCCGGGCCGCCCCCGGTCCGGGTCAGGCGGACGCCTGTTCCGCCGCGGCGTCCTCGCGGGCCGCGCGCCGGGCGAGCAGGGCCCCGGTGGCGGCGGCGGTGAAGAACATCAGCACGCCGTAGACCGCCGAGGGGACGGCGATCTCGCTGCTGTCGAGCAGCGCCGGGCTGAGCGCGATGGCCAGGGACAGCGTGGTGTTGTGCAGGCCGATCTCCATGCAGGAGGCGATGGACTCGGGGCGGCCGGTGCCGACCAGGCGCGGGGCCCAGTAGCCGATGGTGAGGCTGGCGATGTTGAACAGCAGCACCAGCAGGCCCACCGCCACGATGTAGTCGCCGATGTTCTCCCGCTCCTGGTAGATGGCCACCGCCACGACGCCCAGCAGCACGAACACCGAGGCGATCTTGACCGGCTTCTCCAGGCTCCGCGCGACCGGCTCCGCCTTGGCCCGGACGAGCATGCCGATGCCGACGGGGACGAGGATGATCGCGAAGACCTGGAGGATCTTGTCGAACTGCAGGCCCAGGGTGTCGCCGCCGCTCATGAAGTAGGCCAGCGACAGGTTGGTGATCAGGGGCAGCGTGAACAGCGCGGTGAGGGAGTTGAGCGCTGTCAGCGAGATGTTGAGCGCGACGTTGCCGCGGAACAGGTGGCTGAACAGGCTCGCGGTGGTGCCGCCGGGCGAGGCGGCCAACAGCATCATGCCGACCGCGAGGGCGGGCGGCGGGCTGAAGAGCAGCACGAGGCCGAAGCAGACCAGCGGCAGCAGGACGATCTGGCAGCCGAGGATGAGGGCGACGGTGCCGGGGATGCGGGCCAGCCGGGTGAAGTCGGGGACCGTCAGGCTCAGTCCCAGGCCCAGCATGATGATGGCGAGCGCGGCGGGGAGCGCGATCGTGGCGATGGTGGAGTCCAAGGGGGCCGGCTCCTCGTGGTCGGGCCGCCGGGGGTGCGGCTCGGTGGACGGGGGTCGCGGACCGCGTTCGGTGACGGTGCGGCGCAGCACCGGACGGACACCCGGATTCGCGCCTTCCGGTGAGATGCGTCACATCCGACCTACTGGCCGGTATGCTCCCACGCCGCCCTCGGACATGACAAGACCCCGGTCGGGGCCGGGGTCGGGTGCGCGGGCGGGGTCAGGCGGCGGGCCAGGAGCTGCCGGTCATGTCGTAGGCGAGGTGGAACCAGACCTTGCGGATGCTGGGATGGCCGTTGTCGCCCCAGGTGGTGGCGAAGCTGTCGACCAGTGCCAGGCCGCGGCCGTTCTCGGCGGTGAGCCGGTCGGCGGTGGGGGCCACCGGGGCCAGCGGGCCGTCGTGCGGGGTGCCGTTGTCGCGGCAGACCAGGGTCAGCCCGGTGGGGGTGCGCGTCACCCGCAGCACGAAGGTCTGGCCCTCCTCCCCCGACCTGCTGTGCTTGATCGCGTTGGTCGCCAGCTCCGTGCCCAGGAGCGCGAACAGGTAGCGGAAGTCGCTGTCGCGGGCGGCCGCGCAGGTGTCCAGGAAGGCGCGCGCCAGCGGGATGTTCGCGGCGCGGCCCGGGAACTCCCAGTGCCGTTTGACGAAGGGCACCGGGCGGCCGTTGAAGTAGTGCCGGTACTCGTCCGGGACCCCCGCCAGGACGGTGTCCTCGGCCTCGGCCAGGGCGGGCACGGAAACGAGTGAGGGCATGGCTGACTCCTTGGGCGGGCGGCTCAGTGGGCAGGCGAACCGTGAGAGGGGGCGGCTGCGGGAGCGTCCGGGGCACCGCGGGGGACGGGCGGCGCGGGACCGGTATGACCATACGCGATCCGGCCCCTGTGGGACAGGGGATGTCGGTGTGGCGCGTTCCTCTGCCGCCCTCCCGCGCCGCCCCGCGGGAGGGTGCCGCGGCCGGCCCGGCGCCCTCGCCGCCGGACCGGCCGTTCCCCCGGCCTCAGGCCCCGGCCGCCAGCGCCTCCTCGGCCGCCGGCCGCGCGGCCGCGCGGTCGGCGTCGACCAGCGCGATCCGGGTGCGCCGTTCCAGCAGGTCGTCCGCGTCCAGCGCGCCCTCGTGGCGCACCCCGAACCGCAGTTCGGCCCCGGTGATCCCGGCGGCGACCGGCTCCAGCAGGGCGGGGTCGCCCCCGGCCTCGGCCAGCACCGCGGGCGCCTCGGTCCCGTAGCGGGCGACCAGGCGGCGCGGCGCCTCCACGGCGTCCAGCTCCTCCCGGGGGGCGGCGCCGACCAGCGGCAGGGTCCGGGTCCGGCAGGGACCGGCGGGCAGCCGGTGCCGGGACACCGCGGCGTCCACGGCCTCCTGCGCCATCGCCCGGTAGGTGGTGAGCTTGCCGCCGACCACCGTGACCGCGCCGTTGGGGGCGACCGTCACCGAGTGCTCGCGGGACAGGTCGGCGCTGTCGGCGTCGCCGTGCAGCAGCGGGCGCAGCCCGGCGAACGCCCCCAGCACGTCCGACCGGCGGATCGGCGTCCGCAGCGCCCGGTTGGCCTGGCGCAGCAGGAAGTCCACGTCCTCCTCGGGGACTTCGGGCACGTGCGGGGCGGGGCCGTCGACGGCCTCGTCGGTCAGGCCCAGGAGGATCCGCCCGTCCGGCTGGGGCAGGGCGAAGACGAACCGGCCCGGGGCCCCCTCCACCGGAACGGTGAGCGCCACCCTGGGGTGCCCCAGGACGGCGCCGTCCAGCACCAGGTGGCTGCCCCGGCTGGGGCTGAGCCGGATTCCCGGGTCGAGCAGGTCGGCGTGGACCCCGGTGGCGTTGATGACGGCGCGCGGGCGCACCGGCAGCGGGCGGCCGGTCTCCTCGTCGCGCAGTACCGCGCCGTCGGCCGTGACGGTCTCGGCCGAGCAGCGCGTGATGATCCGCGCGCCCAGCCCGGCGGCGGTGCGGGCCAGGGCCAGCACCAGGCGGGCGTCGTCGACGAGCTGGCCGTCGAAGGTCAGGACTCCGCCGAGCAGCCCCTCGGCCTCCACCCCGGGCAGGAGCCTGCGGGTGCGGGCGGCGTCCAGCAGCCGGGGGCGGGGCAGTACCGAGGCAGGGGTCCCGGCCAGGCGGCGCAGCACGTCGCCCATGCCCATCCCGGCCCGGGCCAGCAGCCCGCCGGGCAGCCCGCCCAGGTCCCGGTGGACGGGGACGACCATGGGCAGCGGGCGCACCAGGTGGGGGGCGGTGGTCCGCATGAGGAGGTCGCGTTCGCGGGCGCTCTCGTAGGCGATGCCGACCCGCCCCTTGGCGAGGTAGCGCAGGCCGCCGTGGACCAGCTTGGAGCTCCACCGGCTGGTGCCGAAGGCCAGGTCCCGGCGTTCGACGAGCACGGTGGACAGTCCCCGGGAGGCGGCGTCCAGGGCGGCGCCCGCGCCGGTCACCCCGCCGCCGACGACGAGGACGTCGATCCCCGCCCCGGCCTCCAGGGCGGCGAGGTCGGCGGACCGGCGGGCGGCGTTCAGGGAGGTGCTGCTGCTCATGGGAGAGCGGTCCTTTCCGGGGGATGTGGAACGGCGTGCGCGGGGGGTCAGGGCGCCAGGTAGCCGTCGACGAGGGTGGCCAGCTCGTCGACGAGCGCCTCCTCGTCGAGGAGGTCGGCGAACAGGTGGCGCGAGGTCACGGTGTTCTGTGCGGTGACCATGACCAGGCGGGCCAGCACCGCCGGGTCCCCGGCGCGGACCGACCCCTCGGCCTGCCCCTGGGCGATCACGGGTTCGAGGATCTCCAGGGCGGCCCGGTGGCTCGTGCCCAGGCGCTGGAACGTGTAGGTGGTCATGAGCTCGGGCTCGGTGTCGACGATGCGGGTGAACAGCGGGTGGCGCAGCATCGCCCGGGCCACCCCGGCCGCGTGCAGCACCAGCCGGACCCGGACGCTCTCCTCGGCGAGGTCGTGCTCGGCGGCCATCTCCTCCTCCAGGAGGATCCGCCGCAGCTCCCGGGTGAGCAGGTCCGCGACCAGGGCGGTGACGTCGGGCCAGCGGCGGTAGACGGTCGGCCGGCTGACCCCGGCGCGGCGGGCGACGTCGGTCAGCGTGGTGCGGCGCACCCCGAAGTCCACGACACAGGCGCGGGCCGCGTCGAGAATGCTGTCTTCAACGTTACGTTTTGACGCCATATGTAAAACTGTAGAGCATGGCTGACGACACCACACCCCGCACCGCCCCCGAGATGAGCTGGTTCGCCTGGGGGGACCCCGCCAGGGCCCGGGAGCTGGACCCCGGACTGCGCGACCTCATCGCCCAGGTGCTGCGCGCCCGGCTCGACGAGCGTCCCCCCGTCCCCGAGGAGGCGGTGGAGCTGGCGCCCTCCGCCCTCACCGAACGGGCCCGCGCCGCGCTGGCCGCGGTCGTGGGCGGGGAGCACGTCCGCACCGACGACGCGGCCCGGCTGCGCCACGCGGGCGGCAAGAGCACCCCCGACCTGCTGCTGCGCCGGTCGGGAGCGGCCGACCCCGCGCCCGACGCCGTGCTCTACCCCGCCGGCCACGACGAGGTGCAGAGGCTGCTGGAGGTCTGCTCCGCCGAGCGGATCGCCGTGGTGCCCTTCGGCGGCGGCACCAGCGTCGTCGGCGGGCTGACCCCGCTGCGCGGCCGCTTCGGCTCCGTCGTCGCCCTGGACCTGCGCCGCCTGGACCGGCTGGTCTCCCTGGACGCCACCTCGATGACCGCCGTCCTGGAGGCGGGCGTGCGCGGACCGGCGGCCGAGGAGCTGCTGGCCCGGCACGGGCTGATGCTCGGCCACCTGCCGCAGAGCCACGAGTACGCGACCATCGGCGGGTACGCCGCCACCCGCTCCAGCGGCCAGGCGTCCTCCGGGTACGGCCGGTTCGAGGACATGGTGGTGTCGCTGCGCGCGGCGACCCCGCGCGGCACCCTGGAGGCGGGCGGTGCCCCGGCGTCGGCGGCCGGGCCCGACCTGCGCCGGCTGCTGCTCGGCTCGGAGGGCACGCTGGGCGTGATCACGGAGGTCGGCGTACGGGTGCGCCCCCTCCCCGGAACGGTCCTGGACGAGGCGTGGTCGTTCCCCGACTTCGCCACGGGGGTGGACGCCCTGCGCGCCCTGGCCCAGTCCGACACCCGGCCCACCATGGCGCGGATCCTGGACGAGTCCGAGACGTTCGTGGGCGCCGCCCTGGGCGGGCACGAGGCGCGGCCGGGCTGCCAGGCCGTGCTCGGGTTCGAGGGCACCGCCGCCGAGGTGGCCGCCCGCTCCGCGGCGGTGTGCGAGGTGCTGTCGCGGGCGGGCGGCACCCCGCTGGGCGCGGGGCCGGTGGCGCACTGGCGGGAGAACCGCTTCTCCTCCCCCTACCTGCGCGACACCCTGCTGTCGGCGGGCGTGCTCGCCGAGACCCTGGAGACCGCGGCGAGCTGGACCGACCTGCTGCCGCTGTACTCCGCCGTCACCGGTGCCCTGACCGCGGCGCTGGAGGGGGACGAGGGCGGGGTCGTGGTGATGTGCCACGTGTCGCACACCTACCCGACCGGGGCGTCCCTGTACTTCACGGTGGCGACGGCGGCGGGCGGGGATCCCCTGGCGCGCTGGGAGGGCGCCAAGCGCGCCGCCTCCGACGCGATCGTCGCGAACGGGGGGACCATCACCCACCACCACGCGGTGGGCACCGACCACCGGCCGTGGATGGCCGCGGAGATCGGCCCGCTGGGCGCGGAGGTGCTGCGGGCGGTCAAGGCGGCGCTGGACCCGGAGGGCGTGCTCAACCCGGGCAAGCTCATCCCGGACGCGCGGGACTGACCGGGCGCGGGTGCGCGGGGACCGCCCGCGCGCCCGCGCCCCGGCGGCGTTCCGTCACGCCCTCTCCGAGGTGCGCGAGAGCCGGCGGCGGAGCTGCCCGGAGAAGTCCTCCATGAACTCCATCGCCTCGGCGTCGTCGACGTCCCCGGGGACGGTGTAGTGGACGTACACCTGCACGTTGACGTCCTGGAAGGCGGCGACCGCCGACCGGTCGCCGTCGTAGTCGTGGAGGGTCACGATCCCGCCGTCGCCCGCCGGGGTGCGCGCCCACTCCAGGACGTCCTCGTCGTCGCGGCCGCGGTCCAGGTCGCCGATCCGGTCCTCCATCTCCTGGACGGTGTCCTCGAAGTACTCCCGGGAGCGCTCGTGGTCGAACAGGGAGGCGTTGACGACCAGCCCCCACTCCTCGCCGTCGTCGGAGACGTAACAGCTCAGCTGGCCGATGTAGCCGGCCTCCTCCAGTTCGGCGTCGTCGGAGTACCACTCCTGCTCGTCCATGGTGACGAACTCGCCCTCGGCCCGGGCGCCGTCGGCGCCGGGGACGGTGTCGACCACCTGCACGGGCAGCACGTCGCGGCAGGAGGCCAGCTCGGCGTAGGGGCGGCCGCCCGCCGACTCCCACACCGCGAAGCCCAGGAGTCCGGCCACCAGCACCCCCGCGACGGCGCCGGCCGCGATCACCACCCCCTTGCGGGAGCGGCGCGGCGGCGGTCCGGGGGGCGGCCCGCCGGGCGGGCCCGGGGGCGGTCCGCCGGGCGGGAGGCCGGGCGGGAGGCCGCCGCCGGCACCGGGCGGCGGGCCGTGGCCGGGGACACCGGGGACCCCGGGCGGGCCCGGGAAGGCCGGACCGCCGGGCGGGCCGGGGAAGGAGCGGTCGTCGGGGGGATACGTCATCGGTTCCGCGGCGCCGTTCCGGGCGGATCGGCGCCGCACCTCCTCACCGGGGGTTTCGTCGTTGGCGGGGGCGGCGGGGACCGCCTCCCAGGGGGATACCCGCCCCCGGCGGGAACGCATCCCGCCGGGGCGGCGGGTCCGGGCGGTCCCGGGCGCGGGGGCGCGCCCATGACACGGCGTTCCGTGCGGTGCACGAAGCGCTGTCACAGGTTTTCACGGATCGTGCGCCTCTCCCGCCCCACAGGGCCCGGTTTTCCGACCGATACCGGCCACGGAGCGTTCCCGCGGCACGACAATGGATGCCGTGGGACGAGGAAAACTCCGTATCTATCTGGGCTCGGCACCCGGGGTCGGCACCACGCACGGCGCGCTGGCCGAGGCCTGCCGCCGGGCCGCCGACGGCGTCCACGTGGTGGTCACGGCGGTCGACACGCACCGGCGGGAGCGCACGGCGGAGCTGCTCTCCCGGCTGGAGTCGGTCCCGCTCCACCCCTCGGGGTCGGTCGACACCGCGGCGGTGATATCCCGGGCGCCCCGGCTGGCGGTGGTGGACGACCTGGCCGGGCCCAACCCGCCCGGCTCCCCCAACCCGACCCGCTGGCAGGACGTCGAGGAGCTGCTGGAGGCGGGCATCGACGTGCTGTCCACCGTGGGCATCCACCACCTGGAGTCGCTCAACGACGTCGTCCACCAGATCACCGGCGTCCGCCCCGACCGCACCGTCCCCGACCACGTGGTGCGCCGGGCCGCCGAGGTCGAACTGGTCGACGTCACCCCCCAGGAGCTGCGCCGCCGGATGGCGCACGGCGACATCCACCCGGCCGAGCGGGTGGACGCCGCGCTGGCCGACTACTACCGCGAGGGCAACCTGGCCGCCCTGCGCGAGCTGGCGCTGCTGTGGACCGCCGACCAGGTGGAGGCGGGACTGGCCCGCTACCGGGGCGAGCACGAGATCCGCCGCACCTGGGAGGCGCGCGAGCGGGTCGTCGTCGCGCTGACGGGCGGGCCCGAGGGCGAGACCCTGATCCGCCGCGCCGCCCGGGTGGCGGCCCGCTCCCGGGGCGGCCACCCCCAGCCCAGCCACCTGCTGGCCGTGCACGTGGTCCCCCCGCAGGGGATCTCCCGGGCGCCCGGCGACGACCTGCTGCGGCAGCGGCGGCTGCTCGCCGAGCTGGGCGGCACCTACCACCAGGTGGTCGCCAACGACGTGCCCACAGGGCTGCTGGAGTTCGCCCGCGGGGTGCACGCCACCCAGATCGTGCTGGGCTCGTCGCGGCGGCGCGCCTGGCAGTACATGTTCGGGCCGGGCGTGGGAGCCATCGTCGCCCGCGAGTCCGGCGACATCGACGTGCACATCGTCACGCACGAGGAGGTGGGCAGCGGGCGCTGGCCGCTGCCGCCGCCGGGGCGCGGGCTGGGCGAGCACCGCAGGCTGGCGGGCTGGTCGCTGGCCCTGCTGGCGCCCACCCTGATGTCCCTGGTGCTGGCGCTGCCGCCGTTCACCGACAGCGGCCCGGCCTCCGACGCGATGCTGCTGCTCCTGATCACCGTGTCCACGGCGGCCGTCGGCGGCCTGCGCCCGGCGCTGGTCTCGGCGCTGTGGAGCGCGATCCTGCTCACCGCGCTGCTGTCGCCGTTGCACGGGCGGCCCTCGGTGTCGGTGGACAACATGCTGGCGCTGGTGGCGTTCACCCTGGTCGGCACGCTGGTGGCGATCGTGGTGGAGATGGCGGCCCGCCGGTCGGCGCAGGCGGCGCGGGCCCGGGCCGAGGCCGACGCGGTGACGCTGCTGGCCGGCAGCGTCCTGTCCGGCAACGAGCCCCTGCACGCGCTGCTGCGGCGCATCCGGGAGACCTTCGGGCAGCGGTCGGCGACCCTGCTGGAACGGGTCGACGCCTCCGCCGGGGAGGGGGGCGACGACGAGGGCGGGCCGCTGGACGGCGAACGGTGGCGGCCGGTGCACAGGGTCGGGACCCCGGCGGCCGACTCCCCCGAGGAGGCGGACGTGCTGGTGTCGATCTCCGACACCCTGGCGCTGGCGCTGCGCGGCCGGGTGCTGCCCGCGGCCGACCGGGGGGTGCTGCGGGCGTTCGCGGCGCACATCGGGATCGCCCTGGAGCACCAGCGGCTGGAGTGGGACGCGGCCGAGGCCCGGCGCCAGGCGGCGGGCAACCGGATACGCACCGCCCTGCTGGCCGCGGTCTCCCACGACCTGCGCACTCCGCTGACCTCGATCAAGGCGAGCCTGTCGAGCCTGCGCGCCACCGACATCACGCTGACCGAGGAGGACCGGGAGGCGCTGCTGGAGACCGTGGAGGAGTCCACCGACCGCCTCAACCGGCTCATCGACAACCTGCTCGACATGAGCCGGGTGCACACCGACAGCGTGCGCCCCAAGCTGGGCCCGGTGGGCCTGGAGGAGGTCGTCCCGATCACGCTGCTGGGGCTGCCGCACGACGCCGTCACCGTGGACGTCCCCGACTGCCTGCCCCGGGTGGTGGCCGACGCCGGGCTGCTGGAGCGGGCGGTCGCCAACGTGGTCTCCAACGCGGTGCGCCACAACCCCGACCCTCGCACCCCGGTCCTGGTGGCGGCCAGCACCCACGGCGACGAGGTGCAGCTGCGGGTGGTGGACCGCGGCCCCGGGGTGTCGGACGAGGGCAAGCAGCGGATGTTCGAGGCGTTCCAGCGCCTGGGCGACGCGCCACAGGGCACGGGGGTGGGGCTGGGACTGGCGGTGGCCCGTGGTTTCGTTGAGGCGATGCACGGCACCCTCACCCCCGAGGACACCCCCGGCGGCGGGCTGACGATGGTGTTCACCCTGAGAGCGGTGGACCCGGACGGGGACGGGGCCGCGACCGGTACCGGCGGCACGGACGACGAGAGCACGAGGGGGGCCGATGCGGGTCCTGGTCGTTGACGACGACATCCAGATCATCCGGGCCATGACGATCAACCTGCGGGCGCGCGGGCACGACGTGGACACCGCCGCCGACGGGGCCGCCGCGCTGCGGCTGGCCGCCGACCACAACCCCGACGTGGTCCTGCTCGACCTGGGGCTGCCCGACATGGAGGGGCTGGAGGTCATCCGGCGGCTGCGCGGCTGGTCGCAGGTCCCGATCATCGTGCTGTCGGCGCGGCACTCGGCCGGGGAGAAGGTGCGCTGCCTGGACTCGGGCGCCGACGACTACGTGACCAAGCCGTTCGGGATGGACGAGCTGCTGGCCCGGATGCGGGCGGCCGAGCGGCGGTCGGTGCGCGCGGAGGAGGCCCCGGTGGTACGCACCGACTCCTTCAGCGTGGACCTGGGCGCCAAGCGTGTGGTGCGCGGCGGCGAGGAGGTGCGGCTCACCCCCACCGAGTGGCACATCCTGGAGATCCTGGCCCGCAACGCCGGTCAGCTGGTGAGCCAGCGCCGCCTGCTGCACGACGTGTGGGGGCCCGCCTACCAGAGCGAGACGAACTACCTGCGGGTGTACATGGCTCAGCTGCGGCGCAAGCTGGAGCCCGACCCGGGCCGGCCCCGGTACCTCATCACGGAGGCGGGCCGGGGGTACCGGTTCGAGAACACGACCTGACCCCGGGCCGGCCGGGGCCCGCCCCGGCCCCGATCAGCGGGCGGGGGCGGGGTCCCCCGCGGCCAGCCCCATGAGCAGGTCGAACTCGTCGGCGCCGAGGTGCCCCCGGTTGATCTTGGAGACGGCCAGGCAGGGGGCGAAGGCGCGCACCCAGAGCATCATGCGCTCGGCGTCGACGTCCATCACGCGGGACAGGACGGACACCCGTCGCTCCACCTCCCCGCTGTCGCCGGCCTTCCACATCGCCCAGTCCACCGCGTCCACGGCGCCGTCGCCCAGGCAGCCGCGCGGGTCCAGCGCGACCAGGCCGCGCTCTCCCCCGTCGATGACGTTGCCGGGGTGGAGGTCTCCGTGCAGGGGGACACCCCCCTCGCGGCCGTTGGCGAGGTCGCGGGCCAGGGCGCGGGCACGGTGCATGACCGACGCCGGGACGACCTCGCCGGCCGGTCCCTCGGAGCGTTCGCGCTCCCACAGGTCGAAGACGAACTGCACCCGGGAGGTGAGCGGCGGCAGCTCCTGGCGCCGTTCGCGGGACACCTCGGCCGCGTGCAGGTCGGCGATGAGCGCCCCGACCGTCTCCATCTCCGGGACCTCTCCCCGGGCGGCGACGGTGTCGCCCTCCACGCGCTCCATGAACACCGCGCCGTGGCGCGGGTCCAGCCCCCAGACCTGCGGCACCCTCCCGGTCGGCTCCCACAGGCGCAGCAGCCCGGCCTCGGCGACCGCCAGGCCGCTGTCCGGGGAGAGCTTGACCACTCCCCTGCGCCCGTCGGCGCCCAGGACGTGCAGGACCACGGAGGTGCGGCCGTGGGGCGCCGCGCCCTCGACGGTGAGCCGCCACTCGGTGGCGAGCTCGTCCACGACGGCGGGCAGTCCGGCCAGCCATTCGCCCACGTGCACGCCGAAGCGCCGTTCCAGACGACGGCGCTGCCGGTCGTCGACGAACTGCGTAGTGACGTCGTTCATACATCCACCTTCGGTCCGCTCACGTCGCTGCCTGCCGGGGTCGAGCCTCCGACGCGCGGGCGTGTCCGGGGCTCCGGGCCGTTCACCGGGTCGTACGCGCCCCCGCGTCCCGGCCGCGGGGTCGGGGAGGGGACGCGTTCCGGGCGGTCGCGCGCTCCGTGGGCGCGGGCGCGGTCCGGGCCGTGCCGCGGGTGCGGGGAGTTCCCGCCCTCAAGGCCCATACCCAGACCCGTCGGAGGGGTAACGGCCCGCGGCCGTCCCCTCGCCGGGGCGTTCTCCCGTTCCGCCGACGCCGTCGCCCTCGGGGGTCATCATGTCACCTCGGGTGAGGTCCGCGCGGTCGTTCCGGACATCTCACACGAGCCGCCCCTTCGCGGCCCGGTGCTGGGCCAGCAGGGTGTCCACGACCAGTTCCGACGGCCACAGCGGCGTGGTGATGGCGGTGACGTCCAGCCCCCGCAGCAGGTCGAAGTCGGGCCCGTCGACGAGCCTCCAGGCGGCGACCGCCACGTTCTCGTGGCCGTCGCGGCGCAGCCGGTCGACCGCGTCGAACACCGACGGCGCCCAGGTGCGCAGGTAGCCGACCTGCACCGGGGAGCCCAGCCGGCGGCTGAGCATGCGGGCCACGTCCATCACGACCTGGCGCTCCTCGGTGCCGGTCGTGCCGTCGGCGGCCAGGACGACACCGTCCCCCCTCCCCCACCCGGAGTCGGACAGGCGGGCGGCCAGGTCGGCCACGATCGAGGGCACCGCGCCCAGGGGCGGGGTGCGGCAGGCGTCGGGCATCCCGCCGAGGCCGAGGCGGGAGAGCAGGTGGGCGCTGGCGACGTCGCCTCCGGCGACGAACGCCGGCACGACCACCTTGGGCCCGCGGACGGAGCGGAGTGCGGCGGCCACCTCGTCGGGGCTGCCGAAGGCGGCCGCGACGGGCGCCTCCCCCCGGCCGGCCACCGCCTCGGCCAGTCCGCACAGGGCCTCACGTCGTTGGGCGTCACGCGAGTCGTCGGCTACGAGGACCATCGTGGGGACCATGCGCGGCTCCTTCGTCGTCTTTTCGGATCGCTGCCGTTCTGCGAGGCTAAAGGGGCACGGTTTCATGGGGGTGGCCCCGTGTTACGCACAGGAAAACAGCGGACAATGGCTGTGATGGTTATCACCAGAGCATCTCTTGGTGAACCATAACAATCGCCGAAAAATTCGGGCGTGTCCACTTCTCGGGACAGTGGTCTACACCTCATCCGGAGCCCCGTCACCCCGGCGCCTCCCGGCGCACCGCGCACACTCCACCCCCTACCTGGTAGGACTTCCCGAAAGTCCGCGCCACGGGGGAGGCCGACCGGAGGAACGCGGGGGACACCGCCCCGGACGGCCCGCCCGAGGCAACGCCGGAATTTACCGGGAAGTTCTCTGGAGAAATTCCCGGCAAAGCAATTCCCATGCATTCGCCTCGTGCCGATGCACGTGCCGCAGAATGTGCGCGCCACACCTCCCGACATAACGCCCGAAATGACACCCGGTACCGATTCGCGGGCCGGTGCCCGAAAAGCGGCCGGAGGGACCCCCGCCCGCGCATCTAATAGCACGTCCCCCGCCGGTGCGTCAAGGGTGCACAGTCCCATCTTTCACCCTGGACCGCGCACCACTCACCCCGTGGGGGCAGGGTGCGAGTGCGGTGCCATCACTTGCCATCGCCCCGAAAGGGGACCCACACTTGAGAAGTGGAGCACTGATGTCACCGCAGGCCCGGGAGCCTCAACGGCCCCGCCCGGCACATCGGCCCCGGAGGTTCCCCCGACTCCGGGTCCCGTGCTCCGCCGGAGCACCGCATCGTCCAGACTGGAGTGAGCATGGCCGTCCACCCTCGGGTACGGACACTCGCGCAGACCTTCCTCGAACACGCCGACCGGGTCTCCCCCGGCCTGGTGGAGGGCCTCTACCTGACCGGTTCGGTGGCCCTGGGCGACTTCCGCCCGCACACCAGCGACGTCGACTTCGTCGTCGTCACCTCCCGGCGCCCCGGCGCGCGGGAGGGCGACCTGCTCCGCCAGGCGCACGCGCGCACCCGCGCCGACATCCCCCGCCCCCAGTTCAACGGCATCCACGTGACCTGGGACGACCTCACCCACGACCCCGCGCGGTGCGGCTCCGTCCCCTCCGTCATCGGAGGCCGGTTCCGCGACCGGGCCGCCGCCGACGTCAACCCGGTCACCTGGCACATCCTGGCCCGCCACGGCGTCACCCTGCGCGGCCCCCACCCGCTCGAACTCGACGTGTGGGACGAGCGCGAGAGCCTGCGCACCTGGTCGCTGGGCTCCCTGGACGAGCAGTGGCGCCGGTGGCGGGAGAAGGCCGGCCGCCTGGTCACCCCGCGCGGCCTCGCCGTCCTGGGGTCCCTGGCCCCCTCCTGGAGCGTGCTCAGCGTCAGCCGCCTGCACTTCACCCTCAAGACCGGCGAGATCACCTCCAAGTCCAGCGCCGGCGCCTACGCCCTGCACGCCTTCCCCGAGAGATGGCAGCGCATCGTCAACGAGTGCCTGCGCGTCCGCCGGGGCAGCGGCGCGCCCTCCCTGTACGAGAGCGCCCTGGCCCGCCGCCGGGCCGCCCTGGACTACATCGAGATGGTCCTGGACGACGCCCTGCGCCCCGGCCTGGCCGCCGCCTGAGGCCCCGTCGCGGGCGGCCGGAACGCCCGCGTGGCGCAGCGACTACCCTGTGGGCATGACCCTGCGCCCCATCGTCCGCTTCGGCGATCCCGTCCTCGTCACCCCGACCACGCCCGTCACCAAGTTCGACCGGCACACCGAAGCCCTGGTCAAGGACCTGCTGGACACCGTCGACGCCCCCGGCCGCGCCGGAGTGGCCGCCACCCAGATCGGGGTGGGCCTGCGGGTGTTCAGCTACAACGTCGAGGGGCGCATCGGCTACGTCATCAACCCCGAGCTGACCGAGCTCTCCGAGGAGACCCAGGACGGCGAGGAGGGCTGCCTGTCCATCCCCCGGCTCTGGTACCCCACGCAGCGGGCCATGCGCGCGGTCGTCACCGGCGTGGACCTGCGCAACGAGCCGGTCACCGTGTCCGGGGAGGGCCTCATGGCGCGCGCCCTCCAGCACGAGACCCAGCACCTGGACGGGGTGCTGTACATCGAGCGGCTCACCCCCGAGCTGCGCAAGCAGGCGCTGCGCGACATCCGGCGCTCGGACTGGTTCATGCCGCAGGAGGAGCCCCGGCCCGCGGGCCCGCTGCCCAGTGCCTTCGGCGGAATCGGCTGAACCCGGGGCGAAGGGGTCACTCCGGTCCTCCGGTACGGGTATCTTCGGACGCATCCCCGCACACTCCCCCACAGTCCCGTGAGTCAACGCACTAGGCATGTAACGCCACGATCTCATAGGGTCGGCTGAGCATCCTCCGCCACGGTGCCCCCCGCCCGGATGCCCCCTGACCTCTCTCGGAGCAGACATGACACCCACGCCCCGTTCACGGCGCGGTAGGCGCGCCGCGCTGTCGCTGGCGGCCGCCGTCGCCGCCCTCGCCGTCGCCCTGCCCGGAACGGCCCTCGCGGAGCCGGACGACGACGAGGTGGACATCGAGGAGCTGGAGCGGCGAGCCGAAGAGCTCGAAGAGACCTACCAGGGCGAACTGCTGCAGTTCACCGAGATCAAGGAGCGCGTCGAGAAGGCCGAGGAGGACCTCCAGGAGATCGAGGAGCGGCTCGAGGGCTCCCGGTCGGGGGTCTCGGCCATCGTCTCCACCCAGTACAAGACGAGCAGCAACGGCTTCGACCCCGCGTTCTCCGTGATCTTCTCCAGCGACCCCCAGGACGTGTACGGGGACGCCGCCACCCTCACCTACCTCGGCGAGAGCCAGGCCGAGCAGATCTCCGGCCTGATCGAGACCCGCGACGAGGCCCAGGAGGTCCGCGACGAGCTCGAGACCGAGCTCGAGGACGCCGAGGAGCTCATCGAGGAGCTGGAGGAGAACAAGGAGGAGGTCGCGGAGAAGATCGAGGAGTACGAGGAGTCACAGGTGCCCGACCCGCCCGCGGGCGGCGGCACCGGCGACATCCCGCAGAGCGCCGTCGGCAGCGGGTGGGAGCAGACCACCCCCCGCATGGCCGCGATCCGCGACGAGATCATCCGCAACGTCGGCGTCCCGCTCCCGGTGGGCTGCTGGCGCGGCAGCGCCGACGACCACGGCGAGGGCCGGGCCTGCGACTTCATGGTCAGCTACGGCACCCACCCCTCCGCGGACAACCAGGCGTGGGGGCAGCGGATCGCCGACTACGCGATCAACAACGCCGACCGGCTCGGCGTGGAGTACGTGATCTGGGAGCAGCAGATCTGGCACTCGGGCAACCGCTCGTGGCGGTTCATGAACGACCGGGGCAGCATCACCCAGAACCACTACGACCACGTGCACATCACCGCCTACTGACCCGTGCCAGGGGCAGGACGGCCGCCAGCGCCACGGCCAGCACCGCGAAGGCGGGGCCGTAGCCCAGCGTCTGGATGAACAGGCCCAGGGCCATCGCCCCGGCCCCCGCCCCGGCGTCGTAGCCGATGTTCCACACCGCGCTGGCCCGACCCTGACCGGTCGGGCCGGCGCGGTTCAGCATGAGGGTGACGGTCTCGTTCTGGACCGCGCCGAACCCCAGGCCGAACAGGGCGGCCCCGGCCAGGACCCAGCCGGCCTGGCCCCACAGGCCCACCGCGATCAGGGCGGTGCCGCAGACGGCGGCCGCCATCCCGGGGAGCAGCAGCAGGGTGCGGCCGTAGCGGTCGTAGGAGGCCCCGGCGCTCCACCGGCCGACCACCACCGTCGCCGCGTAGGCCGCCAGGGTCGTGCCCACGAGCCAGGGGGTGTCGGCCAGGGGCACCGCGACGAAGGTGACGACGGCCCCGGCCGACGAGGCGGTCAGCAGCATGAGCACCAGCGGAGCGGCCAGGGAGGCGCCGCGGCCGGCGGCCGCCGGCGAGCGCGGCGCGGCGCTCAGCAGCGGGCGGTTGCGGCCGCCGTCGGCGAACCAGATGCCCGCCGACAGGGCGGCGCCGATCAGGGAGCACAGGCCGGTGAGCCAGAACGCGGTGTCGAAGCCGAGGTCGAGTGCCAGGGCGACGCCGCCCGGCAGGATGAGGACCTGCGGCAGGCCCACCGCCAGCCCGTAGTAGCCGGTGGCCCTGCCCACCTGCTCGGGCGGGACCAGCCGGGCGGCCAGCGCCGTCCCGGCGACGCTGGCCATGCCGAAGCCCACCCCGCGGACCGCGGAGATCGCGATGAGGGGGGCCAGGTCGGTGCTGAGGGCGAACAGCGGGGCGGGCAGGCCCATGATGAGCGAGCCGACGGGGAAGGCCCAGCGGTAGCCGCCGTGGTCGAGTATCCGGGGCATGGCCAGCTGGGTGAGGACGGTGGTGAGCATGAACGCCGCCGTGGTGCTCCCGGCGCCGAACTCCCCCGCCCCGCCCCGGACCGCCCACAGCGGCACCAGGGGCAGGACGGCGGCGAAGCCGCACAGTCCGACGGCGGTGGCGACGATGAGCAGGGCGAAGCCGCGGCCTCTGAGGCCCGGGGCCGCACCGACGGGAGATGAGGGGATCATCCTCCCTTTTTAGCCCATGTACTCCGTCTCGGGGAGGTGCTCCCGCAGCCAGGAGCGCAGCCGGAGCGCCAGCTCCGGGGACACGGCGGGCTCGGCGTGGCCCATGCCGGGGACGAGCCACAGCTCCTTGGGCTCGGCGGCGGCCTCGTAGATGGCGGTGGCGTGGGAGGTGGGGAAGTAGGTGTCGGCCTCGCCGTGCACGACCAGCAGCGGGGTGGGGGCGATGTCCCCGGCGATCTCGCGGGGTTCGGCGGGCCGGGTCTGCCAGCCGCGGTCGTCGACGCGGACCTTGCGGAAGCTGCGCAGGAAGAAGCGGCCCGCGGTGCGGCCGACGCCCAGGTGGATCAGACGCATCCTGCGGGTGCCGCGGTAGTACCAGCGGCTCGGCGCGCTGATGGAGACGGCGGCGACGACGCCCTTGTAGACCGCGGCGTGGCGCACGACGACGGCGGCGCCCATGGAGAAGCCGACCGTGGCGATGGAGGTGTAGCCCAGCCCCCGCAGGTGGGAGACGACGGCCTCCAGGTCGTGGATCTCGGCGTTGCCGACGGTGCTGTGCCCCCCGGAGCCGTGGTGGCCGCGGAAGTCGAAGGTCATGACGTCCGCGATGGAGCCGAGCGATTCGGCGATCGCCCGGGTGTGGGGGCTGCGGTAGCTGCCGGTGAAGCCGTTGGCGAGCACGACGGCGGCGGTGCGGCCGGGGGCGCCGCGCAGCAGCACGGAGTCGATGCCGACACCGTCGGCGGTGGTGAGCCAGTAGCGGTGGGAGGTCGGCTGCGGGTGGTCGATGGCGTCGGACACACTCCCATCGTGCCCGATCCGTCCCGTTCGGAAAACCCGCCCCGGGTGTGTCGGACACGACGCCCGGGCCCGGAACGGATGCTCCGGGCGGCTCGGTCAGCGGTCGCCGAAGCGCCGGTCGATGCGCTCGTCGGGGTAGAGCGGGCGGTTCCCGTCCCCGTCGGCGGGGTCGCCGCCGAGGAAGTCGCCGTCGTACCCGCCGAGGGTGTCGCCGCCCCACGCGGGACCGGCCGTGTGGGGGCCGGTGCCCGTACCGCCGAACGACGGCGCGCCCCCGGCGGAGGCGTCCCACGCGGGGGCACCCGCCTGCGGGCCACTGTGCGCACCGGCACCCGGGCCTGACACAGGAGCCCCGGGGGCACCCGACTGGAACTGCGGACCGCCGAACGAAGGCGAACCCTCGGCAGGCGTGCCCCACACCGGAGCCACGGGGTGAGGACCGGTGCCCGGCATCGGAGCACCCGCCCCGGGGGCGGCAGGACGGAACTGTGGACCGTCCGGCGCCGAAAAGCCCCCGGTGGAGGAGTCCCACGCAGGAGCACCCGACCGCGGACCACCGAACGACGGCGACCCCTCAGCGGGGGTACCCCATGCCGGAGCAGCGGGGCGGGGTCCGTCCGGCGACGGCGAGCCGCCGGTGGGGGCATCCCACGCGGGGGCACCCGGCTGCGGACCGCTGTGCGCACCGGCGCCCGGGCCCGACACAGGGGTCCCAGGAGCACCCGACTGGAACTGCGGACCACCGAGGGACGGCGAACCCCCAGCGGGCGTACCCCACGCGGGGGCGCCCTGCTGCTGGCCACCGAACGACGGCGAAGCCTCGGCAGGCGCACCCCACTCCGGAGCCGCAGGGCGAGGACCGGTGCCCGGACCACCGAACGACGGCGCACCCCCGGCGGAGGCGTCCCACGCGGAGGCACCCGACTGCGGACCACTGTGCGCACCAGCGCCCGGGCCCGACACAGGGGTCCCAGGAGCACCCGACTGGAACTGCGGACCGCCGAACGACGGCGAACCCCCAGCGGGCGTACCCCACGCGGGAGCAGGCGGGTGAGGACCGGTGACCGGCGTCGAGACATCGGCAACAGGAGCGCCCGGCTGGGACTGCGGGCCGCTGTGCGCACCGGTGCCGGGGCCCAGTGCGGGAGTCCCGGGGGCATCCGGCCGGAACTGCGGACCGCCGGACGACGGCAAGGCCCCGGCGGGGGCGGCCGGGTGGGGGCCGGTGCCCGGGGGCGGCGGGGCGAGGGGGGATTCGAGGGCCGGGCTCCCGTGCGGAGGGGTCGCGGGGGCGGAGCCGTCGTCCCCTCCCCCGTCCTCGTCCTCGTAGTCGTCGTAGGCGTACGACTCCTCGCGGAGCGCGGCCGGGGGGAAGGCCAGGGAGCGCAGGTTCAGCGCCACGTGGACCAGGACCGGCACCCAGAGGCTGCCCGTGCCCAGGTACAGCACCACGAAGAGGGTCCCCGACGCCCCCGCGCTGACCAGCCCCCACCAGCCCTGGTACAGGTAGGCCACCGCGAAGAGCAGCACCGACAGCACCGCGCCGAACCACAGGGGCACGCCCATGCTCGCCAGCAGGACGATGAACAGCCCCCGGTAGAGCAGCTCCGCGCACAGGCCGCCGGTCACCGCGGCGCCGACCGCGGCCAGGCGCTCGTTGCGCGTGTAGGGGATCAGCAGCCACCGGTCCCGCTCGGGTTCGGGCAGGGACGCCGGCCGGTCCGCGGCCGCGCGGCGGCCGCCGCGCTTGCGCCCCTTCGCCCCGCCCTGGGGCAGCCGGCCCCGCAGCCACGACGGCAGGCCGTTGACCAGCACCCACAGGGCGGCCAGGGCGAGCAGTCCGCCCAGGGCTCCGCCCACCACCGGCCCCAGCGCGTGCGGCAGCCGGAACCCGAGGTCGGCCGCGGCCAGCCCCGGGGAGGTGAACAGCACGGCCACCACCAGCACGCCCCACAGCGCGTGCACGCCCATGGTCACGGCGTGCACCCTGACCAGCGCGTTCGCGTCCGTGTCACGGCGGCGCGACAGCCAGGCGAAGGCCCGCCTGCCGAGATAGGGCTCGCCGAACGCCGCGAAGAAGAGCAGCAGGACCGTCAGCAGGGTCCCCGCGAGGCTGAACTGAGGAAGTGTCTCGGACCATGGCACGGGGCAATAGTAGGGGTCCGAAACGAGTCATAGAGCACATCCCGGTCATCGTCCCCTTGTGGTTATCCCGGCCAGGGGCGACCGTAGAGAGAGTGTCACAGGTCACATAGGGGTCGGTGGCCGGCCGGCCCCGGACGGATCCCGAAGGGCAGGGCAGTGGGGATGGTCGATCGAGCCGTAGACGTACCGAGGGCCGCAGGGCCCGCGCAGATCCGCAACATCGCTCTGGTCGGACCGGCCGGCGCCGGGAAGACGAGCCTGGTCGAGGCCCTCCTCTCCGCCGCCGGGACGATCCACCGGCCCGGCAGCGTGGAGGAGGGCACGACCGTCAGCGATCGTGACGAGGTCGAGATCCGCCAGAAGCGCTCGGTGCACCTGACCGTCAACCCGGTCATGGTCGGCGACGTCAAGGTGAACCTCCTGGACACCCCCGGCTACGCCGACTTCATCGGCGCCATGCGCGCCGGGCTGCGCGGCGCCGACGCCGCCCTGTTCGTCGTCTCCGCCCTGGAGGGCGTCGACGGCCGCACCCGGGTGCTGTGGGAGGAGTGCGCCGCGGTGGGCATGCCGCGCGCGGTCGCGGTCACCAAGGTGGACCACCCCCGCGCCGACTTCGAGGACGTGGTCGCCCAGTGCCGCGAGGCCTTCGGCGGCGGCGTCCACGCCGCCTACCTCCCGGCATTCGAGGGCTCCGGCGAGGACCGGCGGCTGGTCGGCCTGTGGGGCCTGGTCTCCGAGCGCTACCACGACTACGACTCCGCCGGGGGCGGCACCCCGCCGGAGAACCTGAGCGACCGGGCCGCGGCGCTGCGGGAGACCCTCGTGGAGGAGGTCATCACCGAGAGCGAGGACGAGGTCCTCATGGAGCGCTACATGGAGGGCGGCGCGCTCGACCCGGACCTGCTCATCGCCGACCTCCAGAAGGCCGTGGCCGCGGGCGGCTTCCACCCGGTGCTGGCGATCGGCACCACCACGGGCGTGGGCGTGCGCGAGCTCCTGCGCGAGCTGCCGGTCTCCTGCCCGGACCCGACCCGCCGCCCCTTCCCGGAGGTGGTGGACCCGCAGACCCGGCCGGTGCCCGGCCTGTCCTGCGACCCGGACGGACCGCTGGTGGCGGAGGTGCTGGCGACCGCCAGCGACCCGTACGTGGGCCGCACCAGCCTGGTCCGGGTGTTCTCGGGGACCCTGTCCCCTGACTCGGTGGTCCACCTGCACGGCCACGGCGTCCCGTCGGGGCTGACCGGCTCGGACGAGCTGGACACCTCGGGCCGCGACGAGCGGGTGGGCGGCCTGTCGGTGCCGGTGGGCCGGGACAACCACCCGGTGGGTGCGGTGGGCGCGGGCGACGTGTGCCTGGTGGCCAAGCTGCCCGACGCCCGCACCGGTGACACGCTCTCCTCGCCGGAGCGCCCGCTGCGGGTGGCGCCGTGGCGCTTCCCGGAGCCGCTGCTGCCGGTGGCGATCTCCGCCGCGTCCTCCGCCGACGAGGACAGGCTGTCGCACTCGGTGGCGCGGCTGGTGGCCGAGGACCCGTCGCTGCGGGTGGAGGTGAACCCGGAGACCCACCAGATGGTGCTGTGGACCCTGGGCGAGGCGCACCTGGACGCGGCGCTGGACCGGCTGGAGCACCGGTACGGGGTGCGGGTGGAGACCGGCGAGGTGCGCGTGCCGCTGCGCACCACGTTCTCCTGCCCGGCCGAGGGCATGGGCCGCAACGTCAAGCAGAGCGGCGGCCACGGCGAGTTCGGCATCTGCCGGATCAAGGTGGAGCCGCTGGAGTCCGGGGCGGGCCTGGAGTTCGTCGACAGGATCGTGGGCGGCGTGGTCCCGCGCCAGTACATCCCGTCCGTGGAGAAGGGCGTGCGCGCCCAGATGGCCGACGGCGTGGACGCCGGCTACCCGCTGGTGGACATCCGGGTGACCCTCTACGACGGCAAGGCCCACTCGGTGGACTCCTCCGACATGGCGTTCCAGAAGGCGGCCCGGCTGGCGCTCAAGGACGCGGCGGCCGCCGCGGAGCTGGCGATGCTGGAGCCGGTGGACTCGGTGGAGGTCGAGGTCGACGACGAGCTGCTGGGGACCGTGATGAGCGACCTGTCGGCGCGCCGCGGCCGGGTGGTGGGCTCCGAGCCGGCCCCGGGCGGCCGGGCGGTCATCCGGGCCGAGGTCCCCGAGCTGGAGATCACCCGCTACGCGGTGGAGCTGCGCTCGCTGTCGCACGGGACGGGCGTGTTCACCCGCCGCTACCTGCGCCACGAGCCGCTGCCGCCGCAGGTGGCGGCCAGGCTGCCCCGGCGGCGCGACGACGCCTGAGCGTCAGAACACCCGCCCGGGCCGGCCGCGGTCGGCCAGGGCGGCGAACCTGAACGTGTTCACGGGGTGGCCGGACAGGAGGTTGACCAGGAGCACGAAGAACCCGGCGTCGGTGTGGGCGCGGTCGGCGATGTCCTGGAAGTCGACGGAGCGGTACAGGTACTTGCCCGCGGCCATCACCCGGAAGCCCTGCACGCCCTCGGGGCAGAACGCGTAGGCGTGGTTGTCCGCCGTGTACTCCTGCGCCCGGCCCAGGCTGCTGCCCACCCCGGGGATGACGTTGGCGACGGAGATCCCGAACTGCCGCCAGAACGACGTGTGCCCGGCGGCGATGTGCCCGACCTCGTGCCCGATGAAGAACCGCAGCGCGTCCGGGTCGCCCAGCCGCACGCCCACCTCGAACAGGTCGCTGTTGACGGCGACGTAGCGCCGCGACCCGTGCCCTGAGGCGAAGGCGTTCAGCACCCCGTTGCCGGGCACCACGTACGCCTCGGGCACCTCCCGCATCCCGAACGCCCGCGCGGCCTCGACCACCATCCGGTGCGCCTCGGGGAACTGCTCCTCGGTGATCCGCACCCCGTTGACCCGCTGGCGCGCGTACAGCTGGCCGCGCACGAAGTACACCAGCGCGGGGATGCTGAGCAGCAGCAGCGGCTCGTTGGGGTCGCCGGAGTAGGCGCGACTGACCGCCCCCGCCACGGTGAACAGGGTCACTCCGACGCACATCACCAGCAGCGGGATCTCCCGCGGGTGCCGCAGGGGGCGGACGCTCCCGGGGTCTCCCCAGCTGCGGGGGAGGACCCCCACCCCGGGTCAGTAGCGGTGGTCGGGACCGGGCCGCTCCTCGTCCGGCCCGGGGGGCGGCGCGTGGTGGGCGCTGCCCTGGGGCGGCGGTCCGCCGAACGCCGGGCCCGCCGGGGGCCGGCGCGGCTCCTCGTCCTCGTCGAGGAACGCGGCCATGTCCGCGGAGAGGGTCGACTCCTCGACCTTCTCGTTGCGCCACTCCTCGCGCAGCTCCTCGTCCTGGGCCTGGAACACGGCGCCCATGTCGGCGTCGTGGGTGGAGTCGGCCGCCTTGGGCGGCGCGTCCCAGGAGGAGGCCAGGAAGGCGCTGTCGTAGGCGTCGTTGCCGTAGTCGCCGGCCTCCTGCGGCCCGGAGGGCGGCCCGGCCGGGTCGATCGCGGGCTCCTCGGGCGCCGGGCGCACGTCGGCGGCGGGCACGGGCACCGGCACCGGGGCGTCGTCGGGCGCGGGGCCGGGGAACACCGAGCCGGCGGGCGCGGGGGCGGGGGCGCCCTCGCGGTCGCTGCCCAGGTAGGACAGGGCTGCGACGGTGAGGGCGGCCAGCCCGGCCCGCAGGGCGGGCTCGCGCGCGGGGGCGAAGAACGGCGAGTGGTTGCTGGGCACGTTGCCGAGCTTCTCGTAGGGCGTGTCGCCGGGGGCGGCGTCCCACACGTCGTGCGGGGTGGCGCCGACGAACCAGAACACGTACGGGATGGGCTGCGGGTCGTCGGGCAGCCCGAAGTACCCGAAGTCCTCGGTGGCCGGGGACGGGTCGGGCAGGTGGATGACGTACTGGTCGCCGAAGTAGGCGCGGTGGGCGGCGGCGACCGCGGACACGGTCTCGGGGTCGTTGCGGGTGACCCCGGCGCCCTGGAAGCGCTCGATCTCGGGCTCGCGGGCGGCGCCGGAGGCGGCGGCCTCGGCGCGCACGATGCGCTCGATGGACTCCTCCAGCCGGGCGGCGACCGCGTCGTTGAGGGCCCGGGTGTTGATCTCCAGGTAGGCCTCGTCGGGGATGATGTTGGCCTTGGTCCCGGCCTGGATGCGGCCGACGGTGAGGACGGCCATCTCGCTGGGGCTGACCTCGCGGGACACCACGCCCTGGAGGCGGGTGACGATGTTGGCGGCGATCAGCACCGGGTCGACGGCGGTGTGCGGCTGGGAGGCGTGCCCGCCCTCGCCGTGCACCCGGATCCGGTAGGAGGCCGAGGAGCCGAGGATGACCCCCGCGCGGTGGGAGATGAGCCCGGCGGGCTGGGGGCCCAGGTGCTGGCCCAGGACGACGTCGGGGCGGCCGAAGCGCTCGAAGAGGCCGTCGGCCAGCATCCTCTGGGCGCCGTCGAGGGTCTCCTCACCGGGCTGGGCGACGATCATCACGGTGCCGGACCATTCCTCGCGGGTCTCCGAGAGGAGGTCGGCGGCTCCGACCAGGCAGGCGGTGTGGGCGTCGTGGCCGCAGGCGTGCATGACGGGGACCTCGGTCCCGGTCTCGTCCTCGGCGCGCAGGGTGCTGGCGTAGGGCAGCCCGGTCTTCTCCTCGACGGGGAGCGCGTCCATGTCGGCGCGGAGCATCACCGTGGGGCCGGGCCCGTTGCGGAGGATGCCGACGACGCCGGTGCCCCCGACGCCCTTGTGGACCTCGTAGCCGGTGCGGGTCAGCCATTCGGCGACGCCGCTGGCGGTGCGGTGCTCCGCGTGGGAGAGTTCCGGGTTCTTGTGGAGATCGACATAGAACCCCTCCACGAGGGGGAAGAGCTCGTCGAGGAGTCGCATGACCACTCCCCCGTGCTGGGCTGCACGGTTGGGGTCCACCGCGTGCGGCACGGTATTCCACCGCCTTCTTCAATACTCGACCGGGCCTGTCGCGCCCGGCGGGCGCCACCTGACGGCACAGCTTATCGGCGCGACCGTCACGCACCCACACTGACATGTTCGTCCCGGTCCGCACCACCGCCGGGGTCCCGAAGTGCGGCCAGGCGACTCGGATGGGTTAAGGTCTGCACACGGAACGGCGTCTTCGCACCCGAAACATGCTCACGTGTCACACGGGTCATTCCGCTCCCCGTTCGCACCAAGGAGCGGGCAGAGACCGGGAGAAGATTCCGCCGAAATCCGGAGAACCGCTGGCGCACCTTCTTACATCACAGTAGGGTAACGCAGCACGATCCGATTCATCCGATGTTCCGGTGCCCCCCTCGCGCGCCACGCGGCACCGCAACGCCCGAACGGCGTGGAACCCCCGCCCGAGTCCCGGAGCGGAACCCGTCGACGCACACGCCCCTGTGAAGTCCACCGACCCCGGAGTCCACTCGTGGCCTCATCCATGACCAGACCGGAAACCGACCGCACGAAGCCCGGGCCCGGCGCCGCCGCCCCGGCCGGCGCAGGCTCGGCGGCCGGGGCGCCAGGCACGGCCCCGTACCGCGACGCCCGCCTGGACAACGCCAAGTTCCTCCTGATCGTGCTGGTCGTCGTCGGCCACGCGATCGAGCCGCTGCGCGACATCCCGGCCGTCAGTGCCCTGTACTACTGGATCTACTTCTTCCACATGCCCGCGTTCATCGTGATCAGCGGGTACCTGTCGAGGTCCTTCGACGGCTCCTCCAACCGCGTGGAGAAGCTGGTCCTGACCGTCGCCGTCCCCTACCTGATCTTCTGGACGATCCACCAGTCCATCTACACCGTCGAGCGGGGCGGCCTGGGCGACTCCCTGTCGCTGCTCAAGCCGACCTGGACCCTGTGGTTCCTCGTCGCCCTGTTCCTGTGGCGGCTGAGCGTGCCGGTGTGGAAGCGGCTGCGGGCGCCGGTCCTCATCGCGTTCGCGATCTCGCTGTTCGCCGCCACCACCAGCCTCAGCGACACCCTGTCCCTGGGCCGCGTGGTGAGCTTCCTGCCGTTCTTCGTGCTGGGCCTGAGCCTGCGCCGCGAGCACTTCCTGTGGCTCGACAGGCTGTGGCTGCGCCTGGCCTCGCTCGTCGTGCTGGGCACCACCGCCGTGCTGGCCGTGCCCATCTCCGACCGGCTCAGCAGCGACTGGCTGTTCTGGCGGGACAGCCTGACCGACCGCGACATCGACCCGCTGATGCCGAGCCTGGGCATCCGGCTGGCCTTCATGGGCCTGGCCCTGGCGATGACCGTCGCGTTCCTGGCGCTGACCCCCAAGAGGCGGACCTGGTTCACGGACCTGGGCGCCTACACCCTGTACGTCTTCCTGGGCCACTCGGTGGTGTTCATCCTCCTCAAGGCGTCGCCCTGGTACGACGTCATGGACAACCTCACCGGCGCGGCGATCACCGTCGGCGTGGGCCTGGCGGTGGCGCTGCTGCTGTGCACCCCGTGGGTGCGGGCGGCCATGCGCTGGGCGGTCGAGCCGCAGATGTCCTGGTTCCTCAAGCGCGAGGAGCCCACCCCGGCCCCGGCGGCCTCCCCGGCCCCCGCCGCGGACGGCGGCGGGCAGGGCGACGGGAACCGGGAGAAGCCGGTCGCGGGGGTCTGACCCCCGGTCCCCGGCACGGCGGACACGACGGGGAAGGGGCGGTGCGCCGGTGCGCACCGCCCCTTCCCCGTCCCCGGATCCGGCAGGACCCGCGGATCAGCTGCCGCCGACCCGCTCCTGCTGCGGGACCGCACCGGCGGCGATCAGCTCGCGGCGGCGCACCTCGAAGCGGCGGGTGTCCTTCCACAGGCGGGCGACCAGCACGACCTCGAAGAAGCCCAGCGCCAGCACGGAGAACACGGCGATCGGGATGATGAGGCTGTTCAGCGGGGTGAACAGGGAGACCAGCACCGTGACCGGGGCGACCACGCACAGGAACATCTCGTACTCGATACCGCTGAACAGGTGCGGGCGCACGCGGTGGCTCAGCAGGAAGTGGCGCACCCGGCCGTAGAGCCCGCTCGGCGCCGGGGCCTGCGCCGGGACGGCCGCACCGGGCACGGAGTCGCCCTCGTCGTCCTCGGGGCCTCCGCCGCCCAGGACCGAGGCGGCGTCGGCGCGCAGCGTGTCGGTGTCGCCGGCCAGCTCGGCCAGGGTCTGGTTCATCCCGCGGCGGGTCTTGGCGACCTGGGAGCCGTTGAGGTAGCGCAGCAGGTCGAAGAACACGATGACCGGGGCCGCGATCAGGTAGGCGACCTGGTCCGTCACCAGCCACTGGCCGATGAGCAGCGCCATGACGCAGCCGAAGAACCGGATGCGGTCGAACACGAAGTCGACCCAGCTGCCGAAGACCGTGCCGGTGCCCTTCAGGCGGGCGATCTTCCCGTCCATGCAGTCCAGCACGAAGCTGAGGTGGAACAGCAGGGCGCCCAGCACCATCCAGGCCCAGTCTGCGCCGATCCCCGACACCGGCATGACGAAGCTCACCGCGGACAGCAGGCCCAGGACCCCCGCCCCCAGGGTCAGCTGGTTGGGGGTGATGTCGGTGCGGTTGGCGGTCCACACCACCAGTCGACCTGCGAGCGGGTCGACCAGGAAGACCGTCCACCAGGCGTCCTTCGCCTTGTAGGTCTCTTCCTTCACCTGCGCGAACGTGAAACGCGGCATGCGTGTGTCTCCAGGGAAGCGCCGCCCCGCACCCGCACCCTGCGACAGCGGTCTGCCAGGGGCCGGGGGAGGGGCCGTGTCAGCGGGAATCGAGTCATCATGCCAGATGGGGGGTCGTCCGAGCCAATCGGTGACGGCATACTTGACTGGTAAGAGGGGGATCAACAGGCGGCCGTGTGCGCTGGCACCGGATGGTCCACCCCCTTCGGTCTCGACCGAGGTAGAGGCATTGCGTTTTCTCAACGACCAGGCGCCCCAGCAGGACCTGACCTACAGCGACGTGTTCATGGTCCCGAACCGGAGCGCCGTGGGCTCCCGGCTCAGCGTGGACCTGTCCTCGCCGGACGGCACCGGCACCACCATCCCGCTGGTGGTGGCGAACATGACGGCGGTCGCGGGCCGCCGGATGGCCGAGACCATCGCCCGGCGCGGCGGTGTCGCGGTCATCCCGCAGGACATCCCCATCGAGGTGGTCTCCGACGTCATCGCCTGGACCAAGCAGCGGCACCTGGTCCACGACACCGCGATCACCCTGAACCCGGGCAGCACCGTGGGCGAGGCCCTCAACCTGCTGCCCAAGCGGGCGCACAACGCGGTCATCGTCGTCGACGAGGCCCGCCGCCCGGTCGGCGTGGTCACCGACGCGGACTGCGCGGGCGTCGACCGCTTCTCCCAGCTGCGCGACGTCATGTCCACGGAGCTGGTGACCATCCCGGTCGACACCGAGCCAGAGGCGGCGTTCGCGATCCTGCACGACTCCCGGCACCGGCTGGCGCCGGTGGTGGACGGCGGCGGCGCCCTGGTGGGCGTGCTGACCCGCACGGGGGCGCTGCGCTCCACCCTGTACAAGCCGGCCGTGGACGACCGGGGCCGCCTGCGGGTGGCCGCGGCCGTCGGCATCAACGGCGACGTGGCGGGCAAGGCCGCCGACCTGCTGGCCGCCGGGGTGGACACCCTGGTGATCGACACCGCGCACGGCCACCAGGAGAAGATGCTGTCCGCGATCGCCAAGGTGCGGTCGCTGTCCCCGTCGGTGCCGATCGTGGCGGGCAACATCGTCACCGCGCAGGGCACCCGCGACCTCATCGAGGCCGGGGCCGACATCGTCAAGGTCGGTGTGGGCCCGGGCGCGATGTGCACCACCCGCATGATGACCGCGGTGGGCCGCCCCCAGTTCTCGGCGGTGCTGGAGTGCGCGGCGGCCGCGCGCGAGCTGGGCGGCCACGTGTGGGCGGACGGCGGCGTGCGCCACCCGCGCGACGTGGCCCTGGCGCTGGCGGCCGGCGCGTCCAACGTGATGATCGGCTCCTGGTTCGCGGGCACCTACGAGTCGCCGGGCGACGTCATGCGCGACGCCGAGGGCCGCCAGTACAAGGAGAGCTTCGGCATGGCGTCGGCGCGCGCGGTCCGGCTGCGCACCGCCGACGACTCGCCGTTCGAGCGGGCCCGCAAGGCGCTGTTCGAGGAGGGCATCTCCACCGGCCGCATGTACCTGGACCCCGAGCGCCCGGGTGTGGAGGACCTGATCGACCAGATCATCGCGGGTGTGCGCAGCTCCATGACCTACGCGGGCGCGAGCTCGCTGGAGGAGTTCCACGAGCACGCCGTGGTCGGCGTGCAGAGCTCGGCCGGCTACGCCGAGGGGCGCCCGGTGCCCACCAGCTGGTGACCCGCCGCCGCGGGTGAACCGACGGACCCCGGGGAGGCGCCGCGGCGCCTCCCCTCTCGCGTCCCCGGGGCCGGGCCCTACTCCCCCGACGCGGTGCGGGCGGCCAGGACCTCCTTGCGGTGCTCGCCGCACAGCCGGTCGGCGTGGCGGACCGGCTCGGGCACCCGGTACTTCGGCGACAGGCGCAGCACCAGGTCGGCGGCGCCGTCCAGGTCCACCCGGTGGCCGACGGAGACGTAGACGGGCTTGACCCCGGCGCGTGTGCGCAGGACCCGGCCGATCACCTCGGCGCCGCCGGCGGCCAGGGCCGCGGAGTCGGGGACGACCTCCGAGCGCCCGGCGACCATGGGCGTCCACGACCCGCGCTCCCGCCCCGGCTCCGAGTGCCTGCCGTAGAGCACCGACTTGGCCGAGCCGACGACCGGCAGGTCGAGCAGGACCCCCAGGTGGGAGGCGACCCCGAAGCGGCGCGGGTGGGCCAGGCCGAACCCGTCGCACAGGTACACGTCGGGCGTGGTCTCCAGCCGGCCGAGGGCCTCCAGCACGGGCGGCAGCTCCCGGAAGGAGAAGAGCCCGGAGATGTAGGGGAAGGACACCTCGGAGGCGATGGCGACCGACTCCACGACCTCCAGGGTGGCGGCGTCCAGGACCACGGCGGCCGCCGAGAGCGCCGAGTCGTCCTTGGCGTAGCTGACGTCGAGCCCGGCGACCGTGCGGACCGCCGACGCGTCCAGCGGCTCCGCGCGCACCCGGCCGGCCATGCGGCGCTGGAGCGCCACGGCCTCCTTGGGATCGCTCGGCCAGTTCTCCGGGTCGTCCAGGATCCGGCCGACCCGTTCGGCGATGTCCGACACCCGACGCCTCCCCTCGCTTCGACGCGGCCCGCCGGAGGCGGGCCCCTCCCCCATACAACCGCACCCGGGCCGGGATCCGGCACAGGGCGGGCCGCCCGTCAAATCCTCGTGTGTTCCCGCCGCCGCAGCGTGCGTCGCGTTGTGCGCGGAGTCACGGCGTCGGATGCTCGGAGCGGCGGGCCGGGGCGGTACGGTGAACCCGCCGGTTTTGCACTGACCGGTCAGTTCAAAAAGGAGGCGGAGAATGCGTCTGGCCACCGGGGCCCGGGTCGTGGCGGAGGACGTCGCGCTGGTCACCCGCGAGGGTCCCGTGTACACGGGCGTGGACTTCACCGCGCGGCCGGGCACCCTCACCGTGTTCCAGGCCGACTCCGGCGGCGGGCGCAGCGCCCTGCTGCTGACCCTCACCGGCCGGATGCGGCCCACCTCGGGGACCGTGTACGTGGACGGCCACGAGCTGCCCCGGCGGGCGCGCCGGGTGCGCCGGATCAGCGCGCTGGGGCTGATGACCGAGGTCAACTCCCTGGACGAGCGGCTGCGGGTGGGCGAGCACCTGTCCGAGGCGGCGCTGCTGCGGTTCCGTCCCGCCGCGCGGGGGCTGGCCGACTTCGCCCTGGAGGCCGCCGACCTGGAGGACCTGGACCGGCGCACCCTGGTCAAGGAGCTGGACGCGCTCCAGCGCCGCCGCCTGGGCGTGGCGCTGGCCCTGATGGCCGAGCCCCGGCTGCTGGCCGTGGACGACGTCGACGGCGGGCTGTCCGACGAGCACCAGGCACTGATGTGGCGCAGCCTCAAACGGCTGACCGACGCCGGGCTGACCGTGATCGCCACCTGCGCCGACGCCGACGCCCTGGCCGAGGTCGCCGGCACCGACACCCAGGGGCCGCTGCCCATCGACCAGGGCGACCCCCCGGACGGGGACTCCGCGGACTCCGGGGAGGGCGGGGAGATGCGCCTGTCCGAGCTGTTCGCCGACCGCGGGACCGCCGCCGGCGCCGAGGGAGAGGACGGGGACGACCGCCGTGACCGATGAGACCACCCGCCCCCGGTTCCGCCCCTTCGCGGTCCCCCGCCTGGGACTGCTCACCGTGCGGTCCTTCCTCCGCTCCCCGCTGCCCACCGCGGCGCTGGCCGCCCTGCTGCTCATCCCCCTGCTCTACTCCGGCATGTACCTGTGGTCCTTCTGGGACCCCTTCGGCCGGATGGAGCACCTGCCCGTCGCCCTCGTCAACGAGGACCGCCCCGTCGTGGTGGACGGCGAGGAGGTGAACGCGGGCGAGGAGCTGGCCGACACCCTCGTCGAGCGCGGCGACCTCGACTGGCACCTCGTGGACGCGCGGGAGGCCGCCCGCGGGGTCACCGAGGGCGACTACTACGTGTCCCTGACCATCCCCGAGACCTTCAGCGCCGACCTGACCTCGCCCTCCCGCGACCGCGAGCAACCGGTGCAGGCGATGCTGATCGCCCACTACAACGACGCCAACAGCTTCGTCGTGCGCCAACTGGCGGGCTCGGCCTTCAAGGAGGTCCGCGACGCCGCCGAGCAGACCGCGATCAAGGGCTACCTCGACCAGATCTTCCTGGGCTTCAACGAGATCCACGGCAAGACCGAGGAGGCCGCCGAGGGCGCCGGGATGCTGTCGGAGGGCGCGGGCGACGCCTACGAGGGGTCCGGCGAGCTGTCGACCAACCTGGGCACCGCCCACGAGGGCATGGGCGAGCTGGACACCGGGCTGGGCGAGCTGTACGCGGGCTCGCGGACCCTGGCCACCGGCGCCTCGACCGCCTCGACCGAGGTGTCCGCGCAGGTCGAGAAGATCGACGAGCTCGCCGACGAGTGGCTGCCCCGGCTGGAGGAGGACGCCCCCGACATCCAGGAGCGGGCCGAGCTGGTCGCCGACCTCTCCGGCGGCCTGGCCGACCTCCTGCACGAGCTCCCCGAGGAGATCGACACCGCCGGGCTGGAGGAGCTGGACGGGCGGCTGGACGCCTACCTGCGGGAGCACCCGGAGCTGGAGACCGAGCAGCCCGACCTCTACCTGCTGCTGTGCGACCTCCAGGAGGGGATGGGCATCGCGCTGTCCACGGCGACGTTCGTGGAGGACAACCGCGAGGACATCGTCTCCGCCGCCGACGAGGCGGCCGACCTGAGCGAGAAGGCCGCCGAGCTGGCCGAGGACCTGCCCGGGTACATCGAGGACGCCGAGGACGCCCGCGAGAAGCTCGACGAGCTGGACGAGGGCCTGGAGGAGCTGGCCGAGGGCGCCGGGGAGCTGCGCGACGGCCTGAAGGAGGCGTCCACCGCCTCCGGCGAGCTCGACGAGGGCCTGGGGCTGCTCAGCGAGGGCTCCGGCGAACTCCACGAGGGGCTGGGCGAGCTGTCCGAGGGCTCCGACGAGCTGGCCGGCGGGCTGGAGGACGGGGTCGGGGAGATCCCCACCTACAGCGACGCGGGCCGGGAGAACGCGGGCGACATGATGAGCGCCCCGGTCCGGCTGAGCAGCGAGATCGACAACGAGGCCCCCGACTACGGCACCGGGTTCGCGCCGTTCTTCGTCCCGCTGTCCCTGTGGGTGGGCGCGATGGTGGTGTTCATGGTGCTGCCGGCGCTGTCCACGCGCGCCCTGGCCTCCTCCGCCCCCTCCTGGCGGGTGGCGCTGGCCGGGCGGATCGCCCCGATGCTGCTGGGGTTCGGGCAGGTGGCCGTCATGATGGCGGCGCTGCACCTGCTGCTGGGGCTGCAGTCCTGGAACTGGCCGGTGCTCATCGCGTTCCTGCTGCTGACCGCCGCGGCGTTCGCCGCCACGGTCCAGTACCTGAACGTGCGGTTCGGCGCGGCCGGGCGGGTGGTGGCGCTGGCGCTGCTGGTGCTCCAGCTGACCTCGGCCGGCGGCACCTACCCGATCGAGACCAGCCCGGCGTTCTTCCAGGCGATCGGCCCCTACCTGCCGCTGCACTGGGGGGTGACCGCCCTGCGCAACCTGACGGGCGGCGGCGACCTGGACCTGGTCTGGCCCGCGTTCGGGGTCATGGCCCTGTGGCTCGTCGTGCCCCTGCTGCTGACCTGGATGACCGTGGACCGCAAGAGGGTGTGGACGATGAGCGCCCTGTACCCCTCCCTGAAGCTCTGAACAGGGCCGAGGGGGCGATGCCCGCGGCGGCGCCGGAGGAGTTCCGGTGCCGTTCGGGGGCAGAATGGACCGGATGAGTGTGAGCACCCCCGACCGACCCGTGAGCAACCGCCGCGAAGCCACCCGCCGGCGGCTGTTCGAGGCCGCCGTGACCCTGATCTCCGAGCAGGGGTACGGCGCCACCACCGTCGACGAGATCGCCGAGCGCGCGGGCGTGGCCAAGGGCACCGTCTACTACAACTTCGGCGGCAAGAGCGAGCTCTACACGGCGCTGATGGAATGGGGCATCACCCGGCTGGCCGACACCCTCAAGGAGGCGGCCCCCGACCCGGACGCCGACCCGGCCGAGGCCCTGACGGCGGTCCTGCGGGCCGGGGTGGAGTTCATCGGAGCGCACGAGGCACTGGCCCGGCTGCTCATGGCCGAGGCCTGGCGGACCAACCGGACCTGGTACACCACGGTCCGCCAGATCCGCACGGAGGCGATCGGCGTCGTCACCGCGCGTCTGGACGCGCTGGCCGCCATCGGACGGCTCCGGCCGGACCTGGACACCGGGCTTGCGGGATCCGCGCTGTTCGGCATGGTGGTGACGGTGGCCCTCGACTGGCGGACCCTCCAGCCGGACCGGCCGGCGGAGGAGGTCCACGCCACCCTGACCCGGATGGTCCACGGCCTCCTGGGGACGTCCGACTCCCCCGCAGACCCCTGAGAGGACGCCTGACATGGCCTCGCTGTACCCGCTGCTGCCCCTGCTGTCCGGGCTGGTCATCCTGGCGGTGGTCACCCGTGACACCCGGCTGGAGCTGCGCCTGATCCGCCACGGGGTGCGCGCCAAGGGGCGGGTCATCGGCTACCGCGAGACCTCGACGGCCTCGCGGATGGTCGTGCAGTTCCGCACCGAGGACGGCCGGGAGGTGCACGCCGAGCACGAGAACACGGGATGGACGGCCTCGCGGGCGGGTGAGATCGTCACCGTCTCCTACGACCCCGAGACCCCGGAGCTGGCCCGCATCGTGTCGGCGCCCTGGCTGTCGCACTGGGTGCGCGGCATGTTCGCCGCCCTGGGCGCGATCCTGGTCGCCGCCGGGGTGCTGCTGGGCTACCTCGCCTGGGACCTCGACTGGGACCCGGGAAGCTAGATCCGGGCCGCGGCGGGTTCGCGGGGCTCGGAGTAGCGGACCAGGCGGGACGGCAACGAGCCGTCGGTGATCGCCCGGGTGCGCACGCGGGTGCCGCACAGCAGGTCGGCCAGGCCGACCCGGTCCGGACGGACCAGCGCCGAACTGGCGTGCACCACCACGACGGCGAGCGCGATCCACGGGTGGCCGAACGCGGTGAGCAGCGCCACCGGGGCGGTGAGCAGCGCGGTGCGCGCCAGCACCCGCGGGCGGGAGGCGGGGGCGGGGCGGGCGGGCTCGGTGAGCGCCAGCCGGACGGCGGCGCGGCCGGGGGTGCAGCGGTCCCTGCGCACCTGCGGCACGAACACCCCGAAGACGGCGGCGGTGCCCAGCAGCACGGCGGTGCGGACGTGCCCGTCGGGGTCGGAGCCGATCACGCCCACGGCGGTCATGGCGGCGGTCAGGGTGCCCGCCCCGTACCACCACAGGCCCAGGTCGAGCAGGGTGCCCAGGGTGCGGCGGGTGAGGTCGGGCGCGACCCGGTCGGGCACCGCGCCCGGCCAGCCGCGGGTGTCGCCCCAGGGCCACAGCGGCAGCAGGAACCGGGCGAGCAGCCAGCCGGCGGCGGTCCCCGCGGCGCCGAGCGCGACGAACAGCGGGGACGCCTCGGCGTAGGCGCAGGGGTACACGCCCAGCAGGCCGGTGCCGCGGACGGCGTCGGCGGCCAGGGCCAGGCCCGACCCCAGCAACAGGGTGACGACCGGGCCGCGGCGGAAGCGGTCGCGGGCCAGCCAGCCGACGGGCAGGAAGAGCGCGAAGGCCAGGACCGGTCCGTACCGGTCGGCGGGCCCCTGGCCCGCCCCGGGCGAGCACAGCCCGTCGACGGCGGCGGGCAGCGGCCAGACGGCATAGGCTGCCAGGGCCAGGCCGGCCGCCAGCGCGGCGAGGCTGGCGCGGCCGGGGCGGCCGTACAGCCGGCCGTAGCGCCGGTGCTGTCCGCGCAGGTAGAAGGCGGCGGCGAGAAGGACGAGCAGGGGAACGGCGACGACGGCCACGTCCACGGCCCCCTGCCCCGTGCCGAACGGTCGGATCACGCGCACTGCCCTCCCTGCTCCCTGTCCAGGGCGCAACGGTAGTACGCCGGGCGGCTCTCCGGGTGTCGAACGCCTCTTTGAACCGATATGGTCGCTTTCGAACGTCGTCACACGGAGCACTTCTTGCACTTCGCTCCGCAATATGTGACATTCGCCCTATAGGCCCCCAGGGGCCGCCCACCCCAATAGTCCCGACCCTCCAGGCGGACGTTCCGCCTCGTCATGGCAGACTGCCTCCACCACCCGGATATTTCGTCGTTTCTCTGCCGAGATACGATCCCCGACGCCGAAATGCCGCGTTTGTGGTTACCCTGCGGTAGGTCCCGTGTCGCGACACCCCCGAGCGCACGCGGCCCGCAGGGCGGGCGACCCCTCAAGGGCCCGCGGTGTCGAGGACAGGGCACCGGTCGGGACGGCGCCCCTGATACCGCACCCCGAGAAGACTTTCGACGCGGATCGACAGGAGAACCGTGCAGGCAGTACCCCCGAGACGCGGGCGGACGATCGCGTCCCGCATCCGCGCAATGGTCACGATCCCCACGGCGGCCCTGCTCGCCCTGTGGCTGATCCTCACCCTGGTGTTGGCCTTCGACGCCGGGATGAAGCTGATCCGGGCCTCGGCGACCGACGACATGGTCACCCCGGCCGCCGTGGGCCTGGTCGACGCCATGCGCGAGCGCGCGCGCAGCATCGCCTACATCGAGCACTCCGACGACCAGGAGCTGGCCGCCGAGCTGGCCGAGGCCCGGGAGAGCACGGACGCCTCGCTCGGTGTGGTCATCGGCGAGCTCATCGGGTTCGTCGACCTGGCCCCCGGCGACTCCGGCCACCACATCACCATGCTCCACGAGGAGTACGGGCGGATCGACGAGATCCGGGCCGGGGTGGACGACGGCTCCCTGTCCCGCGACGAGGTCCTGGAGTACTACAACGAGTTGGTCCTGCACGGTGCCGACACGTTCGACAGCCAGGCCCGCACCGGCAACGAGGCGGAGTCGGTCGACCCCGGCTTCAGCGCCGTGTACATGTTCCGCACCGTCGACCTGTTCGCCCGCGCCGACGCCCAGCTCGCGCAGGGCTTCGCCGACGACGAGCTCACCTGGGAGGACCAGCTCGCCTTCGCCGAGCTCGTCAGCTCCTACCGGCACCTGCTGGAGGCCAACGGTCCCTACATCTCGGGCCCCGGGCAGGCCGAGCGGCTCGAAGCGGTACTGGACAGCCCCGAGTTCGCGCGGCTCACCGAGATGGAGTCGCGGATCATCGAGCGGCGGATCGAGACCGAGTCCGTCACCGACCCGGTCACCCTCGCCGTCACCGACGTCGAGAACCTGTCCATGCCGGTGAACCGCGACGAGTGGGCCGCCGACCACGCGTACGTGCTGGGCGAGCTCACCGAGATCGGCGCGGACGAGGCGTTCTACGCCGCTAGCATCACCCGTGACCAGGCCCACCGGGCCGTGTTCGTCGCCGTCGGCGGCAGCCTGGGCGTCGCCGCCGTCTTCAGCGTCGCCTTCCTGCTGGCCCGCCGCTCCTCCCGGTCGCTCACCGCCCGCCTGCTGCGCCTGCGCAACGACGCCAACGACCTGGCCGAGCAGCGCCTGCCCGACCTCATGGACCGGCTGCACCGCGGCGAGCGGGTGGACACCGACGCGATGCTGCCGCTCATGGCGACCAGCGACGACGAGATCGGCGACGTGGCCCGCGCGTTCAACACCGCCCAGCGGGCCGCGGTCGACGAGGCCGTCCAGCAGACGGAGCTGCGCCAGGGCATCAACCGGGTGTTCCTCAACATCGCCCACCGCAGCCAGACCCTGGTCCACCGCCAGCTGCGCCTCCTGGACAAGATGGAGCGCGAGCAGGAGGACCCCGAGCAGCTCGCCCAGCTGTTCAAGCTCGACCACCTGGCCACCCGCTCCCGCCGCAACGCCGAGAACCTGCTGATCCTCGGCGGCGAGGCCCCCGGGCGGACCTGGCACCGGCCGATGCCGCTCATCGACGTGCTGCGCGGCGCCATCTCCGAGTCCGGCGACTACACCCGGGTCAAGCGCGAGCGCATCGCCCGCGTGCACCTCAACGGCCCGGCCGTCGCCGACGTCATCCACCTGGTCGCCGAGCTGGTCGACAACGCCGCCATGTTCTCGCCCCCGCACACCCAGGTGCGGCTGAGCAGCGACGACGTGCCCAACGGTGTGACGATCGAGATCGAGGACCGCGGCCTGGGCATGACCGAGGAGGAGCTGGCCTCCGCCAACCGGCTGCTGGCCGACCCGCCCGAGTTCGACGTCATGCGCCTCAACGAGAAGATGCGCCTGGGCCTGTTCGTGGTGTCCCGCCTGGCGCACCGGCACGGCATCAAGGTGCACCTGCGCCCGTCGCCGTACGGCGGCGTGCAGGCGATCGTCCTGCTGCCGCACGAGATCATCACCGGCGAGCGCTCCTCGCTGCCCGCCTCCGAGGAGCAGGACGGCGACATCTGGGAGGTGCGCGAGATCATCGACCACGCCCCCGGCCGCGCCCTGGAGTCCGGGCCCACCCCGGTCCTGGCCCCGGTGCCCGCGGACGCGGGGACCCCGTCCGCCGACGCGGCTGAAGACTCACAGGTTGGCGACGCCCCGTCCGCCGGCGCGGAGTCCGGGGACGGCGCGACCGGCGCCGAGGCGCCCCCCGCCACCGGCGGCACCGACGTCCTCGACGGCGCCGACGTCCTCGCCGGGGACCCCGGCCCCCGGCCGCCACTGCCCACCCGCCGGCCCGCCATCAGCGCGGTCCCCGGCCCCGGGCCGGCGGCGCCGGAGCGGGTCGAGGCCGGCGGCGGACGGCCCTCCCTCCCCAAACGCCGTCCCCAGGAGAACCTGGCCCCGCAACTGGCCGCCGACCCCGAGCCCCCTGCTCGGAACGGTGACGCGGCGGGGGCCCCGGCCCCCGGCGCGGGCGGCGTCGACGGCGCCGAGCGGCTGGCGCGCCTGCGCCGGAATATGACCGCGTTCCAGAAGGGGACCGATCGCGGTCGGCGCGAAGGCAAGCAGCAGACCCACGAGACCGACAAGGACGACTGACAGTGACGAGTACTCCCGAACGCATCGAGCGCGAAGGCTCGGGCAAGAAGGACATCGACTGGCTGCTGGACGAGTTGCTCGAGCGCGCGGTGGGCTCCCGGCACGCCATCGTCCTCTCCGCGGACGGCCTGCTGATCGGCCGCTCGCGCGAGCTGGCCAAGGAGGACGCCGAGCACCTGTCGGCGGTCGCCTCCGCCTTCCAGAGCCTGGCCCGGGGCACGGGCCGGCACTTCGACGGCGGCGACGTGCTCCAGACCGTGGTCGAGATGGAGCGCGCCTACCTCTTCGTCACCGGCGCGGGCCGGGGCGCCTGCCTGGCGGTCCTGGCCGAGGAGAGCGCCGACGTGGGCCTCATCGCCTACGAGATGAACGTCCTGGTCGAGCAGGTGGGCCGCTACCTCGACGCGGCACCCCGCCATGAGGGAGCGACCGGAGAAGCCACGCGATAGGGGGCGGCCATGCAAGCGCACGACGCATTCGATCCGGGCACGGATCCCCACGGCCCGCCGCACCGCGACGCGGTCGGCGGGTACGGGGACGCGGAGCCGGGCGGACCGGACGGCCCGGAGGCCGGGCCGCTGGTCCGTCCGTACGTGATCGCCCAGGGGCGCGACCACGCCGACACGGTCAAGCTGGACATGATCAGCGTGGTCATCGCGGCCAAGCGGGCCGAGGTCGACGAGATGGCCCTGGAGCCCGAGCAGATCCGGATCCTGGAGCTGTGCCGCCGCCCCCTGTCGGTCGCCGAGCTGTCCGCCCACCTGGACATCCCGGTGGCCGTCGTGAAGGTCCTGCTCAGCGACCTCCTCAACCGCGGGCTCGCCCTGGCCCGCGCCCCCTACACAGCGAAGAGCCCGGTCAGCCGGGACGTACTCCAGGCGGTTCTCGATGGCATCCAGCGACTCTGACCTCTCCCGGGACATCGTTCCGTCCGCACTGAAGATCCTGGTCGCGGGCGGCTTCGGGGCCGGCAAGACCACCCTGGTGGGCTCGGTGAGCGAGATCGCCCCGCTCAGCACCGAGGAGGTGATGACCGAGGCCAGCTACGGCGTGGACGACCTGTCGGGCGTGGAGTCCAAGACGACCACGACGGTGGCGCTGGACTTCGGCCGCATCACCATCAGCCCCAGCCTGGTGCTGTACCTGTTCGGCACGCCCGGCCAGGAGCGCTTCTGGTTCATGTGGGAGGAGCTGTCGGAGGGCGCCCTGGGCGCCATCGTCATCGCCGACACGCGCCGCCTGGAGACCTGCTTCGCCGCGGTGGACTTCTTCGAGCGGCGGGGGGTGCCGTTCGTCGTCGCGGTGAACTGCTTCGACGGCGCGCACCAGTACGAGGCGGAGGAGGTGCGGGCGGCGCTGACCCTGGACCCGGCGATCCCGGTGGTCCTGTGCGACGCTCGCGTGCGCTCCTCGGCCAAGCAGGTCCTGCTCACCCTGGTCACCCGGGTCGCCGAGCGCATGGCCGCCTGAGCCGGGGCGCACCCCTCTTCTCGGGGCGGGCGGGTCGCGGACCCGCCCGCCCCGCGTGTTGCGGGGGCCCGTACGGGGGGTTACGAACCGGACACGGTTAGGGTTCGGCGGAGTGGCCACCGCACCCGGAGTCCTTGTACAAAAGGACATTCCGGGTAAAGTGCGCTCCGTGGCACGTCACGGATGTGCCCCGCCCCGCCGACCATGGACCCGTCACGGGCGGGCCCGCAGAGGTGACTGGAGTTGACTCCCCCATGAAGCGGTTCGAGTGGCGCGACCGGATCCACGCCCTGGACGCCGAGGCCGACTGCGAGGAGATCGTGCGCATCCTGGCGACGCACGAGTTCCCGTGGGACATCGAGCAGGCGCTCGGTCTGGCCCTGTACCGGACCTACGCGGTGCCGAGCGTCGGGGAGCTGCTGGCGCACACACAGGAGTTCACCGAGCGCACCCAGCACCGCTACGACGACACCGCGCTCATCCTCAACGACATCATGGAGCACGGGTTCGGCCCGGGGCGGGGACGCGACGCCCTGCGGCGGATGAACCAGATGCACCGGTCCTACGACATCTCCAACGACGACTACCGCTACGTCCTGAGCACGTTCGTCGTCATGCCGGTGCGCTGGATCAACGAGTACGGGTACGGCTGGCGCCGGCTGTCCGACCACGAGATCGCCGCGAGCACCAACTACTACCGCAGGCTCGGCAGGCACATGGGGATCAAGGACATCCCCGAGACCTACGCGGAGTTCCACGAGCTGTTCGACTCCTACGAGAAGGAGCACTTCGCCTACACCGAGGGCGGCCGGGCCGTCTCCGACGCCACCCTCGGGCTGATGGTGGACTTCTACCCGGCCTGGCAGCGCCCGCTGGTGCGCCCCTTCACCAAGGCGCTGCTGGACGACCGCCTCATCACGGCGTTCCGCTACCCCGAGCCGTCCGCCGCCTGGCGCTCCCTGGCCGCGGGCGCGCTGCGCCTGCGGGCGAGGGTGGTCCGGTTCATGCCGCCGCGCACCGAGCCGCGCTGGGCCCGGCAGAGCCCGAACGTCCGCAGCTACCCCGGCGGCTACGACCCCTCGCGCATCGGCACCTTCCCCCAGGGCTGCCCCGTGCCCCACGGCATGGCCACCGTGGAGGTGCCCGCCACCGGTGCGCGGGTCCCCGCGGACGGCCAGGCCCTGGCCCCCGAGGGGGCGACGCCCGCCGAGACCCCCGAGGCCACCGGTACCGACTGATCCCGCCGATCCCGCACGCGCCCCCCGCCTCTCCCCTAACCCCGAAGGAGCCGCTGATGAAGCGTTTCGATTTCCGCGACGAGATCCACCGCCTGGACGCCGAGGCCGACTGCGTGCGGATCATGCAGATCCTCAACGCCCACGAGTTCCCCTGGGACATGGGCCGGGCCCTGGGCATCGCCCTGTACCGGACCTACGCGGTGCCGAGCATCGGGGAGCTGCTGGGCAGGACGGACGAGTTCACCGGCAAGACCCAGAAGCGCTACGACGACACCGCGCTCATCCTCAACAGCATGATGCGGTACGGGTTCGAGCCCGGCCAGGGCCGCGACGCCCTGCGGCGGATGAACCAGATGCACCGGTCCTACGACATCTCCAACGACGACTACCGCTACGTGCTCAGCACGTTCGTCGTCATGCCGGTGCGCTGGATCAACGAGTACGGGTACGGCTGGCGCCGGCTGTCCGACCACGAGGTCTCGGCGATCGTCCACTACTACCGCAGGCTCGGCAGGTACATGGGCATCAAGGAGATCCCGGAGACCTACGAGGAGTTCCGGGACCTGCTCGACGCCTACGAGAAGGAGCACTTCGCCTACACCGAGGGCGGCCGCAGGGTCTCCGACGCCACCCTCGACCTCATGGTGACCTTCTACCCGCCGCGGGTGGCCGGGCTGGCCCGCCGGTTCTCCATGGCGATCCTGGACGAGTCGCTGATCGAGACGTTCCGCTACGAGCCGCCGTCCAAGGCCTGGCGCAGGTCGGCGGACATCGCGCTGAAGATCCGCGCCAAGGTCGTGCGCCGGATGAAGCCGCGCGAGGAGCCGTTCTGGGCCGACCAGAACCCGAACATCCGCAGCTACCCCGGCGGCTACGACGTCAACAGGATCGGCACGTTCCCGGCGGGCTGCCCGGTCGCCCACGACGTGGACCCGGTCGCGCACGAGGAGCTGTACGGGAAGAAGGACGGCGCCTCCGCCGAGCCCGCCGAGGCCCCCGCGACCGCCGAGGCCGGAGCGGACGGGCGCGCGTGACCGCCACCTCCGAGCCCGCGACCGCCGGGACCGCCGCGCCTCCGGCGGCGGGCCCCCTGCCCCGCTCGGTGCACGCCTGGTACGGCAGCGGTGCGGTGGCCACCGGCGTCTTCAACACGGTGCCCGGCCTGCTGCTGCTCATCTACCTCACCGACACGCTCGCGGTGAGCCCGGCGGTGGCCGGCCTGGTGGTGCTGCTGCCCAAGCTGGTGGACCTGGCGGTCAGCCCCTACATCGGGGTCTGGTCGGACCGGACCCGCTCCTCCTGGGGGCCGCGGCGGCCGTGGATGCTGGCCGGCGCGCTGACCCTGCCGCTGCTGTTCGCCGCGATGTTCGCCGGCCCGCCGCTCCAGGGGAACGGAGCGGCGGTGTACGTGGCGGCGGTGTTCGTCGCCGCGGCGCTGGCGTCGTCGGCCTTCCAGGTGCCGCACGCGGCGATGCCCGGGGAGATCACCTCGGACTACCACGAGCGGTCGACGTTCACCGCGTGGCGGACCGTGTTCGTGGGCCTGGCCCTGATGCTCGGCGGGGCGCTGGCCCCCGTCGTCCAGAACGCGCCCGCCGACGAGGTGGCCGGGTACCGGCTCATGGGCGCGCTGATGGGCGTCGTGCTGCTGGTGTCCATGCTGGGCACGGTGGTCGGCACCCGCCGGGCGCCGCGCACCGTGTTCCCGCACCGCACCGAGGGCATGGCCGCCCAGCTGCGGACGGCGCTCACGCACCGGCACTTCCGGGTGCTGTTCCCCGCCCAGCTGCTGATGTCCGTGGCCAGCGGCACGATGGTGGCGGGCGTGCCGTACGTGACCGCGAACGTCATGGGCGAGCCCGCCTACACGAGCATCCTCATGGTGTGCGTGCTGGTCCCGCTGATGGCCGCCGCTCCGCTGTGGCGGCGGGTCTCCGTGCGGGTGGACAAGCGCCGGGCCGCCGCCTACGCGGCCGCCGTGTTCTCCGCGGGCGGTCTGGGGCTGCTGTGCATCCCGCTGGGGGGCGTGCCGGTCGCGGTCGCCTCCTCGGTGCTGGTGGGCGTCGGCCTGTCGGGGACGATGCTGCTGCCGTGGTCGATGCTGGCCGACTGCCTGGCCGCCACCGACGACGGCCGCCGCCAGGGCGGCGTGCTGTCGGGCGTGTGGACGGCGGGCGAGGCGCTGGCCCAGTCGGTGGGCACCGGCCTGCTGTCGCTGTCGCTCGCGCTGAGCGGCTACGTGGAGTCGGGCGCGGGCGAGGTCGTCCGGCAGAGCGACGAGGCGCTGCGGGGCATGCTGATCGGCAGCACCCTGGTCCCGGCCGCGGTGATGCTGCTGTGCCTGGTGCCGCTGGCGTTCTACCGCCTCACCGAGGCCGACACCGCCCCGGCCGCCGGGACACCGGAGTGATCCGCGGGGCCCGCCGGAGCGCGGGCCCCGCCCGTGTCCCCCTCAGGGTGTGAGGACGACCGCCCCGCGCCCGTGCCCGGAGTCGAGGATCCGGTGCGCGCGGGCGGCCTCGGCCAGCGGCAGGACCTCGCGCAGCTCCACCGCGTACTCGCCGCGCTCGTACAGGCCGACCACCGAGGCCAGCCGTTCGGCCGAGCGGACCCCGTCGACGGCCGCCGTGCCGAACCGGGCCGGGGCGTCCGGGGAGACCATGCTCAGCACCCTCTCCGGCGCGCCGACGATCTCCAGGACCTGCCGTAGCGAGGCGTCGTCGCGGGCGTCGTACCCGGCGTCGACCCCGTCCGGCGCGACGGCCCTGACCTGCTCGACCATGGTGTCCCCGTAGGTGACCGGGACCGCGCCCAGTGAGCGCAGGTGGTCGTGGTGGCGCTCGGAGGCCGCGCCGATCACCCGTGCCGCACCCCGGAGCAGGGCCAGCCGCACGATCGCCGAGCCCAGGCCGCCGGCGGCGGAGTTGACGAACAGGGTGTCGCCGGGGCCCACCCCGAGCGCTTCCAGGACCATGACCGCCCCCTGGCCCCGGGCGGGCAGGGCCGCCGCCTCGGCCTCCGGCAGGGCGTCCGGCCGGGGGACGACCTGGTCGGCGCCGACGACGATGTGTTCGGCGTAGGCGCCGAAGGTGGAGAAGCCCAGGACCGGGGTCCCGGCCGCCGGTCCCGCGGTCCCCTCTCCGAGGGCGTCCACGGTTCCGGCGAACTGGTTCCCGGGGACCAGCGGCAGGTCGATCCGGTCGCGCCAGGGGAGCTCGCCCCGGCGGATCCGCGCGTCGAGGGGCAGCGCGCCGACGGCGGCCACGCGGACGCGGACCTGCCCGGGGCCGGGCTCGGGCAGGGGCAGGTCGACGGGGGTCAGGACCTCGGGGTCCCCGAAGCGGGTGATGGCGACGGCGTACACGGTGCCTCCGTGGGTTCAGGCGTCCCGGTCGGGACGGGTGGCGGGCAGCAGGAGCGCGGGGAGCAGGGCGGCGGCGGTCAGGGCGGCCATCCACCAGAAGGCCGCCTGGAAGGCGGGGACCGGGTCGGCGGAGGCCGCGCCGCCCGTCAGGACCAGGGCGAGCCCGGCGGTCCCGGCCGCCGCGCCGACCCGTTGCAGCACGTTGAGGGCGACGGTGGCGTGCGGGATCCGGTCGGCTTCCAGCCCCCGGTAGGCGGCGGCGAGCAGGGGCACCGAGGCGGTGCCCAGGCCCGCGCCGCGGACGAAGAGGGCGGCGCCGAGCCACCACTGCGGGGTGTCGGCGGTGGCGAGCGCGAAGGGGACCGTGGCCAGGGCCGCCACGGCCAGCCCCGCGACCACGAGGTGGCGGGGGGCGAGCCGGTCGGCGGGGCCGCCGACGCAGAGGACGGCCAGGGCCACCCCGGCGCCCATGGGGGCCAGCAGCAGTCCGGCGTCCAGGGGGTCGGCCCCGGAGACGCGCTGGTGGAAGAGCGGCAGCAGGAACATGCCGCCCCAGATGCACAGCCCGAAGACGAACATGAGCGCGGCCCCGTTCCGGAACGGGGCGTGTGCGAACAGCCGCAGGTCCAGGGCGGGCGGCGGCGCGCCCTCGCGGGGCCGCAGGGCGCTCAGCGCGAAGCCGGAGAGCAGCAGCGCGCCGAGCCCGGCCCACAGGGGACCGGCCCAGGTCGTCGGGGAGGACAGCCCGTGCAGCAGGGCGACCAGGCCGAGGGAGAGCAGGGCCAGGCCCAGGGGGTCGAGGCGTTCGGAGCGGTCGGGTCCGCCCCGGGGGATCCCGCGCACGGCGGACAGGACGGCGACCGCGACCAGGGGCAGGACCAGGGCGAACACCCAGCGGTGGCCCAGGGACTCCAGGACCGCTCCCCCGGCGACCGGGCCGAGCACGGGGGCGAGCTGGCCGGGCACGCTGATCAGGGCCATGGCCCGGCCCACGCGGCCGGGTCCGGCGGCCCGGGCGAGGATCGCCATGGTGAGCGGCAGGACCATGCCGCCGCCGAACCCGGTGAGGGCCCGCATCACGATGAGGGACTCCAGGGACCAGGCCGCGCAGGACAGGGCGGCGCCGGCCCCGAACAGGGTGAGCGCACCGATCCAGGCCGCGCGGGGGCCGAACCGGTCCAGGGCCCAGCCGACGACGGGGATGGCTGCGGTCATGGCCAGGAGGTTGGCGGTCACGACCCACTGCACCCGGGACACGGGCGCGTCGAAGGCGTCGGAGAGGTCGTCGACCGCGACGGTGACGACGGTGCTGTCGGCCAGGGCGGCGAAGGCTCCGGCCAGGAGGACGGCGGTGAGCCGGACCAGGGGTGCGTCGAGGCGCTCCCGGCCCCGCGTGCGAGGGGCTTTCTCGGACATGGAAAGTAAACTACACCGTGCAGTATAGATTTGTCGCCGTGCCGTATCCGACCGCCGGATCGGGGAATACGCTGCTGGAGAGCCCGCCGCGACCCGAACCGAACGGACCCACCCGATGACCGCCCAGCGCCCCGCTCCCCCGCCGACCTGCGGCCGTCCCGCCAAGCACGCGGCCATCCTCGACGCGGCCCGGCGGGTGTTCCTGCGCGAGGGCTACACCCGCGCGAGCATGGACGCGATCGCGGCCGGCGCCGAAGTCTCCAAGCGCACCGTCTACAACCACTTCGGCGACAAGGAGGGGCTGTTCTCCGCGATCGTCGAGCAGAGCAGCGCCGCGGTCGCCGAGGACTTCGCCGCGACGGCCGCCCGCCACCTGGCCGACCCCGCGGACGCCGAGGAGGCCCTGGTCGCCTTCGGCGACGCGTGGGCCTCCCCCGGGCTGCACCGCCCCGACCACGGGGCGCTGGTGCGGCTGCTCATCGCCGAGGCGCTGCACTTCCCCGACGCCGTCCGGGTGTGGCTGGACACCGGCCCCGGGCCGGTCCGCCGGGGCCTGGCCGCGCGGCTGCGCGCGATGGCCGACCGGGGCCTGCTCGACATCCCCGCCGGAGGGGAGGAGACGGCCGCCGAGCACTACGTGGCGCTGGTGCAGACCCCGGCGGCCAACCGGTCGTTCTTCAACGCGGCCCCCCTGGAGGAGGCCGAGCGCCGGGCCCTGGTCCGCTCCGGCGTCACCGCGTTCCTGCGCATCTACGGCCCCGGCCGCTCCTAGCGGCCCAGGCGGCGCCAGATCGGGCGCGGCATCAGCCGCATGCCCGCGAAGACCGGGGCGAGCACGCGCGGCGCCCACACCGTGGTCGCCCCCGAGCGCAGCCCCGCCGACACGGCCTCGGCGACCTGGGCGGGGGTGGCCGGGAACGGCGCCGGGTCCACGTGCGCCGACATCCGGGTGGGCACGTAGCCGGGGCGCACCACCAGCACCCGCGCCCCGCTGCCGTGCAGGGAGTCGGCCAGCCCCTGGGCGAACCCGTCCAGGCCCGCCTTGGCCGAGCCGTACACGAAGTTGAACCTGCGCACCCGCACCCCGGCCACCGACGACAGCACCACCAGCGCTCCGTGTCCCTGCTCGCGCAGGCGGGCGGCGACCGCCAGCCCGGCGGAGACGTGCCCGGTGTAGTTGACCGCCGCCGCGCGGGCCGCGGCCGCCGGGTCGGCCTCGTAGTCGGCCTGGGTGCCGAGCACGCCGAACGCGTCCACGACCACGTCGAGGTCGCCCACCAGGGCCACCGCCCCGTCGACCGTGGCGGTGTGGGTGTCGGGGGCGGTCGCGTCGAACTCCAGCGAGTGGACCTTCGCGCCCAGGGCGGCCAGGGCGGCCGGGGGCTCGGCGACGCCGCCGCGGGCGGCCAGCACCACCTCGCGGGCGCCCTCGCGCACCAGACGTTCGACGATGGCCAGGCCGATCTCGCTGCGGCCGCCGAGCAGCAGTACGGTCCGCACCGTTCCCACCGAGTCGCGCATGTGCCTTGGATGTCCTTCCGGGTGACGAACGCGGATGTCAGAGCAGCCGCAGGCGGCGGGCCAGGTCGGAGACGAGCACCCCGTCGGGGTCGACCCGCTCCCGGACCTTGCGCCAGGCGGGCAGGTCGGGGTACATGGCGTGGACCGTCTCCGCGTCGGCGCGGCCGTCCTTGGCCAGGTAGAGGCGGCCGTCAGCGGCCAGCAGGAGCTCGTCGAAGCGGCGCAGCATGCGGCCCAGGCCCGGCAGCCCGGCGGGCAGGTCCACGGCCAGCGTCCACCCGGGCCGGGGGAACGACAGGTGGCCGCCGGTGCCCTCGCCCAGCCGTTTGAGCACGGTGAGGAACGACGGCGCGCCCGCCCGGGACAGCCCCTCCATGATCCGGACCAGGGTGTCCTCGGCCCCGAACGGCACCACGAACTGGTACTGCACCAGCCCGTGCGGCCCGTACAGCCGGTTCCAGCCGCGGACGGCGTCCAGCGGGTGGAAGAACCCGGCGATCGGCTGGGCCTCCCCGCGCCTGCGCCGGGGCGCCGCGCCCCGGTACACGGCGTTGAACGCGCCCACCGTCCAGGAGTTGAGCAGCCCCGGCGGCGCCCACGGCGGGGCGGCCAGCGGGCTGCCCGCGCGGTGGCGCAGCGGGTCGCGGCGCAGGGCGGGCGGCAGGTCGCGCAGGCCGGCGTGGTCGGCGCGGGTCAGCACCCCGCGCCCCATCGCGCTCCCCTTGGCGAGCAGGTCCACCCAGCACACCGTGTACCGGTAGTCGGCGTCGGTGCGCGACATCAGGTCCAGGGTGGCGTCCAGGGAGTCGGTGCGGTCGGTGTCCACCCGCATGTAGGAGGTCTCCACCGGCAGCACGGCCAGGGTCGCCTCGGTGACGACCCCGGTCAGCCCCATCCCGCCCAGCGTCGCCCGGAACAGCTCGGCGTCCCCGCCGTCGGGGGTGAGGGTCAGCGCCTCCCCGGTGGGCGCCGCCAGGGTCAGGGAGCGCACGTGCGCGCCCAGGGAGGAGTCGGCGTGGTGGTTCTTGCCGTGCACGTCGGCGGCGATCGCCCCGCCCACGGTGACCTGCCGCGTCCCCGGGGTGACCGGCACGAAGTACCCGCGTTCGAGCAGGTGGGCGATGAGCCGGTCGAAGGACACCCCGGCCGGGACGGTGACCTCGCCGCGGTCGGCGTCCAACCGGATGGGGCCGGTCAGTTCGGTGCAGTCCAGGACGGTGCCGCCGGCCGCCTGGGCGGCGTCGCCGTAGGAGCGCCCCAGGCCGCGGGCGAGCACTCCGCGCGGCCCCGCCTCGGCCAGGGCCCGCGCGACCTGCGCGGCGGAGCGGGGGCGCACGACGCGGGCGGCGGTCGGCGCGGTACGGCCCCACCCGGTGAGGAGCACGGGGCGTTCCGGCTGCGAGGCCACGGAGGGTCCCCCTTAGAGGTAGATGCCCAGCCCCACCAGGAGGGCGAGGGAGACGAGGACGACCTGGAGGGGGCGGTCGCGCAGGGCGATCTCCTCCGGCTCCTCGCCCACGCCCCGGTCCACCAGCAGGTTGTAGCGCAGGACGAACATGATGAAGGGAACGATACTGCCCACGTGGAACAGGTTCTGCGCGCCGCCGTCCTGCTCCAGCGCCCACAGGCAATAGGTGACGATCATCGCCGCCGACGCCATGGTGCGGGTCTGGGACAGGTACGTGGGGGTGTAGGCGCGCAGGGTGGCCCGGACCGGTCCGCCCGCGTCCCCCTTGTGCAGGGCGCGCAGCTCGGCCTCGCGCTTGCCGACCACGACCAGCAGCGCCGCCAGGGACACCACGATGACGAACCAGGAGGTCAGCGGGACGCCGACGGCGACGCCCCCGGCGACGGCGCGCAGCACGTGGCAGGCGGCGACCGCGACCAGGTCGCAGATCGCGATGTCCTTGAGGTAGCGCGTGTAGGCGAGGGTGAGCAGGACGTACCCGGCGAGGACGCCGGTGAGCAGCGGCTCGCCCAGGGCGAGGGAGGCCGCCGGGGCCAGGGCGCACAGGGCGATCCCCGCGGTCACCGCCAGGGGTACCGGGACCAGCCCGGCGGCGATGGGGCGGTGGCGCTTGCGCGCGTGGGCGCGGTCGCGCTCGACGTCGCGGACGTCGTTGAGCAGGTAGGTGCCGCTCGCCGCCGCGGAGAACAGCGCGAAGACCGCCGCGCACAGCAGCAGGGCGCGCGGTTCGGAGAGCGCCCCGGCCGCCGCCGGGGCGGCCAGGACCAGCAGGTTCTTCAGCCACTGGCGCGGGCGGCAGGCCCGCAGCAGGGCGAAGGGCAGGGTGTCGCGCAGACGGCGGTCACCGGACGGGGTCCCCCCGGTCCCGGTCCCCGGCACCACCGACGTCATCCGCTCACCCTCCCGGCCGCTCGGACGGACCCGCCCCGCCGGTCGCGGCGGGGACGGGGTCCGACGGGTCCTTCAGTTGTGGTGGGCACGGGATCGGCCGGTGAGGTACAGGACGACTCCGATCCCGATGAAGCCGACGCCGACGATGAGGGCGGCGAGCGGGATCGTGGTGTGGATCAGCGGCAGCATGGTGCGGCCCTGCTCGGAGTTCTCCAGGGCGGTCCGGACGGAGGCGTCGTCGAAGACCAGCTCGGCGTCGAGCAGGGTCAGGACCTCCTCGCCGTCCACGACGACGACGCGGTTCTGGTGCTCGCTGACCTTGATCGGGGAGCCGGTGACCGGGTCGATCCAGTAGGTGCGGGTGATGGAGAAGACCTCGTCGCCGGTCACGTCGCCCTCGCCCTCCAGCCCGGCGACCGAGCGCGGCAGGGTGCGCTCGCCGATGACCTCGCCGTCGACGACCTGCTCGAAGCGGTAGACCTCGACGCCCTCGATCTCCTCGACGGCCTGGAACTCCATCGGGACCGGCTCCTTGACGGTGGTCTCGAAGAAGTCGTAGTCGCGCTGCTCGGTGAAGAAGGGGAACTTCCACGCCTGGCCGCTCTGGACGGTGGCCTCCTCGTTGACCATCGCGTCGCAGCAGTCGACGGCCTCGCCGGTGACCCGGTCGTGGCCGGCGCGGCGGCTGGTGGAGGTGATGCCGAAGTCGGTGTCGGCGTCCCGCAGCCAGGTGAACTGGTCCCAGACCACGATCTCGTCGGTGCTGGAGGCCACGTCGGCCCGGATGGTGACGCTGGCCTCCAGCGTGGCGTTCTCGACGAGCTCGACCTCCTCGATGTTGAAGTAGGTCGCCCCCTCGGCGACGTTGGTGTACTCGACGTAGTAGGTCAGGGGGGTCTTCATCAGGGAGCTGGACACCCACGTGCGCATGAGGGGTGCAACGGCGAGGAAGAAGACTCCAAACCCGATGAGAACGACCGCTATGGCACGGCGCATTTGCCCTCCTGGGCGATGTGAGTCTGGATCTGTAACGGGCTTCAGTGGAACTAGCTTCAGTTCCGGGTAGAGTACTGCCCAGTAGTGAACGACGTCACCAGGGCGTGTCTGAATTTTTATAACACGTTCTAGTGGACCGTGTTCCGGCTCCTCCCCGTCCTGGAAGGCCCCATGGCGCCCATTCCCTCCGCGCCCGAGGACCCCACCGGCACCCCCTCCGGCGGCGCGCGCACCTCCTCCGCGGTCCCCGACCCCGCCCGGCTCCTGCCGCAGGTCGACGGCCGCCACGAGACCCTCGACGGCATCCGCGCCGTGGCCGCCCTCATGGTCCTGGTCTTCCACGTCGCCACCGAGACCGGCGACTCGCTGGCCCCCGGCGTCCTGGGCGGTGTGCTGTCGGCGTTCGACCTCGCGGTGCCGCTGTTCTTCACGCTGTCCGGGGTGCTGCTGTACCGCCCCTGGGCGCGGGCCGTCCTGGACGGGACGCCCTCCCCCTCCTCCCGCACCTACCTGTGGCGGCGGGTCGTGCGCGTGTTCCCCGCCTACTGGGTGGTGGCCCTGGCCGCGCTGCTGCTGTACTCGCGCGAGCACCTGGACTCGCCGCGGTACTGGCTGGAGGCCATGACCCTCACCTTCCCGTTCAACACCGACCCCTCGTGGGTGGGCACCGGCCCCTACGGCCTGGGGCAGATGTGGAGCCTGTCCGTCGAAGTGAGCTTCTACCTGCTGCTGCCGGTGTTCGCCCTGCTGCTGTCGCTGTGGGCCCGGCGCGGCCGGACCCCCGACGCCCGGGGCCGCCGCCTGCTGTGGGGCCTGGGGGTCATGGCGGCGCTGGGGTTCGCGGCGCTGCTGCCGCAGTTCCTGCCCGAGCCGCGCCACTACATGCACGCCTGGCTGCCGCGCACGCTGGGCATGTTCGCCGCCGGCATGGCGCTGGCCGTGCTGTCGGAGTGGGCCTGGCGCGAGTCCGGCCCCGACGGCCCGGTGCGGCGCTTCTGCCGCACCGTCGCCTCCGCCCCGGGGGTCTGCTGGGCGGCGGCGGGCGGGTTCTTCGCCCTGGCCGCCACCGACGCCACCGGCGGCCGGTTCATCGGCGCGGGCGACCTGTGGAGCTCGGCGTTCTCCTCCGCGGCCGACATCGGCTTCGCGTTCCTGATCATCGCCCCCGCAGCGCTCGCGCCCCGGCCGGCGGGCCCGCCCGCACCGCTGCGCTCGGCCGAGGCCTGGCGCGGGGGCCGGTGGATGGAGGCGCTGCTGCGGCACCGGGTGTGCCAGTACCTGGCCAAGGTGTCCTACGGGGTGTTCCTGTGGCAGTTCCTGGCGCTGTACCTGTGGCGCGACTTCACCGGGCAGGAGATCTTCACCGGCGCGTTCTGGCTGGACATGGTGCCGGTGACGCTCGCGACGGTGCTGCTGGCCGCCGCCACGTACCGCTGGGTGGAGGAGCCGTCCCGGCGCTGGTCGCGCCGGTTCTTCCGGGAGCGGCGCCGGGCCTGAGGGCTCACTCCCCCTCCGCGGCGTCCCCGTCCTCGGCGCCGTCCGCGGGCTCGGCGGGCTCCTCCTGGGAGAGCGGGATCGGGTGGCCGCCCTCCGCGTCCGGGGCCAGCCCGCCGATGGCCACCGCCGTCATGCACAGCTCGTCGCCCTCGGTGAGCAGGGAGAGGCGGTCCCCCTGCTGGGGCACCGGCAGGTGCCAGAAGCCGCCTTCGGGGGCCGCCGGCAGGACCGCCTCGATCCAGCCGCCGCCCACCGACACCACCAGCTGCGTGTCCGCGTCCGCGGTGTAGGCGACCGTCGCCACCTGCTGGGGGCCGCCCTGCGCCAGCGCGGGCCAGGACACCGCGCCCTCCAGCGTCCCCAGGCACTCGTCCTCGGGCCCGGGCAGGAACGTGCTGCTGAACAGGGTGTGCTCGCCCGGGACCAGGGTCCCCTCGTCGTCGAACACGTACGCGGCGGCGCCCTGCTCCGGGTGCGCGAACCGGTCCCCGTCCTGCTCCGGGGCCATCGGCGGCAGCACGTAGGAGGTGAGCCGCCGGTCGCCGTTCCAGTCCAGGACCACGTCCTCCGGGACCGGCCGCGGGTAGAACGCGCCCTCCTCCGGCAGGTCCGCCATGGAGGCGCGCACGTTGTCCATGTACTCGCGCAGCCGGTCGCCGTTGAGCGTCCCGGCGTAGGTGTAGGTGGAGTACAGGGCGCCCGCGGCGTAGCCGGCCGTCAGCACCGCGGCCGCGACCGCCCGGTTGCGCCGGGCCCGGCGGCCCGGGGCCGCGCGCGTGGCGAGCGGGACCCCGGCCGTGGAGACCGACTCCCGGGCGCGCTGCTCGCGCACCACGAGGAACGCCAGCGCCAGGCACAGGGCGAAGACCAGCGCCGCGTCGGCCACGTACCGGGGGTCGGCCCCGGCCAGGCCGTGCCCGCGGCCGCGCGCGATCACGGTCGGGATCGCGTCCACGAAGACCAGGTAGCCCAGCAGCAGCGCCCACGCCCGCCAGGCGCGCCCGCGCAGCCACAGGCTGCTCAGGACGACGGCGAGCCACATGACGCCCGCGCCCAGCACCACGAACCCGCGCGGTTCGATCAGGCCGCCCGCCGGGGTGATGATCGCCCACTCGAAGGGGCCGCCCAGCGCGCCCACCGGGAACACCTGCCCCAGCATGCGCCGCAGCAGCTCGCCGGCCGCCTCGGCCTCGGGCACCCCGGCGCCCTCGGTGCCGCTGCCGGTGTTCTGGCTGACCAGGTACAGGACCAGGTAGCCCAGGGTCATGGCGACCATCGCGGCCCAGAACGCGCGGTGAGCGCGGAACGCCCGCACCGCCCCCGCGAAGAGGCTCCCGGGGTACAGGAACGCGACGGCGAACACGAACAGCAGCGAGGGCAGGAACAGCGCCTTCACCGAGAAGAACATGCCGAAGACCACCGCGGCCGTCGTCCACCAGCCGTACCGGGGGTCGCCGGTGCGCACGTAGCGGACCGTCCACAGCAGGGACAGCAGGATGGCCAGCTGGAACGGCACCGCGTTCAGCGCCGCCGCCCACCAGCCGAGCACCGGGATGGTCAGCGGGGCCAGCGCGTAGACCGTGAACGGGATCAGCAGCGCCCAGCGGCGGCCGAACAGCTCCCACAGCAGCCGCAGGAACACCAGCAGCGCCAGGGCCTGGAGTCCCAGCATCACCCCGGCGCTCACCCACCAGTTGTACGGCCAGAAGGCCGTCTGGAGGTAGACCAGGAACATCGCCCCGGGCATGAAGTGGCCCTTGTGCAGGGAGAACAGGTAGTCCGGGGTGAGGTCGGTGGCGTAGGCGGCGCCGAAGAACAGGAAGTCGTCCTCGACGAAGTAGGACGCGTTCAGGACGAAGACCTTGGCGGCCAGCGCCACCACCAGGACGGCCATCGCCGCGCGGAACACGTTGTCCCGGGAGACCTCCCGCAGCGCGCGCAGGGACTCGGCCGCCATCGCGCCGATGCCGGGGCCCTCGTCCTCGGGCTCCTCGACCGGGCGGCGTACCCTGACCTCGACCTCCGGTTCCCGATCCGGACCGGTCGTGGGGGTGGTGGACGGCATCGGTACTCTCCCCGCCGCTGGTTGGCCAAGCCGGAAAACGGATGCCAGAATACAACAGGTTCCAGTTTCGGCATCGCTGTTGACACTGGTCTTTCCACTCGGGATGCTCCGAACGGGAACTTGATTCAGAACGCCCCTGGAGGTGATGTGGTGGGACTCGAACAGGTCCGCCGCGACTGGACCCGGCTGGGGGCCACCGAACCCCTGTGGGCGGTGTGCGTCGACCCCGCCAAGCGCGACGGCGGCTGGGACGACGACGAGTTCCTCGCCTCCGGCCGCGCCGCCGTCGACCCCGCGGTGGCCCGCCTGGACGAGCTGGGGCTGCGGCCCGAGGGCGGCCGGGTGCTCGACTTCGGCTGCGGCGCGGGACGGCTGTCCAACGCGCTGGCCGCGCACTTCGACCGGGTCGTGGGCGTCGACATCTCCGCGCCCATGCTGGAGGAGGCCCGGCGGCTGGACCGCTCCGGCGGGCGCATCGAGTTCGTCCTCAACGAGCGGCCCGACCTGTCGATGTTCGGGGACGGCTCCTTCGACCTCGTCTACACCGACCTGGTGCTCCAGCACCTGCCCCCGGAGCTGGCCGAGGGGTACGTGCGCGAGTTCGCCCGGGTCGTGCGCCCGGGCGGGGCCATGGTGCTGGGCGTCCCCGAGGGCGAGCGCCGCACCTTCAAGGGGCTGGTGTTCCGGTACGCGCCCTGGCCCCTGGTGGCCTGGGCCCAGCGGACGCTGCTGCGCTACCCCGCCCCGATGCGCATGCACACCCTGCGCACCGAGCGCCTGGCCGAACTGCTCCCCCAGGCGCGCATCGCCGCCTCCGACGAGTACTGGGGCGGCGACCACTGGCGGCACCTGCGCCACTACGTGGCGGTGGGGGGATGACCACCGCCACCCGCCCCGACGGCACGGTGCCGTTCCGCGCCACCCTGGGCCGGTCGGTCGCGCTGTTCTCGGCGTTCCGCAGGGAGCAGACCGACCCCGCGTTCTTCTACGGCACCCTCGCCCGCGACACCGTCGCCCAGCTGCGCTCGTACACGCCGCTGGACGGCCGGCTGGTGGTGGACGTGGGAGGCGGGCCCGGGTACTTCGCCGACGCCCTGCGCGAGGCGGGCGCCCGCTGCCTGTGCATCGACTCCGACGCCCACGAGATGACCCTGCACGGGCGCTCCGCGGACGCGTTCGCCCTCCAGGGCAGCGCGCTGGACCTGCCGCTGCGCACCGGGTCGGTGGACGTGTGCTTCTCCTCCAACGTGCTGGAGCACGTCCCGGACCGGGTGCGCATGGCCGACGAGATGGTGCGGGTGACCCGGCCCGGCGGGCTGGTGTACCTGTCGTACACGCTGTGGTTCTCGCCCTGGGGCGGGCACGAGACCTCGCCCTGGCACTACCTGGGCGGCCGGTACGCCGCCGAGCGGTTCGCCCGCCGCAACGGGCGCAGGCCCAAGAACGACTTCGGCCGCACCATGTACGCGGCGCACGCGGGCGAGATGCTGCGGTGGGCGCGCCGCCGCGCCGACGTCGAGCCCGTGGACCTGCGGCCCCGCTACCTGCCGACCTGGGTCAAGCCGGTCGTGCGCGTGCCGGGGCTGCGCGAGGTCGTCACCTGGAACCTACTGCTGGTGCTGCGCAAGCGTTGAGGGCGCCAGCACCAGGCTGCTGATCACCCGGCCGTCGGCCGCGTCCACCGTCGCGCTCCACCCGCCCAGCTCGACCCGCTCCCCCGGCCCGCCGGGGATGTGGCCGAGCAGGACCAGCACCATCCCGGCGACCGTGACGTAGGAGCCCTCGGGCGGGTCGGCGACCTCCACCCCCAGCAGGGGCAGGTCGTGCACCGGGTAGGCGCCCGGGACGCGCAGCGCGCCCCCGTCCAGCCGGGCGACCCCGGGGTCCCGCTCGTCGGTCTCGTCGGCGATGTCGCCCACGATCTCCTCCAGCAGGTCCTCCAGCGAGACGATCCCGCTGACGTCCCCGGCCTCGCCGATGACCACGGCCAGCCGGCGGCGGTCGGCGGTCATCCGCCGCAGGGCCTCCGACACCGACAGCGAGTCGGGGAGCAGGAGGGGTTCGCGGATCAGGGCGGCGACGTCGCTGTCGTCCCGGCCGATCAGGTCCGACCAGTGGACCACCCCGAGCACGTCGTCCACGTCCCCGGCCGCCACCACAGGGGCCCGCGAGTGCCCGTGGTCGGCGAGCATGCGCAGCGCCTCCCGGGCCGTGGTCCCCGCGGGGACCACGTCGACCTCGGGGCGCGGGACCAGCACCTGGCGGACCTTGCGCTCGCGGATGTCGAACGCCCCGGCCAGGATGTGCCGCTGCTCGGGGGTGATGTCGCCGCGCGAGACGATCATGTCCCGCAGCTCCTCCTCGGTGACGTCCTCCCGCTCCGCCCCCGGGTCGCCGCCGAAGACCCGCACCACCAGGTCGGTGGAGACCCCGAGCAGCCACACCACCGGGCGCGACAGGGCGGCGAGCAGGCCGAGGGGGCGGGCCGCCAGCAGCGACCACGCCTCGGCGCGCTGCATGGCGATGCGCTTGGGCGCGAGCTCGCCCAGGACCAGGGTGAGGAAGGTCAGCAGCAGGGTGACCAGGACGACGGACGTCGGGGCGGCGTAGGCGCCGAGGAAGCCCAGCGGCTCGACCAGCGGCCCGGCCAGCGTGACGGCGGCGGTCGCGGAGGCGAGGAAGCCGGCGAGCGTGATGAAGATCTGGATGGTGGCCAGGAAGCGGTTGGGGTCCCGGGCGAGCCTGGCGACGGCCCGGCCCGCCCGGCCGCCCGCCTCCAGGCGGCGGATCTGGCCCTCGCGCAGGGTGACCAGCGCGATCTCGCTGCCGGCGAACAGGGCGTTCACCACGACCAAGACCAGCACGAGGCCGATCTGGGCCCCGTAGCCCTCCATGTGGTGCTCCCGTGGGTCGGTTGCGCTGTGCTGTGCTGGGATGGGGGTCTTCCCCGATTCCCCGCCCTCCACACACGCCCCGCCCGGGCCCCGCCCGGACAGGGGGCGGAACCGCTCAGGACGTGGAGCGGACGACCAGCTCGGTGGGCAGGATCAGCGGGGTGGCCTCGCCGCCGCCCAGGACGGTGAGGAGCATCCGGGCCGTCTCGCGGCCCAGGGCCCGGACGGGCTGGCGCACGGTGGTCAGCGCGGGCTCGCGGGTGCGGGCGGTGTCCAGGTCGTCGAACCCCACCAGGGAGACGTCGCCGGGGACGTCCCGGCCCGCCGCGCGCAGGACGCGCAGGGCGCCCGCGGCCATGTTGTCGTTGGCGGCGAACACCCCGTCCGCGTCCGGGAGGCGCTCCAGCAGGCGGGACATGGCGGCGGCGCCGCCGGCCTCGGTGAAGTCCCCGCGCTCGGGGGCGAGGGCCTCCCGTCCGGCCAGGGCGAGGGCCTCGCGGTGGCCGCGCTCGCGGGCGCGGGAGACCTCGGTGTCGGCGGGGCCGGAGATCATGGCCACCCGGCGGCGGCCGCGGGCGAGCAGGTGCTCGGTGGCCAGCCGTGCGCCGCCGGCGTTGTCGACGTCGACGTACCAGCGGGGGGCGGGGCCGGGGGGCAGCCCCCCGAAGACCACCGGCACCTCGGAGGCGGCGAACACCGGCAGCAGGGGGTCGCCCTCGCGCATCGCCATCGGCATCACGCCGTCGGTGCCCCGGGAGCGCAGCAGCTCCTCCACCCGGCGGCGGCCGCGCTCGGAGGCGGCCAGGCACAGCATGAGGTGCAGGTCGCCCTCCTCCAGGGCGGCGGACAGGCCGACGATGACCTGGGCGAAGAAGGGGTCGGCGAAGATCGACGGGTCCTCGCCGGAGACGACCAGGGCGGCCGTGCCGCTGCGCCGGGTGGCCAGGGCGCGGGCCCTGGTGTCGGGCACGTAGCCCAGCTCTTGGACCGCGCGCCGGACCGCCTCGCGCTTGTCCCGGCTGACGTGCGGGGCGCCGTTGAGCGCACGGGAGGCGACGGAGCGGGACACCCCGGCTCGGGCGGCCACGGCGTCGAGGGTGGGGGCGGGAGGGCGCTGCTCGGTCATCGCGGTCCGTTCTTCCCGGCAGGGCGGTCGTGGGCTCGACTGGAAGCGGTTCCAGTTTAACTCCGGAGTCAGCCCCGAACGGGTCCGGAGGAGATTTTCCTTCACCCCCTTGACGGTGGTTCCAGGGAAACTCATGATGTGAGGCGCCTCACCACGACCCGGGACCGGGCTGGAAGCGCTTCCAATGGGAGCGCTTCCACGAAAGCCCGGGGCAGCGCCGCGCACACCGCGCGGCGTGCCACGAACAGCGCAGAGACAGGGGTACCACCCATGCGTCGCCTCACCCGCTCGATCGCGGCCGCGATCCTCGCCCTGCCATTGGCCCTCGCCGTCGCCCCACCCGCCAACGCCGCCCGCGCCGGAGACCCGGTCTCCATGACCAGCGGCTTCTACGTCGACCCCGCCTCCACACCGGGCGCCTGGGCCGCCGCCAACCCGCACGACGGGCGGGCCGCGGCGATCACCTCCTCGATCGCCTCCGTGCCCATGGCCCGCTGGTTCGGGTCCTGGAGCGGCAGCATCGGACCGGCCACCGGCTCCTACGTCGGCCGGGCGGACCAGCAGGACAAGCTGCCCGTCCTCGTCGCCTACAACATGTACGGGCGCGACGCCTGCGGCGGGCACTCCTCGGGCGGCGCGGCCTCGCCCGCCGAGTACGCGACGTGGATCGGCGCCTTCGCCGGGGGCGTCGGCCACCGCCCGGCCGTCGTCATCCTGGAACCGGACTCCCTCGGCGACTACGACTGCATGAGCCCGGACGAGATCGCCGAGCGCCGGGGCATGCTGTCCAACGCCCTCACGCAGTTCCGGAACCAGGCCCCCAACACGTGGGTGTACATGGACGCGGGCAACCCGGGGTGGCTCGACGCCGCGACCGTGGCCGAGCGCCTGCACCAGGCCGGGCTCAGCGGGGCCCGGGGGTTCTCGCTGAACGTGTCGAACTACTTCACCACCGCGGAGAACACCGCCTACGCCCAGAGGATCAACCAGGTGCTCTCCTCCCGGTACGGGTACACGAAGCCGTTCGTGGTGGACACCAGCCGCAACGGCAACGGGTCCAACGGGGAGTGGTGCAACCCGGCCGGGCGCAGGCTGGGAACGCCCACGCGGCTGGGCGGCGGGGCGGAGATGCTCCTGTGGATCAAGACCCCGGGCGAGTCCGACGGTGACTGCGGTGTCGGACAGGGGTCCCGGGCCGGGGACTTCCTGCCGGAGGTCGCGTACAGGATGATCTACGGGTACTAGCCCCCGGCCCGTCCGCGCGCCGCCCGGTCCCGGGCGGCGCGCGGTCTGGCGGCGCGCGGTCAGCCGAGCCGGTCGCGCGCCCGCTTCGGGGAGCGGGCGCGGCGGTGCATGCCCCGGAAGGGGCACTCCTCGCGCTCCAGGTCCAGGCCGAAGGCGCGGGGCGACTCCAGGCCGTCCAGCTCCTCCCAGAACAGGGGCGCGGCCACCGGCGCGCCCTCGCGGACCCGGACCGAGTAGGGGGCGACCGCCAGCTGCTCGCGGCCGTTGCGGAGGTAGTCGACGAACAGGCGGCCCTCGCGCTTGTTCTTGCGCACCTCCGTGGTGCGCTCCCCGGGTGCGCGCTCGGCCACCCGTTCCGCGAGGAGCTTCGCCAGGTCCCGGACCTCCTGGTCGTCCAGCTCGGGGCGCAGCGGAGAACGGACGTGCAGGCCCTTGGAGCCGGTGGTCATGACGTAGGCGGCCAGGCCCGCCCCCTCCAGGACCTCGCGGGCGTCGCGGGCGGCCGCCTTGCAGGCGGCGAACGCGCCGGGGTCGGTGTCGGGCGGGTCCAGGTCGAGGATCAGGAGGTCGGGCCGGCCCAGGCGGGGTTCGCGGGACTGCCAGGCGTGCAGGGTGATGGCGGCCTGGTCGGCGCACCACACCAGGGCGGCGGTGTCGCGGGCCTCCATCATCGGCTCGCCCTCGATCTCCAGGGTGCGCACCCAGTCGGGGACCGAGGGGTGCTTGACGAAGAACCCGGGGCCGCCGACCCCGCCGGGGTAGCGCTCCAGCGCCACGGGGCGGCCCTTGAGGTGCGGCAGCATCAAAGGCGCGATCCGCACGTGGTAGCGGGCCAGGTCCTCCTTGGTGGGGCCGCCCGCCCCGAAGAGCTCCTTGTCCGGGCGCTTCACCTCGACCACCCGGCGCCCCGCCCGGATCCTCACACCGTCCCCCACGGCGACCACCTCCCGGAGGTCCCCTACCCACCCGGCGGAAAACCGTTCACCCGACCCCCGCCAGAGCCGCGACGTGCGGACACACCACTCACGCCCCGGTCAGGTGGGAAACCCCTGCGGCGTAGGAAGCGGTTCACCCCCGCTCAGCGCCGCCCGGGGCCCGGACCCGCGACCGATCCCGTCCACGTCGACAGTGGTCAGCGCTTCGGCCACGGGGACACCGGTGCGCTCGGCGGCGGCCAGCCGCTCCCTGACCTGCGCCATGGTGCGCGGCCGCCATCCCGGGCCGTCGCAGCAGGTGGAGTGGAAGGTGACCCCGGCACGGAGCAGCGTCCCCAGCACCCGCCAACCGGCGTCATCACCGCGCCGGGGCACCTCCAGATCGCTCCCGGCGTCGATCAGCTCCCCCGCACAGTTCGGGCACAGCCGGGCGCGCGGTTCATCGACACGATGCTTGAACCCGACCCGGCATTCCAGGCACACGTGATGGCGTCCGAGGTGGGCGGGGCGGGTGCACATGCGGGCAGTATCGCCCGGTTCTCCACCGGCCCGCAAGACCGCGGGGGCGCGGCCCGAGAAGCTCGGCAAGCCCCGCGCACGCGGGGATGGAACCGTGGCACATTCAGACACGGTTTCCGTGATTTCCGCCAGTCGCTCGGCGTTTTGTCTTTGTCCCTGCCGCCATGGTCGTGCTGGGACGACATGATCGGGACAACACCCGAACCGAGCCGTTGTCCTCTTCCGGCCGCCCCCGCCCGCCCTCGGGCGGGTACACCACCCGCATGAGCGAACCCGTGTTCTTCAAGTCCGGCCACCGCAGTGGGGAAGGCGAGTGCGTGGAGGTCGCGTTCCGTAAGAGCAGCTACAGCGGCACCGGCAACAACTACATCGGGGCCGCCGATACCCCCACCGCCACCCTCGTCCGCGACACCCGGAACCGGGCCGCCGGCCATCTCGGATTCGCCCCCGGAGAATGGGCGGCGCTCCTCAACACCCTCGACCGCTGACAGGACCCCTCTTGGAACTCTTGATCGTCCTCTCCATCCCCCCGGGAATCGGCCTCCTCATCTGGATCATGATGAGCAGAGAAGCACGGGAGCGCTCCTTGCAGACCAAAGCCGATCCATGGATCCCGCCCGCCGGCGACTCGGGAGGCGGCGACGGTGGCGGAGGGAGCTGACACGCAAGAGCCCCCGCTGGAACGGGGGCTTCCCAGGGGCTCGCCAGCACTGCTTGTGCCCCTCGAACACCAAGCGCAGCACACCCTCCGCATCCAGCACCACCACCGGCAGGATCGCCAAGGACATCACCACCTGCTGTGGCACCGGTGGTGCCCCCGCCTCCAGCGGGCGGTAGGCCGTCTGCCTGAACACTCCCGGGACGAACACCGTCCCCACGAACACGCGAGGATGGCCCGCCTCGAGCTGTACATTGTAGATTCCGAGCCGTTCCCAGAGGTTCAGGCTCTCGTGGGCACGGCGGCGCGGACGGAGAACGGGCCCGAGGCCGTCAGGCGCTCCCGGTGCGGAACCGGCCCCGTTTCAGGCCGACACGCACCGGTCGGGATCTAGTGTGCTGTCATGCGCGATGACACCCCTGACGAAACGCGCCGTGTCCGCTTGAGCCGGACCTTCGACGAAGACGCGGAGCTGTACGACCGCGCCAGGCCCGGATATCCGCCGGAGCTGTTCGACGACCTCGCCCCGATGGCCGGCATCGGCCCCGGCTGCCGCGTCCTGGAGATGGGCGCGGGCACCGGCAAGGCGACCCTGCCGCTCGCCGAACGCGGTTGCCGTGTCACGGCCGTCGAGTTGGGCGCGGACATGGCCGCCGTCGCCCGGCGCAACCTGGCCGGATTCGGGGCGGTGGAGGTCGTGACGGCGGACTTCGAGACCTGGCCGCTGCCGGAGGAGCCGTTCGATGCGGTCGTCGCGGCGACGGCGTTCCACTGGATCGATCCAGTGGTGCGGATGGTCAAGTCCGCCGACGCCCTGCGGCCCGGCGGCGCTCTCGCCGTGATCGGCACGCAGCACGTGGCGGGCGGCAGCGAGGAGTTCTTCGTCGAGGTGCAGGACTGCTACGAGCGTTTCGACCCCGCCACCGTCCCGGGGACGCGGCTGCCCGCAGCGGCGGACATCGACACCTCGGACCACGCGGACGAGGTGGCCCGCAGCGGCCGCTTCGGCCCCGTCACCATCCGGCGCTACGAGTGGGACCTGGCCTACACCACCGCCGGGTACCTGGACGTGCTGCGAACCTACTCCGGCCACCGCGCTCTGCCGCCGCAGGCCCGGGAGGGCCTTCTGGGCTGCATCGCCGCGCTCATCGACCGCCGCTACGACGGCCGGATCACCAAGAGGTACCTCACCGAGCTGCGGGTATCGCGCACACTCCCCGCCCCGGGGTAGAAACGGCCCGGACCAGGCCGCTGCGTACCCGTCGGTCCGCGGGCGTATCGGACGGCGACCCCTATCACCGTTCCCACGTGGTCGGACTCCGGGAGTGGTGGAGGCGGGCGCACACTCCGCGTGCGCCCGCCCCGGGGGACCGGCCGGAACCGCGCGGGTCAGTCGCGGGCCGGGCCGAGGATCCCGCGGAAGAGGCGCCGCACACCGGCCAGGAGCGATCCGAGAATGAAGGACTGGACCAGGGCGCAGACGACGAGCCCGACGCCGAGGAACCACAGGGGCGCGTCCAGCCCCCAGACCGCGTCGGCGATGGTCGTCACGGCCGCGAAGGCGGGGAAGGTGAACATGGCGGGCCATACCCAGATGAACCCGGGGTCCGTGCTGAACGCGGTGACGGCCGCGGCCACCGCGATGGAGCTTCCGACGAGTCCGAGGTAGATCGCCGAGGCCGGGTTGGCGAAGGTCAGCCGGACGAGGGGATGAGCGTTCATCGTCTCCCTTGATGAAGAGGTGGAATGCCCTCCATGGTGGGGCGCGGCCGCTCCCCTGTCGTGAGTACCCGTACTCAGGGGGAACGCGGTCCCTCCCTGCACGTCCGCGCCCCGGCCGGGGCCGACGCCCGTTCCCCCTCCGGCGCCTCCCGAGTCGAACGCGGGGGTCCGGTGGCGGTGCGCGCACGGCAGCGGAACCCCCCGCGCTCCCGGCCCGCCACGCGCCTCGGCACAGGTCAGCCGGGGAAGACCTCGGACAGGGCGTCCAGGTACGCCTGCTCGTCGAACCCGGGGACGACGATCCGCTGGAGCATGAACCCCGGGATGGACGAGAGCAGCACGGGCGTCACCCGCTCCGCCCACGCCTGCGGGTCCTTCCCCCGCACGGCCTCCGGCTCGCCCGCCGCCCACTCCGCCAGTTCCGCCCGGATGATCCCCCGGACCCGGCCGAAGATCATCTCCACGATGGCGCGGATCTCCGGGTCGACGGTCGCCTCGGCCCAGATCTGCGGCGCCACGGTCATCGCCGGGTGCCGTTGCAGCACCCGGACGATCGCTCGGACGACCTCGCCCGGCGACCGCGGCGGCTCCCCCTGCGGCCTGGCGAAGCTCATCACCTTCAGGTCGAAGGTGCGCTCGGCCAGGGCCCGGAACAGCTCCTGCTTGCCCTCGAAGTACCCGTACACCGCGCCCGTGGACAGGCCCGTCTCCCTGACGATCACCGCCATGGACGCGCCGCGGTAACCGTCGCGGATGATCACCCGTTCGGCGGCGTCGAGGATCTGGTCGCGGCGGGCGGCCCTGTGCGCGTCACTCACTTTCGGCATGGGGACAGCATATGTTATACAGAACGAACATTCGTTTTTTTGGAGAAGCCATGTCTCAGACCTCCTCGCCGACACCCCGGCCGGCCGCCCCCGGACCCACGCCCCTCCTGCGCGCCTTAGGCATCGCGACCGCCCTGACCGCGGTCGTGGCCCTCGTCGTGCTCGCCTTCTCCTGGCCCGCCGTGACCGCGGAGCCCAAGGACGTCCCGATCGCGCTGGTGGGTCCTGACGCGGCCGTCGAGGCCCTCGGGGCCCGGCTGGCGGAGGACTCCGAGGGCCTCTTCGACACCGATATCCTCGGCGACCGCGACAGCGCGGTCGAGGCCGTCGAGCGTCGGGAGGTCGCCGGCGCCGTGGTCCTGGGCCCGGAGCCGGAACTGCTCACGGCCTCCGCCACCGGCCCCCTGAACCAGCCCGTCGCCCAGCTGGCGGCCCCCCTCCAGGCCGCGCTGACCGAGCAGGCCCCGGACCAGGGCGGGCGGCCCGTCGCCCTGACGGTGACCGACGTCGTCCCCTACTCCGAGGACGACCCGAACGGCGGCAAGCTCTCCTCCGCGTTCTTCCCGCTCCTGCTCGGCGGCATGATCGGCGGCATCGCCATCGGGCTCGCCGTCCACGGCGCCGGCCGCCGGGCGGTCGCGGTGCTCGCCTACTCCGCGGTCGGCGGCACCCTGCTCACCGGCATCCTCCAGACCTGGTTCGGATCGCTCCAGGGCGACTTCTGGTCCAACGCCGCCGCCTTCGGCCTCGCCCTGGGCGCCATCGCCGCGCCGATCGTCGGCTTCGTCTCCCTGCTGGGCCGCGCGGGCATCGCCGTCGGCCCGGTCGTGATGATGCTCTTCGCCAACCCGATCTCCGGCGCGACCCTGCCGGCGCAGTTCCTCCCCGGCGCGTGGGGAGCCGTCGGCCAGTGGTTCCCGCCCGGGGCCTCGGCCACCCTCGTGCGCGGACTCTCCTACTTCCCGGACGCCGACCTGGCGTTCCCCTGGCTCGTACTCGCCGCCTGGGCGGCCTGCGGGCTCCTGTTGACCCTGGTGAGCGGCCTGCGCCGCACCCCGGCGGAGGATCCCGGCCGGGAGGCGGCCGCCGGCGAGCGGCGGCCCGTCGGCGTCTGAACCGTCCGGTCCCGTGCCCCGGACCGGTCGCGAAGACCCCTCCCGTCTCCGCGGAAAACCGGGAAACCCCCACCGGCCCCGCCCGCAGGTGTGAGGATCGGACCATGCAGAAACCGATACCGCTCCCCGACGCCGACGCCGCCGAGCGCCTCGCCGACGACATGAGGAACGAGCGCGTCTACGTCTTCTGCCCGAACAGGTTCTGGTCCTCGGTCCTGGTCGGCTGCGACGGCGGCACCCTCTACCTGCCCACCGCCCTGGGGGTGGTGTTCGTCGAGGAGACGAACACCGACCCGATGTGGGAGGTCGTCGACTCCCTCCCGCGCCCCATCGAGGCCGGGGAGTCGGTCCTCACCTGGCCCCGGACCCCCGAGGGCCACCGGGAGCTCCTCTCCGCGGGGATCGACAACACCCCGCCACCGCGGGAGGCCGGTTCTCTCCCGCTGCTCCTCATCCCCGAGGAGGGCCGGAGTCCGCGCATGCCCAAGCTGCTCACGGACGCGATCTCGGTGTACGAGCCGGTCTCGGCCGCGCGCATCCGCGCCCGCGCCCGCCACGTCACCTGAGCCCCGCGCCCGACCGCCGCACCCGGCCGCCGGCGGGTCCCCGCCCGCCGGGGCGGCCGTGGCACCGGGATCAGGCCGGTTCGGTGTCGGTGCCCTCGCGCGGCGGGGCGGGGGCCGGGCGGGCCGGCGCGTCCGCGGGGTCGATCTGGCCGTACCCCATGGCCACGTAGTACTCCTCCAGCGTCGCGTACCCCGCCCGCCGGGCCACGCTGATCATGTCCCCCGACGACTCCGCCTCGATCAGGCTCCGGTCGCCGCCCATGGACTCCGCCATCCTGCGCCGCCCCGCGACCTCGGCGCGCTCGCGGTCCCGGGTGCGGTGCCACGCCCCGATCGCCACCCGCGCCTTGCCGGTGCGCACCGACTCCAGCCACGCCCGGTCCGGGCCCGGCTCGGTCTTGGTGATGATCTGGACGGTGTCGCCCTCCCGCACCTGGGCGCTGGGCAGCGCCAGCCGCCCGTTGACCGTCGCCGCCGAGAACCGGTCGCCGATCTCGTTGTCCAGGGCGTAGGCCACGTCCACCGGGGTCGACCCCTCGGGCAGCATGAGGACCACGCCGTCCGCGGTGAGCACCGTGATGCTGTCCGCCAGGTCGGTGCGCACCCCCTCCAGCAGCTCCTCCGCCGAGGCGCCCTCCTGCCAGCGCAGCAGCCGGGTCAGCCACTCCGGGTCGGTGGTGCCCCCGGCGGCCAGCCGCCCGTCGCGGCCGGTGCGCTCGTGGATCTCGGCGATGATCCCGTACTCCGAAACCTGCTGGGCGCGGTTGTCGCAGATGATGATCTGCACCCGGTGCCCGGTGTCGGTGAGCACGGTCGTGTGCAGCGCCCGGTACAGGTTGTACTTGGGCGAGGCGATGAAGTCGCGGAACTTCGCGGGGACCGGCTGCCACCGGCCGTGGACCGCCCCGAGCGCCAGGTAGGCGTTGCGCTCCTCGCCGCGGACCACCACCAGGTACCGCACGGTCGCCTGCGGGTCCAGTGCGGCCAGCGGGGCGCCGGAGTGGAAGACCGACGCCAGGTGGCGCGGGCGCACCTCCACGTCCGCCTTGACCCGGAAGGCCGCCAGGCTGTCGCGCAGGGCCACCGTCAGGGCCTCGGTCTCCGGCCGCGCCCGCCCCCGGACCAGGGCGGCGCACTCGCGGGTGCGCTCGAACTCCTCGGTCTCCAGGTACTCGAAACACAGGTCCTCGAGTTCCCGTTTGAGCTTGTACACGCCCAGCCGCTCGGCCAGCGGGATGAGCAGCTCCCGGGTGCCCCTGGCGATCTTCACCCGCTTGTGCGGCGGCTGGAACTGGAGGGTGCGCAGGTTGTGCACCCGGTCGGCGAGCTTGATCAGCAGGACCCGCAGGTCGTCGCGGGCGGCCACGACCATCTTGCGGAAGGTCTCGCCGGCGGCGGCGCTGCCGTACATGGACCGGTCGACCTTGGTGACCCCGTCGACCATGACGCCCACCTCGGTGCCGAACTCCGCGGCGAGGTGGGCGAGGCTGAACGGGGTGTCCTCCACGGTGTCGTGCAGGAGCGCGGCGACGAGGGTGGCGGTGTCGAGGCCGAGCTCGGCGAGGATCGTGGCGACGGCCAGGGGGTGGATGATGAAGGGCTCGCCGCTCTTGCGCTTCTGCTCCCGGTGCAGGTGGTCGGCGACGGCGTAGGCGCGCGCCAGCAGGGCGGTGTCGGCCTTGGGGTACCAGCGCAGGTGCTCGGCGATGAGCGGTTCGGCCTCGGAAGCGGGGCGGGTGGTGGCCTTGGCCTGGTTGAGCCCGCGCCACCACTCGGTGGAGGCCGTCACATCCACATCGGGAGCACCCATATGGACCCCTTCCCATCGCGCTGCGGACCGGGTATTCCGCTAAGCCTACTTATCCCCGGGCGCCCCCGGCCCACGAACCCCACAACCCGGTGCGGAACCGGCTGCGGGCAGGGGATCGCCGTTCCCGGGAGAGGTGGGTCACCCCGTCCCGCTCCCCCGGCCCGGGACGCGCGAACGCCCGGCCAGGGTCCTGGCCGGGCGTTCGGGGCTCGCGAGCGCGGTACCCGCGCCGCCCGCGACCGGCGGCGGCCGGTCACGGGTGGGTGCGGCTACTTGCGCTTCTTGATCTCCTCGGTCAGCTGCGGGGCGACGGTGTGCAGGTCGCCCACGACACCGAAGTCCACCAGCTCGAAGATCGGCGCCTCGGGGTCCTTGTTGACCGCGACGATGTTCTTCGAGGTCTGCATGCCGGCCCGGTGCTGGATCGCGCCGGAGATGCCCAGGGCGATGTACAGGTTCGGGCTGACCGTCTTGCCCGTCTGGCCGACCTGGAACTGGTTCGGGTACCAGCCGGAGTCGACGGCGGCGCGGGACGCGCCGACGGCGGCACCGAGCGAGTCGGCGAGGTTCTCGACGACGGTGAAGTCGTCGGAGCCCACGCCGCGGCCGCCGGAGACCACGACGGCGGCCTCGGTCAGCTCGGGGCGCTCGCCCTGCTCCTGGACGACGCGCTCGACGACCTTGGCGGTCTTGGCGGCGTCCGACAGCTCGACGGTGACGGCCTCCTCGGCGGCGGCGCCGGCGGCGGCCTCGGCCGGGATGGAGTTCGGGCGGACCGCGATGACCGGGACGCCGGTCCGGACGCGGCCGTGGGTGACGGTGGCGCCGCCGAAGATGCTGTGCTCGGTGACCAGGTCGGCGTTGACGTCGACCACGTCGGTGAGCACGCCCGAGCCCAGCTTGACGGCGGTGCGGCCGGCGATCTCCTTGTTCTCGGCGGTGGCCGAGACGAGGACGGCGGCGGCGCCCTTGTCCTGGGCGAGCTTGGCGAGCAGCTCGGCCTTGGGCGCGACGACGTAGTCGTTGAGCTCGGCCGGAGCGACGTAGACCTTCTCGGCGCCGAACTCGGCCAGCGCGGCCTTGCCCGACTCCGCACCTTCGCCGACCCAGACCGCGGCGGGCTCGCCGATGCGGCGCGCGGCGGTCAGCAGCTCGGTGGTGACCTTCTTGACCTGTCCGTCGACGTGGTCGACGAGGACGAGGACCTCAGCCATAATCCTTGAACCTTCCTGAGTCTCTCGCCTGACCTACACGAACTTCTTCTCGGCGAGGAAGTCGGCGATCTTCACGCCGCCGTCGCCCTCGTCCTTGACGATCGTGCCCGCGGCGCGCGGCGGCGCGGCGGCGAAGTCGACGGTCTCGGTGGTGGCGTTGGCCAGTCCGACCTTGGCGGTGTCGATGCCGGCGTCGGCCGCGGACTTCTTGTCCACCGGCTTCTTCTTCGCCTGCATGATCAGCTTGAAGGACGGGTAGCGCGGCTCGTTGATCTTCTCCACGACGGAGACGACGGCGGGCAGCTGCGCCTCGACGACGTCGTAGCCGTAGTCGGTCTGCCGCTGGATCCTGATGGCGCCGCCGTCCACGTCGACCTTGCCGGCCAGCGTGAGCTGGGGCAGGCCGAGGTACTCGGCGAGCGCGGCGCCGACGACGCCGGTGCGGGCGTCGGTGGACTCCGAGCCCAGGACGACGAGGTCGAACTCCAGGGTGCCCAGGGCCTGCGCGAGCGCGTAGGCGGTCTGGAGGGAGTCCGAGCCGTGGAGGGCGTCGTCGTTGACGAAGACGGCCTTGTCGGCGCCCATGGACAGCGCCTTGCGGATCGAGTCCGTGGCCTGGTCCGGTCCCATCGTCAGGATGGTGACCTCGCCGCCGTGCTTCTCCTTGAGCAGGAGGGCTTCCTCGATCGCGTACTCGTCGAGCTCGTTGACGACGCCGTCGGACGCTGCGCGGTCCAGCGTGTTGTCGGCGGCGTTGAGCTTCCGTTCGGTCGCCGTGTCCGGGACCTGCTTGACCAAAACGACAATATTCATGGCCGGTGGCCGACCTCCCTGCACTCCATGATCCGCCGTGCGGCGGCCGGACGCTGGCGCGCCCCGTACTGCCCAACAATGTCGAACGACGTTCGGTCATCCGACGGCGGGTCCGGTCTTTCCGGTCGATCGGCCCCGCGGTGTGCTCATAGTCCAGATGTTACTGGCTAGTAGCATGAAGGCCAACCCGCAGCCCCCGCTTTTACTTAGGAAACCCTAACCCCTACGGATAGCGCGAACCGAACGAGCGGCGCCATCAGGCGTTCCACCGGTTCTCCGGGCCGTGCGCACGCGGGGTCGGAGGCCCTTCTCACACCTTAACCACCGCGTGCCGCGGCCCCGCAGCCGCACCGCCCCCGCACCGGGGCGCCCGGCGGCCCCCACGGCCCCCGCACTCCCCCGGAAACGGGGGCGCCCCCGCTCTCCGAGGAGGAGCGGGGGCGTCCGGGACGCGTGGCGGGCGTCAGCCGCTGAACCAGTCCGAGGGGCCCCGGAGCGGCCCCAGGCGCCAGTCCGGCGCGGAGCCGAAGCCGAACGACAGGATGAGCATCGTCAGCAGCACCACCGCGACGATCACGCCGATGTACAGGTACAGGTTGCGGAACCGGACCCGCTCCACCAGCCACACCGCCTGGTGCCGGGCCTGGCGGCCGCTGGGCATCAGGTAGCTGAGCAGCATCGTCACGAACACCGCGAACCCGCCGATGTAGTTGGCCCCGGAGTCGCCGGTCTCCACGATCTGGGCGTAGACCAGGCCCACGAGGATGCCCGCCACCAGGTACACCAGGCCGAACCCGACGGTGCGCAGCAGCATCCGCCCGAACGCCCACGGGAAGCTGAGCGCCACCACCACGCTGTCGGAGTTGCGCGGGCCGCGCGTCTGGAGCCGCTTGGCGTGCTCGGCCTTGACCACGTCCAGCGCGCTCAGCCCGGCGATGACCAGGATGCCCAGCAGGATGCCGATCCACGGGAACACCAGGCCCAGGCCGGCCAGCGCCAGCACCACCGGGATGAGGATCAGCGGGTGCATCTGGTACACCCGCTCCTCGTACTCCTCGCCGTCCCCGTCCTCGTAGAGGGAGTCGTACTCGTCGTACTCGCCGGTGTTGTTGTCGCCCCGGAAGTAGCCGCCCATCCGGTCGTTGCCGCCGCGACGGAAGCGGTTCAGCCAGCCGCCCTGCTCCTCGTCGTCCTCGTCGAACTCCTGCGTGTGCCGGCTGCGCCCGCCGTCCTCGTCGACGGGGGTGAGGATGTCCGAGAAGTCGCCCTTGTGCAGCGGCGTGTTGAAGAACTGGGTCTGCGGCGACTCGTACTGCTGCTCGTACGGCTCCTCGTAGTCGAGGGAGGAGCGCTTGCCCCGCGCCGTCTCGCGCGGGTCGAGCATCATGGTGCCCTGCGGGTCGTTGGAGCCGCCGTCGACCGGGTCGAGCATCATCGTGCCCTGCGGGTCGTTGGAACCACCGTCCGCCGGGTCGATCCGCACGGTGCCCTGGTCGTCGCCGGCGGACACCGGGGTGAAGCGCTGCGTGCCCGCGTCGTCGGCGAGCGGGTCGATCCGCATGGTGCCCTGCGGGTCGTCCAGGTCGTCCGCCCCCGCGGGGGCGATCCGCTCCGTGCCCCGGTCGCCCGGGTCGTCGAAGCGGCCGGGGCCGATGCGCTCGGTGCCGGCCCCGCCCAGGTCGTCGGTGGCCTCCTCACCGGCGCCCCAGCCGCCGGACAGGTCGTCCGTGGCCTCGTCCTCCCAGCCGCGGCCGCGGCCGCCCGAGAGGTCGTCGGTGGCCTCGTCGCCGGGCAGGCCGCCCGACTCCGAGCGCGCCTCCCGGCGCTGGTCGCCCGGAGCGGACCAGGCGCTGGCGGCGGGGTTGGGACCGCTGGTCCAGCCCTCGCCCCCGCCCTGCGTCATCCGGCTGGCCAGGTACCCGGCCGCGCCGCCCAGGGCCGCGCCCGCGGCGCCGCCCGCGCCCGCCCCGGAGCCGCCCGGGTCCGCGGCGGCCGTGCCGCCGGTATCGCTCCCGGGCACCGGCGAGTGGTAGACGGTGTGCCCGCCCGTCAGCCCCGCGGACTTGGCCCCGGGGTCCTCGGTCCAGGGCAGGTCGAGGTTGAGCCGCCCGGCCTCCTCCACCAGCTCGGCGGCGGTGGGACGGCGCCGCATGTCGCGGGAGACGGCGCGCGTGACCAGCGGCCGCAGCGCCTCGTGCATCCCGTCCATGTCGATCTCGCCGTTGAGGATGCGGAAGAAGATCACCTCGAAGGCGCCCGCGCCGTAGGGCGGGCGGCCGGTGGAGGCGAAGGCGACGGTGCCGCCCCAGGCGTGGATGTCGGTGGCCGGCCCCAGCGCGGTGCCCTCGATGACTTCCGGGGAGAGGTAGCTGGGCGTGCCGACGAAGGTGCCGGTCTGGGTGAGCTTGGCGCCGTCGACGGCGTGCGCGATGCCGAAGTCGATGACGATCGGCTCGCCGTTGGAGATGATGACGTTGCCGGGCTTGAGGTCGCGGTGGATGACGTCGACCGCGTGGATGTCCTTGATCGCCCGGGCCAGGCCGGTGATGAAGCGGGTGAGCGCGCGCCCGCGCAGCGGCCCGTGGTCGGTGACGGTGGCGTCCAGGGTGGGACCGGGGATGTACTCGGTGACCACCCAGGGCAGCTCGGCGTCGATGTTGGCGTCGATGACCTCGGCGACGTTGGGGCTCTGCACCCGGCGCATCGTCTCGACCTCGCGGGCGAGCCGGGCGCGGGCGATGCGGTCTCCGGCGACCTCGGGCTTGAGGACCTTCACCGCGACGAACTGCTGGGTCCGGGGATCTTCGGCCTGGTACACCACGCCCATGCCGCCCGATCCGATGCGGCGGCGGATCACGTAGTGGCCGATGCGCTCCGGCAGCTCCTCACCCATGGGGAAACCTGCCGACATTGCCATCGAGTACTCATCCCCTCAAAAGACCGCATAACCGCCACGTCCAGCTTATCGGCCGGGGGAATGGGTCACCATTGGCTTGTACGGGCCCCGACGGGGCCGTTGTGGTCTGTTCGGCGCCGCCGGGAAGTCTGGGGGCTCCGGCGGTCGGTCCCTCGTCGGACGACCACCACCGAGTATGACGGAAAATCCGGGCGTGCGGTTCCCCTCCACCTGTCCGAACTGGCCGGTTTCGGTCTCCGGGAAGGGTGTTTCGGTCCGTGTGTGCCCGTCCCACCCGCCCCGTCCTCCGTACCGGCCCCCGCGGACCGGCGGCCCGTGCCGGGCACCGCCGTGCCCCTTCTCACCCCGCGTCCCGCGACCGGTGCCGCGGCTACCGGCCGCGGGACGGCCCCGGCGGGTCAGCGGCCGTTGAAGACCGCCTTGCCGGGCCCCTGCTCGATGAAGCTGCGCATGCCGGTCTTCTGGTCCTCGGTGGCGAACAGCCCGGCGAAGTGCAGGCGCTCCATCTCCAGCCCGGTGTCCAGGTCGGTCTCCAGGCCGCGGTCCACGGCCTCCTTGGCGGCGGCCAGCGCCACCGCGGGGCCGTCGGCGAAGCGGGCGACGAAGGCCACCGCCTCGGCGTAGACGTCCTCGTCGGCGACGACGGCGTCCGCCAGGCCGATCTCCTTCGCCTCGGCGGCGTCCACGTGGCGGCCGCTGAAGATCATCTCCTTGGCGCGGGCCGGGCCGATGAGCCGGGGCAGCCGCTGGGTGCCGCCGGCGCCGGGGATCACGCCGAGCTGGATCTCGGGGACGCCCAGCTTGGCCTTGCTCCCCACCACCCGGAAGTCGGCGGCCAGCGCCAGCTCCAGGCCGCCGCCCAGGGCGTAGCCGGTGACGGCCGCGACCACGGGCTTGGGGATGCGCGCCACGGCGGTCAGCGCCTTCTGGAGGTCGCGGGCGTACTCCAGCATCTGCGCGTGGGTGCGCTCGGCCATCTCCTTGATGTCGGCCCCCGCCACGAAGAACCGCTCGCCGCCGTAGACCACGACCGCTCGGGCCGCCGGGTCGGCGGCGACCTGCGCGGCGGCCTCGGCGATCTCGGCGGTCAGTACCGCGTTGAGCGCGTTCACCTTGGGGCGGTCCAGCCGGATCACGGCGACCGCCGGGTGCTCGGGGTCGGTCTCCACGCGCACGAACTCGGCCACGTGCTCCACCTCTTCGCTTGTCGACGTCAGTGTCTGGGTCCCAGGGATTCCTATCACCCGGGTCACGAGAACAGCAGTACCAGGGTGCCCAGCCTGGCGGACAGCGTGTAGGCCGCCGCCAGCAGCAGCAACGCCCCGACCGGCAGCAGCGTGTCGGCGGTGCGCCAGCGGCTGTGCCGGGCGTGGCTGCGCCGTCCGGTGCCGAACGCGCGGGCGTCCATGGCGGTGGCCATGAGCGTCCCGGTGCGGATGGCCCGCACCAGCAACGCGAACATCCGCCCGAAGAACAGCGCGACCATCCGCACCGGGTTGCGGCCCGCCTCCAGCCCGCGGGCCCGCCGGGCCAGGGTGATGGTGCGCCACTGGTCGGCCAGCAGCGGGACCAGCCGCAGCGCGGCCAGCACGCCCATGGCCGGGCGCTCGGGCACCCTCAGCCTCTGCACCAGGCCGTCGGCCATGTCGGTGGGGTCGCTCCCGGCGGCGGCGAGCAGCCCGGGCAGGGCGATGGCCAGCAGGCGCACCGCCGCCCCCACCGCCCCCTCCAGGCCCTCCTCGCCGTACAGGTAATTGACCAGGCCGCTGGACAGGCCCATGAGGACGAACGGCCCGCCCAGGACCAGCAGGGTGCGCCGGTCCAGGCCGCTGAACGGCACCAGGGCCAGCACGCCCAGCAGCACCACGCCGCCGGTGACGGCGTCCACCGCCGGGACCAGGCCCAGGCCCAGGACCAGCGCGGCCAGCAGCTTGGCCGCGGGGTTGAACCGGGTCAGCCAGGTGCGGGCGCCGCCGTCCCCGGGCGCGTCGAAGGTCAGCGCGTCCGCGACCGGCGCGTTGGTCTCACGGTCGGCCACGGGTGCCCCCCTCCGCCGCGTCGGCGCGGCCCGTCTCCTCGGCCCGGCCGCCGGCGACCCGGATCCGCACGTCGGCCAGGCGGCGCAGCAGCAGCTCGTCGTGGGTGGCCATGACGACGGCGCGGCCCTCGGCCCGCAGTCCGCCGAGCAGTTCCACCAGCTCGGTCCAGGTCCGGGTGTCCTGGCCGAAGGTGGGCTCGTCCAGGACCAGCACGTCGGGGGCGTGCGAAGGGCCGGAACTCAGCGCGGTGGCGACCGAAAGCCGCCGTTTCTCTCCCCCGGAAAGCGTGTACGGGTGCACGTCGGCCAGCGCGGTCAGCCGCAGGCGCTCCAGCAGCTCGCCGACCCACGCCTCGGTCTCCGCCTCGCCCCTCCCGGCGCGCAGCGGGGCGAACCTCAGCTCGTCCCGGACGGTGCCGGTGACGAACTGGTCCTCGGCGTGCTGGAACACGGTGCCCACGTGCCGGGCCAGCCTGCGCGCCGGCCAGCGCGCCAGCGGCCGCCGGTCGGCGTCGGCCAGCGGGCCGTGCGGCAGGACGGCGCCGCGGTGGGGGCGGGACAGCCCGGCCAGCAGGGTGAGCAGCGTGGACTTGCCGGCGCCGTTGGGCCCGGTCAGCGCGGTGGCGGTCCCGGCCCGCACCGCGACGTCCACGTCCTCCAGGACCGTGCGCCGGGGCGGGACGCGCACGCCCAGCCCGGGCGGGGTGCGGGCGTCCACCCCGGCGGCCCGCAGCAGCACCGGGCCGCCGGGGGCGGCTTCCGGGGAGGGGTCGGGCTCGTGCCCGGGCACCCACACGCCCTGCGCGGCCAGCGCCGCGCCGTGGGCGGCGAACACCTCGCGCGGCGGGCCGTCGGCGGCCACGCCGCCCCCGGCCTCCAGCACGACCACCCGGTCCACCAGGTCCACGACCTCGGCGACCCGGTGCTCCACCAGCACCATCGTCGCCGAGGTCCGCTCCAGCAGGCGGGCGAGCACCCCGCGCACGAGGGCGGCCCCGTCCGGGTCGAGGTTGGCGGTGGGCTCGTCGAGCAGCAGCAGGCGCGGGCGCATCGCCATCGCCCCGGCGATGACCAGGCGCTGCTTCTCGCCGCCCGACAGCGCACCGGTGGGGTGGCGCGGACCGTAGGGGAACCCGACGGCCTCCAGCGCCTCGCCCACCCGCTCGCGGATCTCCTCCGGCGGCACGCCCAGGTTCTCCGGGCCGAAGGCGACGTCGTCCCCGGCCCGGGCCATGACGATCTGCGACTCGGGGTCCTGGGCGACCAGCCCGACCCCGGCCCGGCCGCGGCGGGCCCGCTCCCCGTCCACCAGGAGCAGGCCCTCCTCCTCTCCGCCGATGGCGCCGTCGTCGCCGGTGAGCCCGGCCAGGGCGTGCAGCAGGGTGGACTTGCCGGTGCCGGAGGCGCCGAGCAGCAGCACCCGTTCACCGGGCCCGACGGCCAGGTCGACGCCCCGCAGGGTGTACGCGTCCCGGCCCGCGTGCCGCCATCCCCAGCCGGAGAGCTCGACGCGGGCGCCCGGGCGTCCTCGGTCGGCCACGGTCAGCCCTTGGCCGAGGCGAAGGGGGCCAGCGCGCCGGAGCGGGCCAGGGCGGTGGTGAGCAGGCGCGCGCCGACCCCGGCGATGACCGCGGCGCTGATCACCACGATGACCCCGTAGATCACCTGGTAGTGCAGCGGCCAGGTGACGTTGTAGGCGATGTTGTCGCGGATCGCCGGGGAGATCCCGGCGACGGCGGCGGCCAGGACGGCGACGCCCATGCCCCAGCGGCGGTAGCCGAAGGCCAGGAAGACCAGCTCGGGCAGGATGCCCTGGAGGGTGCCGTCGAGGAGGACCATGACCCCCCACTGGGTGCCCAGGACCGCCGACACCGAGGCGGCGGCGATCGAGGTCAGCAGGGCGGCGCCGGGCCTGCGGATGATGAGCCCGCCCAGGACGCCGGAGATCAGCCACATGCCGTAGACGGCCGCCTGCCCGGGCGGGAACGCCGCGAACAGCGGGGTGGTGATGGACCAGACGATGTTCCAGAGCCAGAACACGACGCCGACGGCGACGCCCAGCACGGCGGCGACGACGATGTCGACGGTGCGCCAGCCGCGTGCCCGCGACCTGATGTCGGCCCAGGTGCCACCGGGGGTGGTGTCGGTGCCCATTCGATGTGTCCCTTCGTCGGTGTGACGAGGGGCGGATACGGCCAAGAGCGGCACCGGGGCACTGCGGCGCCGGAAGCGGACCTCCGGCGCGCGAGACGCGCCACCGGTGGCGGTTCCCACGACTTCCTTCGCCGGCATTACCCGGATCAGGTGTGTAAGGGTCTGCGGACTCTCCGCACTCTCAGCGCTCACGCGCTCCCCTGTCGGTTCGCCCCCATTATGCGCCATATGCCGGAGAAGGCCAGTCCTGTGCCGTGCCGTCTCACCTCCCGGGACGCCGCGGGGGCCGGCCCCGAACCGGGACCGGCCCCCGTCCCCTCCCCGGGGACTGCTCCGGAGGGCCCTCCCCGGGCCCCTCCGCGCCTTGCGGTCAGGCGTCCTCGTCGCCCTCCTCCTCCTTCTTGGGCGGGGCCGCCGACGGGTCGCCGAAGCGGGGCGGCGACGGGGCGAAGGACTCCGCGGGCAGGTCGGCCGCGGCGCGGTTCATCGTGGCCTGCCAGATCGGCCCCGGCAGCGTGCCGCCGTAGACGATCCCGTAGTACCGGCCGCCGATCCACACCCCCTGGAGCGGGTTCTGCTCCCCGCCCCGGATGTCGCCGACCACCACGGCCGAGGCCAGGTTGGGCGTGTACCCGGCGAACCAGGCGTAGGCCGCGCTGTCGGTGGTGCCGGTCTTGCCCGCGGCCGGGCGGCCGATGCCCAGGCCGTTCGCGGTGCCGCCCTTGAAGGTCTGCTGGAGCAGGTGGTTGACGCCGTCGGCCACGTGGGTCGGCACCGCCCCCTCCTCGCAGTGCGAGCGCATCCGGATCTCGCGGAAGTCCTCGTCGCCCTCGCGGCCGATGGTCACGGAGGACACCGGGCGCGGCTCGCAGTACTCGCCCCGCGCCGCGAAGGTGGCGTAGGCGTTGGCGACGGTGAGCGGGGAGACCTCCTGGTCGCCCAGGGTGAAGGAGCTCCACACGCCCAGCGGCTCGCCGTCGGCGCGGTGGATGCCGGTCCGCTCGGCCATCTCGGCGGTCTCGCACAGCCCCACCCGCCTCTGGAGCTGGGCGAAGTAGGTGTTCACCGACCCCTTGGTCCCGCTGATCATGTTGTGCGAGCCCGCGTCGCTCTCACCCGCGTTGTTCACCTTCCACGTGGACATCGTCCCGCCCTCGCAGTTGGCCATCCCGCTCACGGAGACGCTCTTGGGCGAGTCGAAGCTGGTCCCGTACTTCAGCCCCTTGTCGAGCGCCGCGGCCAGGGTGAACGCCTTGAACGTGGACCCCGCCTGGTACCCGTGCGAGCCGCCGTCCTCGTGGTCGACGGCCAGGTTGATGGAGGTCGTCCCGACCTCCTCCTCGTCGAACCCGTACCGCATGTTCTGGGCCATCGCCCGGACCTTGCCGGTCCCGGGCTCCACCAGCACCTGCGCGGCGAACTTGGTGGTGTCCCCCGGGGGCACCCGGGAGTCGATGGCCTCCTGCGCGGCCGCCTGCATCCCCGAGTCCAGGGTGGTGCGCACGGTGATGCCGCCGCGCCCGAGCAGGAACTCGCGCTCCGCGGGGTCCTCGGCCAGCTCCTCGGAGTCCTGGAGCCAGCGCATCACGTAGTCGCAGAAGAACGGCTGCTCGCTGTGGTAGCAGCTGCCGCCGCGCGGCGTGGGGTCCAGCCGCAGGTCGGCCCCGCGGTACCGGTCGGCCTCCCCTTCGGACAGGTGGCCGGTGGCGACCATGCGGTCGAGCACCAGGTCGCGCCGTTCGGCGGCGGCCTCGGGGTTGGCCAACGGGTCGTAGTAGGAGGGGGCGCGCACCAGGCCCACGAGGGTCGCCGCCTGGCCGGGGTCCAGCCGGTCCGCGGTGGTCGAGAAGTAGCGGCGGGCCGCGATCTCGATGCCGTGGGCGCCGGAGCCGAAGTAGGCGAGGTTGAGGTAGCCCTCCATGATCTCGTCCTTGCTCAGGCGGTCCTCGACGTCGATGGCGTAGCGCAGCTCGACGAGCTTGCGGACCAGGGTCCGCTCGCTGGCGCGCCGCACCCCCTCCTCGTCGGTGGCCTGCTCGATGAGCAGGTTCTTGACGTACTGCTGGGTGATGGTCGAGCCGCCCTGGGTGTCGCCCTGCGCGGTGCGCGTGGCGGCGCGCAGCAGGCCGCGCAGGTCGAGCCCGGCGTGTTCGTAGAACCGCTCGTCCTCGATCGCCATCAGCGCGGCCGGGACCCAGGGGCTGATGTCCGCCAGGTCGACGACCTCGCGTTCGCGCCGGGCCACCTCGGCGATGGGCTCGTGGTCGACGTCGGTGATGAGGACCCGCTCGGTCAGGCGGTGGATCTCCAGGTCGGCGGGCAGCGCCATGAACCCGGCCGCGGCGTCGCGGGCGGCCAGCCCCAGGCCGCCCGCCCAGGGCAGGATCAGCGCCGCGGTCAGCAGCCCCGCCAGCGCGCCCGTCCCCGCCAGTCCCAGGATCGTCCTGCGTCTCTCCTCCGGCCGGCCCTTCCGGTTCGGCTCCGTCACGTCGTCCCCCCAACGCCGTGTGGCCCCCGCCCGCGCTCGGCACGGGCGGGGCACTGCTGCGTCGACCACCCTCGCAGGGACGGGCCGCCGCGGACGGCGCGGGATCGGGCGTGTCACTGAAACTCTTCATCAATCCATGGCAAAGCCAACAGATCGGACATCGCTCACGCCAGGTGCACTACTCAACGAAACGGGCATTTCAATTTCTCGACATCGAGACGAAACGAAGCCGCACGGGACGGCCCGCCGCACCGATGCACCGGATCCGGGACTAGCCGACTTCCATGGATCATTCCGACACACGGACATGTCCGCAATAAGGTCGGACCCCTCCTCCGGGCATTTGGTCATCCCTACCCATCCGCCACACCCCTGCAACATGACCGATGAGTTTTCCGACTTTTCACCACAGAGAACGGCAGAACAACCAGAGAGACCCCCGAAACACGTGTCTCTTTCTGACCGATTTGCGTAGTTTACGCAGGTGAAACCAGTCAAATACCAGCAGAAAGCCCTTACAGCCAGTGTGACGAGGATCACATAAATTATCCGGCCCTGGCACTCCGCCAAACCACACGAGAGGGCACACGATAGAGAGCGGAGGGCACCGAAGCCGCAATCCGGACAGAATCCGATCCGGGCCCTTCATTAACTCCGTCTTGCCTCGGATTAACTCTGGGTTATTTCTGCCCGACGTCGACCGAAGCGCCTCCCCGAAACGCCCGAACCACGACAATTACGGTGTAGCCAGTGATCGGACGCCTGCCCATCCTCGACATCTCTCCGGACAACGATCTCGGCCCGGTGAAAGCCGTTCCCGGTGAACGCTTCACCGTCGGCGCGACGGTCATCCGCGAAGGGCACGACTCCCTCGCCGCGGGTGTGGTCGTCTATTCGCCCAAGGGCCGCCGGGAACGCCTCGTGCGCATGAGCGAGCGCGCCCCCGGGACCGACCGCCACGAGGCGGAGATCTCCCTCCCCGCCGAGGGGAAGTGGTCCTTCGCCATCGAGGCCTGGAGCGACCCCTTCGCCACCTGGCACCACGTCGCCGAGGTCAAGCTCCCCCTGGACCAGGACACCGACCTGGTCCTGGAGGAGGGGGCCCGGCTGCTGTCCCGGGCCGCCCGCCGCGTTCCCCGCAAGCCCCCGCTCGCCCGGGCCGCGGCCGCCCTGCGCGACACCTCGCTGACCCCGGCCGAGCGCTACGCCGCCGCGGTCACCCCCGAGGTGCTCGAGCTCATGCACGACCACCCGCTGCGCGAGCTCGTCACCCGCTCGCAGCGCACCAGCGTGGTCGTGCACCGCGAGCGCGCCCTCTTCGGCTCCTGGTACGAGTTCTTCCCCCGGTCCGAGGGCGCCCAGGTGGACACCGCCCCCGGCCAGGAGGTCTCCGGCACCTTCGCCACCGCGGCCAAGCGGCTGCCGGCCATCGCCGACATGGGCTTCGACGTGGTGTACCTGCCGCCGATCCACCCCGTGGGGCACTCCCACCGCAAGGGCGCCAACAACGCCCTGACCGCCGGTCCGGGCGAGCCCGGGTCGGTATGGGCCATCGGCTCGGCCGACGGCGGGCACGACGCCGTCCACCCCGACCTGGGCACCCTCGCCGACTTCGACGCCTTCGTCTCCGAGGCGCGCGGACACGGCCTGGAGATCGCCCTGGACCTGGCCCTGCAGTGCTCCCCCGACCACCCGTGGGTCGCCGAGCACCCCGAGTGGTTCACCACCCGGGCCGACGGGTCCATCGCCTACGCCGAGAACCCGCCCAAGAAGTACCAGGACATCTACCCCCTGAACTTCGACAACGACTTCCCGGGGCTGTACCGGGAGATCCGCCGCGTCGTCCAGCACTGGATCGACCACGGGGTGCGCATCTTCCGGGTCGACAACCCGCACACCAAGCCGGTGGCGTTCTGGGAGAAGCTGCTGGCCGACGTGGCGAAGAAGCACCCGGACGTCCTGTTCCTGGCCGAGGCGTTCACCCGCCCCGCCATGATGCGGACCCTGGCCAAGGTCGGGTTCCACCAGTCGTACACCTACTTCACCTGGCGCAACGGCAAGGACGAGCTCACCGACTACCTCACCGAGCTGAGCCGGGAGACCGCCCACTACCTGCGGCCCAACTTCTTCGCCAACACCCCGGACATCCTCAACGCCTACCTCCAGGAGGGCGGCCGCCCCGCCTTCGAGATCCGCGCGGTCCTGGCCTCGCTGCTCTCGCCCACCTGGGGCGTCTACTCCGGCTACGAGCTGTGCGAGAACACCCCCGTGCGGCCCGGCAGCGAGGAGTACCTGGACTCGGAGAAGTACCAGTACCGGCCGCGCGACTGGGCCGGGGCCGAGGCCGAGGGACGGAGCATCTCCGGCCTCATCACCCGGCTCAACCGGCTGCGCCGCGCCCACCCCGCCCTGCGCGAGCTGCGCAACCTGCGGTTCCACCCGGTGGACCGGCCGGAGATCATCTGCTTCTCCAAGCGCCGCCCCGGCGAGCGCCCCGGCGACCCCGACGACCTGGTCGTCGCCGTCGTCAACCTCGACCCGCACCACGTCCGCGAGGCGACGGTGCACCTGGATCTGCCGTCCATCGGCCGCGCGTGGGAGGAGGAACTCAAGGTGACCGACGAGTTGACCGGCGCCGCCTACACGTGGGGGGCGGCGAACTACGTCCGGCTCGACCCCGAGCGGGGTCCCGCGCACGTGTTCACCGTCAACGGCAGATAGCGGCCCGCGGAGCATCCGGAGGGGCGCGGCGGACGGTGTCCGCCGGCGCCCTTCCCATGCCCGAGCAGCCGTTGATCCGATGTCGAACATTCATTGGTGGGGAGCAGTAGATGAGCAACGACGAGTCCGGACCGGGCCGCCCCGAACACCCCGCGCACGGTCCGCTCGCGCCGGCCACCGGGGCCGCCACCGGCCCGCTCATGTCCTCCGGCGGTACCGGTGACCCCTACTGGTACAAGCACGCCGTCTTCTACGAAGTACTCGCCCGGGGTTTCCACGACTCCAACGGCGACGGCACCGGCGACCTCGCCGGCCTGGTGCGGAAACTGGACTACCTCCAGTGGCTCGGCATCGACTGCATCTGGCTGCTGCCGATGTACGAGTCCCCCCTGCGCGACGGCGGCTACGACATCTCGGACTACTTCAAGATCCTCCCCGAGTTCGGCACCACCGCCGACTTCGTGGAGCTGCTCGACGAGGCGCACCGGCGCGGCATCCGCGTCATCACCGACCTGGTCATGAACCACACCAGCGACCAGCACCCGTGGTTCAAGGCCTCCCGGGAGGACCCCGAGGGCCCCTACGGCGACTTCTACGTGTGGTCCGACACCAAGGACCGCTACGAGGACGCCCGGATCATCTTCGTCGACACCGAGACGTCCAACTGGACCTACGACGAGGTCCGCGGCCAGTACTACTGGCACCGCTTCTTCTCCCACCAGCCCGACCTCAACTTCGAGAACCCGGCCGTCCAGGAGGCCATCCTGGAGGTCCTGCGCTACTGGCTGGACCTGGGCATCGACGGCTTCCGGCTGGACGCCGTGCCCTACCTGTACGAGCGCGAGGGCACCAACTGCGAGAACCTCAAGGAGACGCACGAGTTCCTCAAGCGCGTGCGCGCGGAGGTGGACCGGCTCTACCCCGGCCGGGTCCTGCTGAGCGAGGCCAACCAGTGGCCCTCCGAGGTCGTGGACTACTTCGGCGACCACGCCGCCGGCGGCGACGAGTGCCACATGAACTTCCACTTCCCGCTGATGCCGCGCATGTTCATGGCGGTGCGGCGGGAGCAGAGGTACCCGATCTCGGAGATCCTCGCCCAGACCCCGGAGATCCCGGCCAACTGCCAGTGGGCGATCTTCCTGCGCAACCACGACGAGCTGACCCTGGAGATGGTCACCGACGAGGAGCGCGACTACATGTACGCCGAGTACGCCAAGGAACCCCGCATGCGCGCCAACGTGGGGATCCGGCGGCGGCTCGCCCCCCTGTTGGACAACGACCGCAACCAGATCGAGCTGTTCACCGCCCTGCTGCTGTCCCTGCCCGGCTCCCCGGTGCTGTACTACGGCGACGAGATCGGCATGGGCGACAACATCTGGCTGGGCGACCGCGACGCCGTGCGCACCCCCATGCAGTGGAGCTCCGACCGCAACGCCGGGTTCTCCACCGGGGACCCCGGGCGCCTGTACCTTCCGCTCATCCTCGACCCGGTGTACGGCTACCAGGCGGTCAACGTCGAGTCCCAGCGCGCCAACCCCGGCTCGCTGCTCAACTGGACGCGGCAGATGATCCAGATCCGCAAGCGGCACCCCGTGTTCGGCACCGGGGCGTTCACCGAGCTCGACGCCAGCAACCCCAGCGTGTTCGCGTTCATCCGCGAGCACGGCGACGACCGCATGCTGTGCGTCAACAACCTGTCCAAGCACCCGCAGCCGGTGGAGCTGGACCTGTCCGGCTACCTCGGGGTGAACCCGGTGGAGTGCGTGGGCGGGACGCGCTTCCCGCGGATCGGCGAGCTGCCGTACCTGCTCACCCTGCCCGGACACGGCTTCTACTGGTTCCAGCTGCCCCCCGCCGCGGACACCGGCCCCGGTCCCGTCGTCGGCGAGGAGGACACCGCACCGACCTACGGCCTGCCCGCGGCCGGGGTCAGTGCCCGGACCGCGCTGGGCGGGCACTCCCCCCGCACCCGCGGCGGCCACCGCACCACGGTCACCATGCCGTCCTCCGACGAGAAGGGGAACAGGCCCGACTGATCATGTCCCAACTCGAAGAGCTCCTCGCCGTCTGGATGCCCCGTCAGCGCTGGTTCTCCGGCAAGGGGATCCCCATCCGCAACATCCGGGTCGAAAGCCGGCACACCCTGGTGTCCGCCGGCCCCGAGGGCCCCGACCTCAACCTGCTCGTCGTCCGCGCCGGGCAGCGCGGCCGCAGCTCCCGCTACCAGGTACTGCTCGGCTCCCGGTCGTCTCGCTCCCTGCCCGCGGAGCTGGCGGGCGCCGCCATCGGCGTCCACCAGGCCCCGGGCGGGAGGTCGCGGGTCGTCTACGACGCGGCCAACGACGCCCAGCTGACCGCCATGCTGCTGGAACGCTTCGCGGCCCCCTCGGCGGCCGGGCACGTCCGGTTCCGCACCCTGCCCGGCGAGCGCATCCGCACCGGTACCTCGGGGCGGGTGCTGACCGGGGAGCAGTCCAACACGTCGCTGGTGTTCGGAGAGGACTACGTCCTCAAGACGTTCCGGCGGGTGTGGCCCGGGCCCAACCCGGACCTGGAGCTCAACCGGGCGCTGTACGGCTCGCCGTACGTGGCCCGGCCGTGCGGGTGGATCGAGGCGGACCTGCCCGGGTACGCCGAGCCCACCACCCTGGCGATGCTCCAGGACTACATCCCCGGGGCCACGGACGGCTGGGTGCTGGCCACCGCCGACGCCGAGGCGCTGACCCGGGGCGCCGACCGCGCGGCGCGGACCTCGTTCACCGGGGATGCCGCCCTGCTCGGGCGCACCACGGCGGAGGTGCACCGCGCCCTGGCCCGCACCCTGCCCACGGACGTGCTGTCGGTGACGGCCGTGGCGGAGCTGGCCGACGCCATGGTGGAGCGGCTGGCCATGGCCAGCGCCGAGGTGCCGGAACTGGCCGAGCACGCACCCCTGGTGATGGAGGCCTACGCCGAGTTCGCCCGGGTGGACGAGCCGCTGCCGATCCAGCGCATCCACGGCGACTACCACCTGGGCCAGGTCATCCGCACCGGGACCGGGGGGTGGGTGCTGCTCGACTTCGAGGGCGAGCCCACCGTCTCCGTCGCCGAGCGCCGGCAGCTCGCCAGCCCGCTGCGGGACGTGGCCGGGATGCTCCGCTCCTTCGACTACGCCGCCGGGTACCTGCTGGTCGACCACCCCGGCGACGAGGGGCTGGAGTGGTCGGCGCGGTCCTGGGCGCGGGCCAACCGCGAGGCGTTCTGCCGCGGCTACGCCGACGGCGGCGGCGCCGACCCGGAGAAGCACCTGGTCGTGCTGCGGGCCTTCGAGTTCGACAAGGCCGTGTACGAGGTGCTGTACGAGGCCCGCAACCGGCCGCACTGGCTGCGGGTACCGCTGGAGTCCATCGCCGCCGCGGCGGCCCCGCCGGTGCCCCGCTGAACAGCGGCCCGCCCCCGGGCGGGCCGCCTCCGCTCCCCCGCCCCTCCCCGTTTCCTGTCCACCGTTCCTGTCCACGAGCACCACGGAGCAGCATTGTCCTCGCCACGCAGCGAACAGCGTCAGCGCGCGACCACCGATGAGGAGACCGCGAAGAAGACCGGGAGCAAGGCCGCCGGCGCGAAGAAGAAGACCGCGGGCAAGCCGGCGGCGGCTAAGGCCGCCACCGCGAAAACGACCGCCGCCAAGACCACGGCGGGCAAGACGACGGCCGCCAAGAGCACCGCCGCCAAGGCCGCCGCGGGCAAGACCGCCGCCGGGTCGGCGGCGGCGAAGAAGCCCGCCGCCGCGCGAACGGCCGCGGGCAAGACGACGGCGGGCAAGACGGCCGCCGCCAAGGCGACCGCGGGCAAGACGGCCGCGGCGAAGAAGCCCGCGGGCCGGGCCACCGCCGCGAAGGAGCCCGCGACCAGGGCCGCCTCCGCGAAGAAGACGGCGCCCGCCACCAAGGGCCGCGCCAAGGCCGCCCCGGCGGGGAGGGCGCCCGCGCGCACCGCCCCGGCCCGCGCGGCCTCCGGGCCCGAGCAGGAGCTGCTCGCCGCCGTCGACCGCCTGGTCGACGGCCACCACCACGACCCGCACTCCGTCCTGGGCGTACACCCCCAGGGGCGGTCCACCGTGGTACGGGTGCTGCGGCCCCACGCCACCGAGGTCCACCTGGAGCTGCGCGACGGCGAGCGGGTGCGGGCCGAGCACCTGCACCGGGGCGTGTTCACCGCCAAGGTGCCCGGCACGAGGCTCGGCGACCCCGCCGACTACCGGGTCACCGCCCGCTACGAGGACGGCGCCGAGCACACGGCCGCCGACCCCTACCGGTTCACGCCCGTCCTGGGCGACCTGGACCTGCACCTCATCGGCGAGGGCAGGCACGAGGAGCTGTGGCGGGCGCTGGGGGCGCACACCCGCACCCTGGAGACCGAAGCGGGCGAGGTGTCCGGCACCTCCTTCACCGTGTGGGCGCCCAACGCCCGCGGGGTGCGCCTGATCGGCGACTTCAACCTGTGGAACGGCGTCGGCCACCCCATGCGCAGCCTGGGCGGCACCGGCGTGTGGGAGCTGTTCGTGCCCGGCGTGGGCGACGGGGCGCTGTACAAGTTCCAGGTGCTGGGCGCCGACGGGCACTGGCGGGACAAGGCCGACCCGATGGCGCGGGCCACCCAGATGCCGCCGCAGACCGCGTCGGTGGTGACGACGTCGGGCCACGTGTGGACCGACCAGGAGTGGATGGCCGAGCGCAAGGGTGTGGAGCCGCACCGGGCGCCGATGAGCGTGTACGAGGTGCACCTGGGGTCGTGGCGGCCCGGCCTGTCGTACACCGAGCTGGCCGACCAGCTCGTCGGGTACGTCACCGAGATGGGGTTCACCCATGTGGAGCTCCTGCCGGTGGCCGGGCACCCCTACGACGGCTCCTGGGGCTACCAGGTCACGTCGTACTACGCGCCCACGCCCCGGTTCGGCACGCCCGACGAGTTCCGGCACCTGGTGGACTCGCTGCACCGGGCCGGGATCGGGGTCCTGCTGGACTGGGTGCCCGCGCACTTCCCCAGGGACGAGTGGGCGCTGGCCCGGTTCGACGGCACCGCGCTGTACGAGCACCCCGACCCGCGCCGGGGCGAGCACCCCGACTGGGGGACGCTCATCTTCAACTACGGGCGCACCGAGGTGCGCAACTTCCTCGTGGCCAACGCCCTGTACTGGCTGGAGGAGTTCCACATCGACGGGCTGCGGGTGGACGCGGTGGCGTCCATGCTGTACCTGGACTACTCGCGCGAGGACGGCGGGTGGGAGCCCAACGCCTTCGGCGGCCGGGAGAACCTGGAGGCGATCGACTTCCTCAAGGAGCTCAACACGGTCGTCTACCGGCGCAACCCGCACGCGGTGATGATCGCCGAGGAGTCCACCGCCTACCCGGGGGTGACCCTGCCGGTGGACCACGGGGGGCTCGGGTTCGGGCTCAAGTGGAACATGGGGTGGATGCACGACACCCTCCAGTACCTCTCCAAGGAGCCGGTCCACCGCAAGTACCACCACGACGAGGTCACCTTCGCGATGGTGTACGCCTACAGCGAGAACTACGTGCTGCCGCTGTCGCACGACGAGGTGGTGCACGGCAAGGGGTCGCTGTTCAACCGGCCGCCGGGCGACGAGTGGCAGCGGGCGGCGAACCTGCGGGCGCTGCTGGCGTTCATGTGGTCCCACCCGGGCAAGCAGCTGCTGTTCATGGGCGGGGAGATCGCCCAGGGCGACGAGTGGTCGCACCTGGACGGGGTGCCCTGGTGGTTGCTGCAGTACGACCACCACGCGGGGGCGCAGCGGCTGGTCAAGGCGCTCAACGACCTGTACCGGCCGCGTCCGGCGCTGTGGTCGCTGGACACCGACCCGGCCGGGTTCCAGTGGCTGGACGGCGGCGACCGCGACGGCAACACGCTGTCGTACCTGCGGCGGGGCGAGGACGGCTCGGCCCTGGTGTGCGCGGTGAACTTCTCGCCGGTGCCGCGCCCCGACTGGCGGATCGGCCTGCCCTGGGAGGGCCGCTGGGACGCGGTGCTCAACACCGACGAGGCCCGGTTCGGGGGCTCGGAGTACCCGGCCCCCGCACACGTGGAGGCCCAGGTCCAGGAGTGGCACGGCCAGCCGTACTCGGCTCCGGTGACCCTGCCGCCGCTGGGCGCGGTCTGGTTCGAGCACCGGCCCTGAGCCCGACGAGCGCGGGAGCGGCCCCGGTCCGGTCGGACCGGGGCCGTTCCCGTGGAAACGTCATCGCGGCGTCATCCGGTGTCACGCCGATGACACCGCAGGTCACACGGACTTCATGACCCTCCGTGGGGATCCGGTGCGCCAGGGGGGATGAAACCCGTCCGGAATTCGTCCGGAACGGCCCTTTACCTCCGCGGGTCCGCGTGCTGGGGTGGCCTGCACCACAGTCACGAACGATGGGACACCCCCTATGTCCGACACCTCCCAGAGTTTCGCGAAAGTCCTCGGCCGGGGCGACGTCCTCGCCCTCGGCTTCGGCGCCATGATCGGCTTCGGCTGGATCGTGCTGGTCGGCGACTTCATCGGCGCGGCCGGCCCCGGCGGTGCCGCCGCCGCCTTCGTCATCGGCGGGGTGATCATGGCCTTCGTCGGCCTCACCTACGCCGAACTCGTCTCGGCGATGCCGCACGCCGGGGGCGAGCACCACTACGCCATGCGGGCCGTCGGCCCCCACGGGGCGTTCGTCGCCTCCTGGGCGATGGTGCTCGGCTACGTGTCGGTGGTCGCGTTCGAGGCGGTCGCCGTCCCCCAGACGCTCGTCTACCTCTTCCCCGACATGGCGGCCGGGCACCTGTGGACCGTCGCCGGGTACGACGTGTACGCGAGCCTGGTCGCGACCGGCGTGGTGGCCGCGGCGGTGATGACCTTCGTCAACTACGTCGGGATCAAGCCCGCCGCCGTGTTCCAGACCGTCGCCGTGCTGTTCCTGGTGTGCGTCGGCGCCGTCATGCTCACCGGCTCGTTCGCGGGCGGCTCGGCGGCGAACATGGAGCCCCTGTTCACCGGCGGCGTGCCGGGGGTCTTCGTGGTCCTGGTGGCGGTGCCGTTCCTGTTCGTCGGGTTCGACGTGATCCCGCAGTCGGCGTCCGAGGTCAGGATCCCCCACCGGCTGGTGGGGGCGCTGCTGGTGGTCTCGGTCCTGTGCGCGACCGCCTGGTACGTGATGGTCATGCTCACCGCGGGGGCGGGCCTGCCCGCGGCGGACCTGGCGGCCTCGGAGCTGGCCTCGGCGGACGCGGTGGCCGCCCTGTGGAACAGCCCGGTGATGGGCGACGTGCTGGTCCTGGGCGGCATCGCCGGTCTGCTGACCAGCTGGAACGCCTTCCTCATCGGCGGCAGCCGCCTGGTCTACGCGATGGCGGCGTCGCGGATGCTCCCGGCGTGGTTCGGCCGCCTGCACCCGCGGTACCGCACCCCGGCCAACGCCGTCCTGTTCATCGGCGCGCTGTCGGCCGCGGCGCCGTTCTTCGGCCGCCCCATGCTGGTGTGGCTGACCAACGCGGGCGGGATCAACATCGTGCTCGCGTACCTGGTGGTGGTGGTGAGCTTCCTGGTGCTGCGCCGCCGCGAACCAGCCATGGAACGGCCGTTCCGCACCCCGGCCGGCCCGGCGGTGGGGTGGATCGCCCTGGTGCTGTCGCTCGGCCTGTTCTCGCTGTACCTGCCGGGCATGCCCGCCGCCCTGGGCTGGCCCCAGGAGTGGCCGATGGTGCTGGCCTGGTGGGCCGCCGGGGCGCTGCTGCTGTGGCGGCTCCCCCGCGTCCCCCCGGGGCCGGACGCCGAGCGGCGCCTCATCGCCCTCATGGACGCCCGCCGCTGAACGGGGCCGGTGGCCCCGCGGGGCCACCGGCCCGCCCGGGCGGTGCGGTCCCCCGACGAAAAGCCCGGCCGCGGACGCCCCGGCGCGGGAAGGAGGCGGTGGCCACCTCCGGGGCCGCGTTCGGCGGCGCGCCGCACGGCGGGCCCCGTCGTCAGGACGCGCGGTGGTGCCAGGCGGTGAGGCGGGCGACCGCCTCGTCCAGGACCTCGTCGCGCTTGCAGAAGGCGAAGCGCAGCAGGTGTTCGCCCTCCTTCTCGCGGTCGTAGAACACCTGGGCGGGGACCGCCGCCACCCCGGCCTCCCGGGGCAGGGCGCGGGCGATGTCCACCCCGCTCGTGTACCCCAGCGGGCGGATGTCGGCCATCACGAAGTAGGTGCCCTCGGACACGCCCACCTCGAACCCGGTCTCCGCCAGCCCCGCCGCCAGCCGGTCCCGCTTGCCCTGGAGCGCGGCGCGCTGGGCGGCGACCCACTCGCCCTCGTTGTCGATGGCGTCGGCGATCGCGAGCTGGAGCGCCCCGTTGGCGCTGAACGTCAGGAACTGGTTGACCGTGCGCACCGCCGTCACCAGCGGCTCGGGGCCCATGACCCAGCCGGTCTTCCACCCGGTGACCGCGAACATCTTGCCCACCGAGGACACCGACACGGTGCGCTCGCGCATCCCCGGCAGCGTCGCCAGCGGCACGTGCGGCCTGCCGTCGAAGGTCAGGAACTCGTACACCTCGTCGGTGAACGCGATGAGGTCGTGCTCGCGGCACACCGCCGCGATCTCCTCCAGCTCCTGCGCGGTGAACACCGTCCCCGTGGGGTTGTGCGGGCTGTTGACCAGCACCATCCGCGTCCGGGGGCCCACCGCGGCGCGCAGCTCGTCCGGGTCGAAGACGAACCGGCCGGTCGCCGGGTCCGGGCGCAGGGTGACCGGGCGGCGGACGCCGCCGGCCAGCGTGACCATCGCGGCGTAGGAGTCGTACATCGGCTCGAACACGATGACCTCGTCGCCCTGCTCGACCAGGGCCAGCAGGGCCGCGGCGATGCCCGCCGTCGCCCCCACCGTGATGTACACCTCGGTGTCCGGGTCCAGGTCGATGCCGTAATGGCGCGACCGGTAGCGGCTGACCGCCCGACGCAGCTCCGGCCGCCCCGGGCCCGGCGGGTACTGGTTGACGCCCTCCAGGATGTTGCGGGAGGCGGCCTCCAGCAGTGAGCGGGGCCCGTCGGTGTCGGGGAATCCCTGGCCCAGGTTGACCGACCCGGTCTCCGTGGCCAGTCGCGTCATCTCGGCGAAGATCGTCTCGCCGTACACGCGCATTCGTTCGATCAGCGGATTGTCCACGTCCCGAGCGTATCCCCCGGACCGCGGCCGCGCCCATCCGGGCGCACGCGTGGGGCGGGACCCCTCGGGTCCCGCCCCACGCGTGCGTCTCGGTCCCTCACAGGAGCAGGCTGAGCACGATCCACACCACCGGCCCCGCGATGAGCAGGGAGTCCAGCCGGTCCATCAGGCCGCCGTGGCCCGGCATGAACCGGCCCATGTCCTTGATCCCCAGGTCGCGTTTGAACAGCGACTCGATGAGGTCGCCGACCGTCGCGGCCAGGACGACCGCCAGCCCCAGGACCACGCCGACCCACCAGGGGCCGTCGAGCATCAGCACCACGCACAGGGCCCCGGCCAGGGCGCAGCCGAGCACGGAGCCGCCGAAGCCCTCCCAGGTCTTGTTCGGGCTGATCACCGGCGCCATCTTGTGCCGGCCCAGCAGGATCCCGGCGAAGTAGCCGCCGATGTCGCTGGAGATCGTCACCACGATGAACGTCACCAGGCGCTGCTGGCCGTCCTCGGGGTGGGCGATCAGCAGCAGCCACGTCCCCAGCAGGAAGGGGAGGTAGACCAGGGTGAACATGCTCGCCGACGTGTCGGCGACGAACCCGTCCGCCCCGCCCCGCAACCGCCACACCAGGGCGGCGATCGCGGTCAGGGCGGTGGCGCCCAGCAGCCACTCGGGGCCGCCGAAGTAGGCGGCCACCTGCATGGCGACGCCGCCGGCGGCCAGGGGGACCACCGCGACGTCCATCCCCTTGCTGGCGAACGCCCGGTTGAGCTCGCGCATGCCGATCAGCACCCCCGCGGAGGTGATGATCGTGAACAGCGCGGGCCAGGGGAAGATCGAGAAGAAGACCAGTGCGCCCAGGAGGCAGCCGCTGGCGATGGCCACCGGGAGGTTGCGGCCCGTCTTGACCGGCTCACCTCCCGGCTTGTGCAGCACGAAGCGCTGACCGGCGGCCCTGTCGGCCCCGGCGTCGCCGGGGCCGACCTGCTGATCGTCGTCGGGTCTGTGCTCCGGCGAGTGGTCATCGCCTCCGGAGCCGCTGGAAGGAGTCGTCACCGGCTAGACCTCAAGGAGTTCCGATTCCTTGTGCTTGAGGAGCTCGTCGACGGAGGCGACGTACTTGTGGGACAGCTCGTCCAGCTCCGCCTGCGCACGGTGGGCCTCGTCCTCGCCGACCTCGCCCGCCTTGACGGCCTTCTCGAAGGCGTCCTTGGCGCGGCGGCGGACGTTGCGGATCGAGATCTTGGCGTCCTCGCCCTTGGTGCGCGCGACCTTCACGTACTCCTTGCGGCGCTCCTCGGACAGGTCCGGGAAGACGACCCGGATGACCTGGCCGTCGTCGGACGGGTTGACGCCCAGGTCGCTGTTGCGGATGGCGTTGATGATCGAGGTCCGGGAGTTGACGTCGAACGGTGAGATGACCACCATGCGCGGCTCGGGGACCGAGAAGGACGCGAGCTGGTTGATCGGCGTCGGCGCGCCGTAGTAGTCCACGGTGATCTTGTTGAACGTCGCCGGCGTGGGACGCCCGGTGCGGATCGCCGCGAAGTCCTCCTTCGCGACGATGACGGCCTTCTCCATCTTCTCCTCGGCTTCGAGGAGGGTCTCTTCGATCATGGGGCGCTCCCGGTTCTCGGCTGTGGTGTGCGTGGCTTGAGGGTGTCGCCGCGGCCGCCTCAGGCGGGGGTCGGCCCGACGATGGTGCCGATCTTCTCACCGCGGACGGCGCGCAGGATGTTGCCCTGGCTCATCAGGTCGAAGACGACGATGGGCAGCCCGTTGTCCATGCACAGGCTGACGGCGGTGGCGTCCATGACCTTGAGGCCGCGGGTGAGGACCTCGTTGTAGTTGAGCTTGTCGAACTTGACCGCGTCCGGGTTGCTCCGGGGGTCGGAGTCGTAGACCCCGTCGACCTGGGTGCCCTTGAGGACGGCCTGGGCGCCGATCTCCAGGGCGCGCTGGGCCGCGGTCGTGTCGGTGGAGAAGAACGGGGCGCCCAGGCCGGCGCCGAAGATGACCACACGGCCCTTCTCCAGGTGGCGCACGGCGCGGCGGGGGATGTACGCCTCGGCGACCTGGCTCATGTGGATGGCGGTCTGGACGCGGGTGTCCACGCCCAGGCGCTCCAGGAAGTCCTGGAGGGCGAGGCAGTTGATGACGGTGCCGAGCATGCCCATGTAGTCGGCGCGGCCGCGCTCGATGCCGCCCTCGGTGAGCTGGGCGCCGCGGAACATATTGCCGCCGCCCACCACGACCGCGACCTGGATGCCCTCGGACACGGCCTCGGCGATGGACTCGGCGACGTACTGGACGACCTCCGGGTCGATGCCCAGGCCGCCCCCGCCGGCGAAGGCCTCGCCGGAGAGCTTGAGCATCACGCGCTTCCAGCCTGCGTCGTGCATGGCGGGTTCGGTGTTCGTCGCTGCGTTCACGGCCTGTGGCCTCCCTTGTCGTCCCCGAGCGGCACAGGGTCCCCCGAGTGCTCCTGCTGCGGGCGGTGGGGGTCGTCATGCCCTCCGAAACCGCCCATATCCACCGAAGGTGCCGGGGAGAGCGTTCTCCCCGGCACCTCCATCATGTCAAAACCTAGGCCTGGCCGACCTTGAAGCGGGCGAAGCGCTTGACCGTGACGCCGGCGGCGTCGACGACCTGCTGGACCGTCTTCTTGTTCTCCTTGACGAACGGCTGGCCGAGCAGCGTCACGTCCTTGAAGAAGCCGTTGAGGCGGCCCTCGACGATCTTGGGGATCGCCTGCTCGGGCTTGCCCTCCTCGCGGGTGGTCTGCTCGGCGATGCGGCGCTCGTTCTCGACGACCTCGGCGGGCACCTCGTCCTTGGAGACGTACTGCGGGGCCATCGCGGCGATCTGCTGCGCGAGGTCCTTGCCGACCTCCTCGTCCGCCTTGTCCAGCTCGACCAGGACGCCCATGGTCGGGGGCAGGTCCGGGTCGGACTTGTGCAGGTAGGCGGAGACGTAGGCGCCGTCGAACTTGGCGAAGCGGCGGAACTCCAGCTTCTCGCCGATGATCGCGCTCTTCTCCTCGATGTAGCCCTGGAGGGTCTTCCCGGGCTCGATCTCGGCGGCGGCGACGGTGGCGAGGTCGTCGCTGTCCTGGGCGGCGACGAAGTCGGCGACCTGGTCGGCCAGCTCGATGAACTGGGCGTTCTTGGCGACGAAGTCGGTCTCGCAGTTGAGCTCGATGAGGGTGGCCTTGCCCTCGCCCTGCTGGCGGAGGACGACCGTGCCCTGGGCGGCGGTGCGGCCCGCGCGCTTGTCGACGGACTTGGCGCCCTTGATGCGCAGGGCCTCGACGGCCTTGTCGAAGTCGCCGTCGGCCTCGGTCAGGGCCTTCTTGCAGTCCATCATGCCCGCGCCGGTCATGTCGCGCAGCTTCTTGACGTCCGCGGCGGTGAAGTTCGCCATGACTGTTGGATTCCCTTGGAAGTGAAGTCTGTACGGAAGGTGAGCGGTCCGTACACCCCGCGTGCCGCCCCGCTCGAAGGCGGAGCGGCACCGGGGTGTCGTGGGTCCCGGGGGACCGACTGCTACTCGGCGGCCGGGGTGTCCTGGGCCGGGGTCTCCTCGGCCGGAGCCTCGTCGACGGTGGCGGCCTCGGACTCGGCGACGGCCTCGGCGGCGGGCTCGGGGGTCTGGACCGGGACCTCGGAGGCGTCCTGGCCGGCCCCGACGGAGTCGGCGGTCTCGCCCTTGCCCTCGAGGATCTCGCGCTCCCACTCGGCCAGGGGCTCCTCGGCGGCCTTCTGCTCACCGGCGCCGGAGCGGGTCAGCAGACCGTCGGCCACGGCGTCGGCGATCACGCGGGTCAGCAGGCTGACACTGCGGATGGCGTCGTCGTTACCCGGGATCGGGTAGTCGACCTCGTCCGGGTCGCAGTTGGTGTCGAGGATCGCGACGACCGGGATGTTGAGCTTCCGGGCCTCGCTGATCGCGATGTGCTCCTTCTTGGTGTCCACGATCCACACGGCGCTGGGCACGCGGGACATGTCGCGGATACCGCCGAGGGTGCGCTCGAGCTTCTCCTTCTCGCGGCGGAGGTTGAGGAGCTCCTTCTTGGTGAGCGAGGAGCCGGCGACGTCGTCGAAGTCGATCTCCTCCAGCTCCTTCAGGCGCTGCAGCCGCTTGTGGACGGTGGAGAAGTTGGTGAGCATGCCGCCCAGCCAGCGCTGGTTGACGAACGGCATGCCGACGCGGCGGGCCTGCTCGTCGATGGCCTCCTGCGCCTGCTTCTTGGTGCCGACGAACAGGACGGTGCCGCCGTGGGCGACCGTCTGCTTGACGAACTCGTAGGCGCGGTCGATGTGCGCCAGCGACTTCTGGAGGTCGATGATGTAGATGCCGTTGCGCTCCGTGAGGATGAAGCGCTTCATCTTCGGGTTCCAGCGACGGGTCTGGTGCCCGAAGTGGACGCCGCTCTCCAGGAGCTGGCGGGTCGTCACGACTGTGGCCATGACAGGTCCTCCTAGTGGTGGCGGGGATAGGGCTCCCCGCCTTCGGTTGTTCCTGACGCCCCGGCCGTACCGCCACTCCGCCGAGGCGGTGTGGACCGTGGGTACGACCCCTCCGGAGGGAGGCTGGTGGACGTGCGTAGTGTGTTCGGCCCGGTGGGCCACAGATGATTCTATCCTCCGCGGGGAACGGGCCGGACCTGCGCGGGGGGCGGCCCCCGCGGTCGTCCACAGGCCGGCGGAAAAGCCCGCCCGCCGGGCCCGCGGCGGCGAACCTGGATGCATGCGGAACCTCGTGCCCCTCCTCCTGCCCGTCCTCCTCCTGCTGGCCTGCCTCCTGCCCGCTCCCCCGGCGGCCGCCGGCGCCGACTGGCGGTGGCCGCTGGACCCGGCGCCGCGGGTGCTGCGGCCCTTCGACCCGCCCGAGCGCCCCTGGCTGCCCGGTCACCGCGGAGCCGACCTGGCCGCAGAGCCCGGCCAGGAGGTCCTCGCGGCCGGCCCCGGCCGCGTCCACTTCGCCGGCACGGTCGCGGGCACGCCCGTGGTGTCGGTCTCCCACGGCGGCCTGCGCACCACCTACCTGCCGGTGGAGACCGGCCTGGCCCGCGGCGACCCGGTGACCGCCGGGCAGGTCATCGGCACCGTCGCCGCCGCGCCGCGGCACTGTCCGCAGCGCGCCTGCCTCCACTGGGGCCTGCTCCGGGGCCGGGACTACCTCGACCCGCTCTCCCTGCTGGGCCCCGTCCCCGTCCGCCTCCTCCCCCGTACCCCCTGACCCGCCGCCCGACCGACCGCCGGCGAACCGCGCCCACCCGCGCGAGCAGCCGGGTACCGGCGGCATCCGTCGCCGGCGGGACCGGGCTGCAAGGAGGGCGTCGCCGCGCCCGCGTCGGGGCCTCCCGGGACGGCGAAGGCCATCGGCGGCGGCCGACACGCGCCCACCGGCCAGGGTCTCAGGCGCGGGGGTGGGAGCGGCGGTAGACGTCGCGGAGGCGGTCGACGGAGACGTGGGTGTAGATCTGCGTGCTGCGGGGGCTGGCGTGGCCCAGGAACTCCTGGACGCTGCGCAGGTCGGCGCCGCCGTTGAGGAGGTGGGTGGCGGCGCTGTGGCGCAGGTCGTGCGGGGCGGCGTCCAGGCCCGCGGCGCCCAGGTGGGCGTGGACGTCCTCGCGGGCGCGGCGCACGTCCAGGCGCCCGCCGCGCACGCCCAGGAACAGGGCCGGGCCGCTGGACGGGCCGACCAGGGCCGGACGGCCGACGGCGAGCCAGTCGTCCAGGGCGTCCAGGGCCGGGGCGCCCACCGGGACGGTGCGCTCCTTGTCGCCCTTGCCGACGACGCGCACGGTGGTGCGGGCGCGGTCGACGTCGTCCACGTCCAGGGAGCACAGCTCGGCGACGCGCACGCCCGTGGCGTAGAGCAGCTCCACCACGGCGCGGCGGCGGGTGCCCACCGGGGTGTCGTCCACCGGGCGCGACAGCGCGGCCTCGGCCTGGGCCTCGTCCAGGACGGCGGGCAGCGCGCGCCGCTGGGACGGGGCGGACAGGCGCGGCCCCGGGTCGGCGGCGAGCACGCCCTCCCGGTGCAGGTAGCGGGTGAAGGCGCGGACGGCGGCCACCCGGCGGGCGACGGTGGAGCGGCCCGCCCCCCGGTCGCGGGCGCGGGACAGCCAGGCGCGCACCGCGGGCACGTCGAGGTCGCGGACCTCCAGCCCCTGCTCCTCCAGGTCCTCCAGCAGGGACCGCAGGTCGGCGAGGTAGCCGCGCACGGTGTGCGGGGAGCGGCCCAGCTCGCCCGCCAGGTGGGCGGCGAAGCCGTCGAGCGGGCTCACCGGCGGGGCAGGCAGGCGATGCCGTCGATCTCCACCATGTAGGTGGGGTCGATGAGGGCGCTCACCTCCACCAGGGTCGAGGTGGGCCGGTGCCCCTCGGGCAGGCGGGACAGGAGCGCGGAGCGGAACTCCTCCAGGTCGCTGATGTGCCGCAGGTAGTAGGTGAGCCGCACCACGTGGCTCAGGTCCGCGCCGTGGCGGGCGAGGATCGCCTCGATGTTGCTCAGGACCTGCCGGGTCTGGCCGCCGATGTCCCCGGCGACCTCTCCGGCGGGACCCACCGGGACCTGGCCCGAGATGAACAGCAGCGGGCCGTCGGCGGTCAGGGCGTCACTGTAGGGCTTGGCCATGGACGCACGGTATCAGCGCGCCTCCGGCGGAGCGGTGCGCCGGACCACGCCGCGGGCGGGTTCGGCCCCGTCGAGGGCCCCGGAGCGGACCCGGGCGGCCAGGGCGCGGGCGACGATCCGGTCGGTGACCGCCGGGAGGTGCCGGGCCAGGAAGAACTCGACCGCGCCCCGGCGGGTGGTCGGCAGGTCGCGGCGGGGGCGGCGCGACAGCCCCGCCAGCAGCACGGTGTCCACGACGCCGTCCAGGCTCTCGTAGGTGCTCATCCCCTCCAGGGACAGCCCCGCCCGGGCGGTCGAGTCGTGGATGGGACTGCGCACCATCGACGGGTAGACGCAGGTGACGGTCACGTGCGGGGCCAGCTCCAGGCGCAGGGCGTCGGCGTAGGCGACGAGCGCGCGTTTGGAGGCCCCGTAGGCGGCGGCCAGGGGCAGCTGCATGACGGCCATGCGCGAGGACACCATGACCACCCGGCCCCGGGAGTCGACGAGGGCGTCCACGCAGGCGGCGCCGACCCGCCAGGCGCCGAGCAGGTTGACGTCCAGCTGGCGGCGGACCTCGGCGCCCGGGGGCAGCTCGGCCGGCGCGGGCCCGCCGATCCCGGCGTTGTTGACCAGCAGGTCGAGCCCGCCCAGCCGGGACAGCGCCCCGGCGACGGCCGCGGGCACCGCGGCGTCGTCGGTGAGGTCGCAGGCGAGGACCTCGACGGGGTCGTCTTCGCGGGGGCGGGCGTCCAGCCCGACGACCCGCGCGCCCGCGTCGCTCAGCCTCGTGCACAGGGCCCGGCCGAAGGTGCCCGAGGCCCCGGTGACCAGGACGCGCAGGCCGCGGGGGTCGCGGCGGCCGCCGGACAGCAGGTCGCGCAGGGGTCGGCTCATCGGGGGCTCTCCTGGGGGCGGGCGGGCGCGAAGGCGCGTTCGGGGCGGGCGGCCAGGCGCCTGGCCCCGGCGGCGCGCTCGCGGGGCAGGTCGGCGACGTAGTGGTCGAAGTCCACCCGCATCATGGGGCGCCTGTCGCCCCAGCGGGCGGTGGCGGCACGCAGGTCGCGGGCGACGGCCCGGCGCTGCGCGGCCGGGTCGGGCAGGGCGTACTCCCCCGCCAGGTGGGCGGCCACGAGCTCGCCCTGGGCCTCCACGACGGGCAGGGCGGCGCCGGTGGACTGCATGAGGCCGACGAACGCCAGGCTCGGGTCGTCCAGGTGGAACACCCGCTTGTACAGGGGCAGGCGCTCGGGGTCGGGGCCGGTCCAGCGCTCGCCGAGGAAGGGGAGGGTGACGCGGTAGCCGGTGGCCCAGACGACGGTGTCGACGGTGTCGCCGCTCCCGTCGGCGAACACCGCCCGGTCGCCCTCGAAGCGCGCGATCCCCGGCCGGACGGCGATCTCGCCGTGGGTGAGGCGGCTCAGGACGGTGTCGCTGACCGTGGGGTGGTTCTGGAGCAGTCCGCCGGAGGGGGCGGGCAGCCCGTAGTCCTGGGGGCGGCCCACGGCCAGCCGCAGCAGGGTCTGGGCGACGGCCTGGCGGATGCGCCAGGGCAGCACGGCCAGGGCCCCGCCGGTCGCGTCGGAGGGCCGCCCGAACAGGTACTTGGGCACGATGTGGACGCCGCGGCGGGCCGACAGCAGGACGGGCCCGCGGGCGACGTGGGAGGCGTCGACGGCGATGTCCATGGCGGAGTTGCCGGTGCCGACGACCAGGACCCGGCGGCCCCGGAACGGTTCGGGGTCGCTGTAGTCGCGGGCGTGCATGTGGACGCCGGAGAAGTCGCCCGGGTAGGCCGCGGCGGGCATGCGGGGTTCGCGGTTGTGCCCGTTGGCGACGACGACGGCGTCGTAGAGGTCGGTGTCCCGGCCGGCGGCCACCTCCCAGCGGCCGTCCTCCGTGCGCTCCACCGAGGTGACGTCGGTGCCGAACCGGATGTGCCCGGTCACCCCGAAGGCGTCGGCGTAGTCGGCGAGGTACCCGGCCACGAGGTCCGCCGACGGGTAGTCGGGCCACGTCCGCGGCATGGGGCGGGCGGCGAACCCGGTGCGCCCCCGGCTGGTGTTGAGGTGCAGGGAGGCGTAGGCCGGGGAGCCGGGGGCCGTGCGCACCCACAGCCCGCCGGGGCGGTCGCCGCGTTCGTGGACCACCGGTTCCAGGCCGCGGTCCAGCAGGGCCTTGGCGGCGGCCAGACCCGCCGCCCCGGCTCCGATCACGGCGACGCGTGGGCGGCTCATGGGTGGCCTTTCGTGGGGGGGCGGCGCCCGCCGGGCCCTTCCCGGTTCGGCGGGCACCGCGGTACTCGGGGTGTTCCCGCCCCGTCGGCGCCGGGCCCGGGGCGGGGCCGGCGCCGGCGGGGCGGCCGTGGGCCGGTGTGCTCGGGGAGGGCGCGGCTTCCGGGACGCGGCCCTGTTCGGGGAGAGGGGGCCGCCGCCGCACACCGGCCGCCCGGACGCCGGGCTTGTGCGCGGGACCAATCGTAAGCGTCCCCCCGCCCGAAGGACATGGTCACGGACACACCCTTGCCCGGCGGGGTTGTGCTCCGCCACAATCCGGCGGGACGCACGAGGAGGCGCTGATGGATCCGCGGGGGGACTGGGACGGCGTGGTCGCCGTCATCGAACAGGTGGTGGCCGACGACCGGCTGCTGGCGGCGACCGTGGCCGGTGTCCGCGGCTCGGTGCGCGAGGTGGCCGCGCTCACCCCGGGCGACATGAGCGCGCACACCCGGGCGCTGCTGCTGGCCGCGACCCGGGCGGTGGCGGCCCGGCGCGGGCCCACCGAGGCCGAACTGGGCTTCGTCCAGGAGCTCGGGGTGACCCGGGCCCTCCAGGGCGTCCCGGTGGAGGCGGTGCTGTCCGCGATCCATGTCGCCGAACGCGGGATCTGGGCGCACGTCCGGGAGATCGCCCGGGCCCACGGGGTGGGCGCCGAGCGGCTGCTCGACATGCGCGAGCTGTACGAGGACTGGGCCGAGGCGGTGCGCGGCCGCCTGATCACCGCCCACCGCGAGACCCTGGCCGACCGGGAGCGGTCCGCCACCGCCCGGGACACCGCCCTGCTGCTGCGCCTGCTGGAGGGCGGATCGGCGGCGACGCTGGCCGCCGCCGAAGCGGGCCTGCCCCCGGAGCTGTGGGTGGTGGCGGCCCGCTCCGGGGAGCCGGTGGGCAGCGCCGCCCGCTGGGAGCGGGACCTGCGCGGCCCGGCCCCGGTCCTGGCGGCCGAGGTGGACGGGCTCTTCGTGGCGGTGCTGGCCCGCTCCCCCGCCCCGGACGCCCTGCCGGGGCCGGCGGGCCTGGCCGGGCCCGGGCAGCCGGAGCACGTGTCCAAGCTGCGGCGCCTGGCCGCGTCGGCGCTGGCGGCGGCCGAGGCCGCGGGCCGCACGGGGGTGGTGCACATCGCCGGCCTGGCCGCGCTGGCCGCCGTGGTGGAGCGCGACGACCTGGCCGGAGTGCTGGCGCGGCACCACGCTCCGGCCCGCCGTGCGCTCGGGGCGAACGCGCTGCCCGTGGCCCGGGCCGTGCGCGCCTGGTTCGAGTGCGACCGCGACGTGGCGAGGACCGCCGAGGCCCTGTTCGTGCACCCGAACACCGTGCGCAACCGGCTCCAGCGCTTCGCGGAGGCCACCGGAACGGACCCGTACACGCCGCTGGGCGCGGTGGACGCCTGGTGGCTGTGCCGGACCTGGCTGCTCGCCGCCGAGTGACCTCACCGGACGGGCCGCCACCCCGCGGGGCAGCGCTCCACGAGCCCGGCGGCGGCCAGCAGTCCCAGCGCCCGCATGGTGGACTCCAGGTCCCGGCCGCAGGCCCGGGCGATGACCGCGGGCCCGCCCCCGCCGCGGGGGACCGCGGCCAGCACCCGGGCGCTCTCGGGCGCCAGCTCGGCGGTGACCCGCACCGGGCCGGGCGGGACCCCGCCCAGGGGCCCGATCTGGTCGAGCACGTCCTCGGCGCTCGTGACGCAGGCCGCCTGCCGGTCGCGCAGCAGCAGGTGGCAGCCCGCGGACATCGCCGAGGTGACCGGGCCGGGGACGGCCATGAGCACCCGGTGCAGCTCCGCGGCGTGCGCGGCGGTGTTGAGCGCCCCGCTGCGCAGCCCGGCCTCGACCACCACGGTGCCGGGGGTGAGCGCGGCGATGAGCCGGTTGCGGACCAGGAAGTCCTTGGCCCGCGGGCGCAGGCCGACGGGGCGCTCGCTCACCAGGACCCCGGTGCGGGCGATGTCGGTGAACATCCCCGCGTGGCCGCGCGGGTAGTCCACGTCCGGCCCGCAGGCGAGCACGACCACGGTGGCGCCCGCCGCGTGGGCGGCCCGGTGCGCGGCGCCGTCGATGCCGTAGGCCCCGCCGGACACCACCACGACGGAGCGCTCGGCCAGGTCGTAGGCGAGTTCGGCGGCGACGTGCCCGCCGTAGGGGGTGGCCGCCCGGGAGCCGACGATCGCCACCGAGCGCAGGCACAGGTTGCGCAGGTCGCCGCGGCCGCGCACCCACAGTCCGTGCGAGCGGCGGCCGCCGGGGGCGTCCAGCGCCTCCAGCCTGCCGGGCCACTCGGGGTCCCCCGGCGCCACGAACCTGACCCCGGCCGCGGCCGAGGCCGCCAGCAGGGCGTCGACGTCCACTCCGCGGGCCTGCGCGTGCCAGCGCCGCCAGCGCAGCGCCACCCGGTCCCGGTCCACGACCGCCTCCCCGTCCGCGGGCCCGCTCGGCGGCGGCGCCCCGGCCACCAGGTCCGCCCACACCCGCGCCGCCCCGTGTTCGGCGAGCACCGCCCCCAGCCACGGGTCCCCGGGCGGGGCCACCGTCGTCAGCGCCGCCAGGGCCCGCACCTCGTCCTCGTCCACCGCACCGCTCCTCGCCTCGCCCGTCACCGCGGCCCGCCCCGGGCCGCACTCCCCCGCCGCCGCCCGCCCGGTGGGCCCCACGGCCCGGTCCCGGCGTCACCAGGCGCGGCCGGACCACAGCGCGAAGGCATAGGCCACCTCCTCCTCCCCGGGGCGGTCGCGGTCCGCCAGGTCCGCCAGCGTCCAGGCGACGCGCAGGGTGCGGTCCACCCCGCGCGCGCTGATCCGGCCCTGGTCCATGGCCGTCCCGAGGATGCGCAGCGCGCCGGGCTCCACGGGGAACTCCCGGCGCAGGTGGGCGCCGGGCACCTGGGCGTTGGCGGTCCACGGGGTCCGCTCCAGGCGGGCGGCCGCCCGCCCGCGGGCCGCGAGCACCCGGGCGCCCACCACCGCCGAGGACTCGGCGAAGGCCCGGTCCGCGAGCAGTTCGGCCCGGCCCACCTGGGGCAGCTCGACCTTGAGGTCGATCCTGTCCAGCAGCGGCCCGGAGATCCGGGAGAAGTAGCGGCGCCGCTCCCCGGCGGGGCAGTCGCACAGGGCGCCCGGCTTGGCGCAGGGGCAGGGGTTGGCCGCCATCACCAGCTGGAACCGGGCGGGGAACACGACCGTGGAGGAGGCCCGGGCCAGCACCACCTCGCCGCGCTCCAGCGGCTCGCGCAGCGAGTCCAGCACGCCCCGTCCGAACTGCGGAGCCTCGTCCACGAAGAGCACCCCGCGGTGCGCCTTGGACACCCACCCCGGGGCGGGGTGGCCGCTGCCGCCGCCGATGATGGCCGACCGGGTGGAGGTGTGGTGCGGTGCGGCGAAGGGCGGCACCGTGACCAGCGGGGACCCGGCGGGCAGCAGGCCGGCGACCGAGTGGATGGCGGTGGCCTCCAGCGCCGCCGCCGGGTCCAACCGGGGCAGCACCGTGGGCAGCCGCTCGGCCAGCAGGCTCTTCCCGGTGCCGGGCGGGCCGAGCATCATCAGGTTGTGCCCGCCCGCGGCGGCGATCTCCACCGCCCGCCGGGCCACCGGCTGGCCCAGCACGTCCGCCAGGTCGGGCTCGGTGTCGGCGGGGCGGCGCGGCCGCGGCGCCGGGTCGGGCGGCCGCGCCTCGGGGAGCAGGCCCTCCCGCGCCCAGCGGCACAGCTCCTCCAGGGAGTCGACCGCGACCACCTCGATGTCGGGGACCAGGGCCGCCTCGGCGGCGTTGCCCCGGGCGACCACGAAGCGGTCGTGGCCGCGCTCGCGGGCGGCGATGACCGCGGGCAGCACCCCGCGCACCGGGCGGGCCCGGCCGTCCAGCCCCAGCTCCGCGATGAGGACCGTGCCCGCCAGCGGGTCCGGCGGCACCGCCCCCTCGGCGGCCAGGACGGCGGCGGCGATGGCGAGGTCGAACATGCTGCCCGCCTTGGGCAGGCTGGCCGGGGACAGGCTGATGGTGATCTGGCCGCTGGGCCAGGCCTCGCCGCTGTTGGCCAGGGCCGCGCGGATCCGGTCGCGGGCCTCGCGCAGCGCCGCGTCGGGCAGGCCCACCAGGGTGACGCCGGGGTCGCCGCCGCCCAGGTGCACCTCGATCTCGACGACGTGTCCCTCCACCCCCAGCAGCGCGACGCAGTGGGTCCGGGCGAGCGTGATCATCGCACCCCCCGCACGGGTCGCCCGGGAGGGGGTGCGCCCTCAGGCGGCTGTGGCACCTGCCCTCCGCCCGCCCTCCCGTACCACCGGGGAACGGCGGGCTCCGCTGGAGCGGTCCGCGGGAAGGACCCGTGCCCGTGGGGCCGCCCGTAGACGGCAGGGGGCGACAGGCGAGCGGGAATCACGACGGAAAGACCGAAGGCACCCCGGCACCGCACAAGGCGAGGGCTACGGCCTCCAGGCCACCCGCCGAAGGCGGCACCAGGCCACGGATGGGCATCGCCGGAAAGGCGGGGCCCTACCCTCCAGGGGCACCGCACCAAGCGAGGGCTACGGCCTCCAGGCCGCCCATCAAAGGCGGCGGGCGCCGGGCGGGGGTCCGGGGGGACACGCCACGGTGAGGGGCGGGCGGGATCCCGCGGGGCGGTCATGACAGGCCCCGCTCGTGGGAGACGTACACGCGGCCGCCGGTGAGCAGGACGCCCAGGCCGTCGACGCGCAGGGGGCGCCCGGGCACCCGGCGGGCGCGGGCCCAGGCCCGGCCCAGGCGGCGCAGCCGTCCGCGCTTGCTCCGGCCGATGGCCTCCACCGGGTGTCCGTGCAGCAGCCGGGTGCGGGTCTTGACCTCGGCGACGACCAGCACGGGGCCGTCCCGCGCCACGATGTCGATCTCCCCGGCGGGGCACCGCCAGTTGCGGTCCACCACCCGTATCCCGGATCGTTCCAGGAACGCGGCGGCCAGGTCCTCGCCGAGGCCGCCCAGGTCCCTCCGGTACGCGGCGTACACGTCCACGTCGACCACCTCCCGTTACCACGGTCGGTGATCGGGCGGCGTCCCGCCAGGGTCGGTTCTCTTCTGTGGATAACCGGCGTCAGTCCCTGCCGCCCTCGGCGGGCGGCAGCTCGATGTCGGCCTTGGTGATCTCCTCGACGTTGACGTCCTTGAACGTCACGACGCGGACGTTGCGGACGAACCTGGCGGGCCGGTACATGTCCCAGACCCAGGCGTCCTCCATCACGACCTCGAAGTACATCTCCCCGTTCTCGGTGGAACGCGGCTGCAGGTCGACGTGGTTGGTCAGGTAGAACCGCCGCTCGGTCTCCACGACGTAGCCGAACAGCCCCACGACGTCCCGGTACTCGCGATAGAGCTGGAGCTCCATCTCGGCCTCGTACTTCTCCAGGTCCTCAGAACTCATCCACGTGCTCGCTTTCGTCTGCAGTCTCCGGCCGGGGTGTCCGGTTCCTCCCTGTCATCCACTCGTTGTCGGCCTTCGCTCTGTTCCCAACGGGGGAAGGCCCTGGGACGTTCCACGCGAGACCCACACGGTCTGGGATCCATCATGCGTCACGGAACGGACTTTCGTGCCCGGACGAGAGGATTTCCTCGGACCGATCCCGCCGGCCGGCCCTCCGGCCGCCCGTCAGGCGTCGTCGTCGAGCCGCGCGAAGGTCTCCGGGATCCCCAGGCCGCCGGCCTGGTCGAAGGGCCAGATGATCACGAACGCCCGCCCGACCACGTGGTCGATGGGCACCGCCCCGCCCCCGGGGTTGCCCTGGTTGCGCCGGGAGTCGGAGGAGATCGCCCGGTGGTCGCCCATCACCCACACGTGCCCCTCGGGCACCGTGACCGGCCCGAACTCCTCGTGCGAGGTCAGGCTGCCCGGGTAGAGGTACTCCTCCTCGTCCAGGGCGACGCCGTTGACCGTGACCCGCTGCTGCTCGTCGCAGCACTGCACCACGTCGCCGGGCAGGCCGATGACCCGCTTGATGTACTCCTTGCCGGTGGGCGCCGCGCCCAGCTGCTGCTGCACCCAGGTGAAGCCGCGCGAGACCGGGTTGGTCGGCTCGGGGATCACCACGGTGTTGGGGTCGTCCCACGACCCGTCGCCGTCGAAGACCACGACCTCGCCGCGCCGGATGTCCCGGATCTCGTAGACGACCTTGTTGACGAGCACGCGGTCGCCGACCTGCAGGGTGTTCTCCATCGACCCGGAGGGGATGTAGAAGGCCTGCATCACCCAGGTCCTGATCACGAACGCCAGTACCAGGGCGATCACGATGAGGATGGGCAGTTCCTTCCAGAACGACCCCTGCTTCTCCTTGCTCATCGACTCGTCCGCCTTCTCCTCCGCGTCGGCGTCCTCGGCTTCGGAGACAGCACTGGCTCCCGAGTCCTGATCGGACTCGGGAGCCAGTGGGGAGCCGTGCTCCTCAGGGCCGGGCCGGGCGGAATCCTCGTCCTGAACCCCGTCCGCGCCGAGGTCCCTGTCGTCTGTACTCATCGAGCCGAAGCTTATACCTCGCGGGAAAACCGCGGGGGCGACTCCGGAGAGGAACCAGGCGACTACTGACCGGCGGGCTCGCGGCGCTCGCGGATGCGGGCGGCCTTGCCGCGCAGGTCGCGCAGGTAGTACAGCTTGGCGCGGCGGACACGGCCACGGGCCGCGACCTCGTACTTCTCGATCGCCGGGGTGTGGATCGGGAAGGTCCGCTCCACGCCGACGCCGTAGCTCACCTTGCGGATGGTGAAGGTCTCGCGGCTGCCGGAGCCCTGGCGGCGGATGACAACGCCCTTGAAGACCTGGACACGGGTACGGTTGCCCTCGGTCACGCGCACGTGAACGTTGAGGGTGTCACCGGGGCGGAACTCCGGGACGTCGGAACGCAGCTGGGCCTTCTCCAGCTCCTGAATGGCGGTGTGCATCTGAATCCTCATCGATAGCGCTCCGCGCCCCACCCCGCCCGCTCCGGGCGTGCGGGGGTGCGCGGGCGATGGCCCGTAAGGGTCTGACTGTCGAACCGCCCGGGTGACCGACACAGAGGCCGACGTCGTGCCGCCGGCATGCGGATGCCTGAGGATCACCAGGGGGGAACCCACCCAGTTTGCCACATCCCGTGCGGCGCACCGAACCACCTGGTCAGGTGGTCTCGGGTACACCCTCCCCGGCCTCCTCGGCCAGGACCTCCCGGTCCCGCCGGTCCAGGGACTCCGCGGGGATGGCGGCCACCAGGTCGGGGCGGTTGCGCGCGGTCTTGCGCAGCGCCTCGTCGCGCCGCCAGCGGTCGACCGCGCCGTGGTTGCCCGACAGCAGGACCGGCGGCACCCCGCGGCCGCGCCATTCGGCGGGCTTGGTGTACACCGGGCCCTCGACCAGGTTCTCCATGCCCCCGGAGGCGAACGAGTCCTGCACCGCGGACTCCCGGTTGCCCAGCACCCCGGGCAGCAGCCGGGTGATCGCCTCGACCATGACCAGGGTCGCCGACTCCCCGCCGTTGAGCACGTAGTCGCCGATGCTGATCTCCTCGACGGGCATCCGCTCCGCGGCGTCCTGGGCGACCCGGGAGTCGATGCCCTCGTAGCGGCCGCAGCCGAACACGAGGTGCCCCTCCCCCGCCAGCCTCTCGGCGTCGGCCTGCCGGAAGGGGCGGCCGCTGGGGGTGGGCAGGATGAGCCGGGCGGGCGCGTCGCCGACCACGGCGTCCAGCGCCTCGCCCCACGGCTCGGGCTTCATCACCATGCCGGGGCCGCCGCCGTAGGGGGTGTCGTCCACGGTGTTGTGGCGGTCGTGGGTCCACGAGCGCAGGTCGTGGACGTGCACGTCGAGCAGCCCGGAGGCGCGCGCCCTGCCGATGAGGGACAGCTCCAGCGGCGCGAAGTAGTCGGGGAAGATGCTGATGATGTCGATGCGCACGGTGCGCCCTTCAGTCGGCGAGGTCGAGCAGCCCCGGGGGCGGGTCCAGGACGATCCGGCCGCCGGGCACGTCCACCTCGGGGACCAGCTCCGCGACGAACGGGACGAGCACCTCGCGGCCGCCGGGGGCGGCCAGGACCAGGACGTCCTGGGCATTGTGGAGCACGTCGTCCACCGTCCCGACCTCCTCGCCGTCGGTCGTCACGGCGGTCAGGCCGATGAGCTCGTGGTCGTGGAACTCGTCGGGGTCGCCGGTGGGCCCCAGGTCCTCGGAGTCGATGAGCAGGGTGGTCCCGCGCAGCTCCTCGGCGGCGGTGCGGTCGGCGACGCCCTTGAAGCGCACCAGCAGGCGGCCGCTGTGCACGCGCACCGCCCCGACGGTCAGCGGACCGCCTCCGGGCCGGTCGGTCTCCAGGACGGAGCCGACGAAGAACCGCTCCTCGGGGGTGTCGGTGCGCACGTCGATGGCGACGTCGCCGCGGATGCCGTGGGCGCGGCCGATACGGCCGACCACCAGACGCATGGGACTCCGTCCTCCCTCCCGCCCTCGCGCGGGGTAGTCGGGGAACAAGGGGAAACTCGGGTGCCGGGAACGGCGGGGAAAAGACCGTGCCCGGGGCCGTGTGGCCCCGGGCACGGCTGCGGGGGCGCCGACCGAGATCGGCGCCCCCGCAAGGCGCGTCAGCGCACTTCGTTCAGGTCCAGCAGATCGACGCGGACGTAGCGGCCGCCGGCCAGCGCACCGATGACGGTGCGCAGGGCCTTGGCGGTGCGTCCGTTACGGCCGATCACCTTGCCGAGGTCGTCGGGGTGCACCCGGACCTCCAGGACTTTGCCCTTGCGGAGTCGTTTGACCCGCACCTGGACATCGTCGGCGTTCGCAACGATCCCCTTCACGAGGTGCTCAAGCGCCTCTTCCAGCACGTCAGGCCTCGCCCTCGGACTTCTCGGCCTCAGCGGTCTCGGCGGCGGGCTTCTCCGCCTTCTTCTTCGGGGCGGCGGTCTTCTTCTCGGCGCCCGGGAGCACGAGCTCCTTCAGGGCGGCCTGGAAGGCGGCCTCCTTGGCCTCCGGGTCCTTGGCCTCGGCGACCTTCAGCGGAGCCGGCGCGGCCAGGCCCTTGAACTTCTGCCAGTCACCGGTCTTGCGCAGGAGGACCTTGACCGCGTCGGAGGGCTGGGCGCCCACGCCGAGCCAGTACTGGACCCGCTCGGAGTCGACCTCGATGAGGCTCGGGTGCTCCTTGGGGTGGTACTTGCCGATCTCCTCGATCGCCTTGCCGTCACGCTTGGTGCGGGCGTCGGCGACGACGATGCGGTACTGGGGCGTACGGATCTTGCCCATACGCTTGAGCTTCAGTTTGACAGCCACTGGAGTGGTCTTCTCCCGATTAACGGTTGAGGCGCCCGGCGGGGCGGCCACGTGGGGTTGTGGAGCCCACCGGAACAGACGTGGGCGGCGGGCTAGTTAGAGGGCCGGCCCGCCACCGTTAGTCGACTACTCATTGTGCCAGACACCCGCGGGTTCCTTGGACAGCCCCGCGGCGTGGCCTACTTCTCAGGCAGCTTGAACCCCGACAGGTCGGGCATGTTCGGCATTCCGCCGCCGCCGAACGCGGGGGGCAGCTGCGGCTGCTTGCCGCCGCCGAGCCCCGGCGGCAGCTGCGGCTGGGCGTTCTCCTGCTGCTCCTTGCGGCGCTGCTGGCGCTCCAGCTCCTGCTGGCGGGCCTTCATCGGGTTGCCGCTGCGCTGCTTGCCCTTCTTCTTCTGCTGGGCCTTGGCCTTCTTGCGGGCCCCGCCGCCACCGCCCATGCCGGGCATGCCGGGGATCCCGGGCATGCCGCCGTTCTTCATCTTGCGCATGACCTTCTGCGCCTCGAAGAACCGGGTGACCAGGTTGTTGACGTCGCCGACCTGCGTGCCCGAACCGTTGGCGATGCGCAGCCGGCGCGAGCCGTTGATCATCTTGGGGTTGGCCCGCTCGCCGGGCGTCATCGACTGGATGATCGCCTGGAGGCGGTCCAGGGCCTTGTCGTCGATGTTGTCGATCTGCTCGCGCATCTGGCCCATGCCGGGCATCATGCCGAGCAGGTTGCCGATGGGGCCGAGCTTGCGGACCATCATCATCTGCTGGAGGAAGTCGTCCAGCGTGAAGTCCTCGTCCGACGCCATCGTCGAGGCCATCTTCTGGACCTCGGCCTCGTCGAACGTGCGCTGCGCCTGCTCGATGAGCGTGAGCACGTCACCCATGTCCAGGATGCGCGAGGCCATCCGGTCCGGGTGGAACAGGTCGAAGTCGTCCAGCTTCTCGCCGGTGGAGGCGAACATGATGGGACGGCCGGTGATGTGCCGGATCGACAGCGCGGCACCGCCGCGCGCGTCGCCGTCGAGCTTGGTGAGGGCGACCGCGTCGTAGCCGACCCCGTCCAGGAAGGCCTGGGCGGTGTTGACGGCGTCCTGGCCGATCATCGCGTCGACGACGAAGATGATCTCGTCCGGCGACACGGCGTCGCGGATGTCCGCGGCCTGCTGCATCATCTCGGTGTCCACACCGAGGCGGCCGGCGGTGTCGATGATGACGATGTTGTGGTTGTTGCGCCGCGCGAACTCGATGGAACCGCGCGCGACCTCGACCGGGTCGCCCACGCCGTTGCCGGGCTCGGGCGCGAAGACGGGGGCGCCGGCGCGCTCGCCGACGACCTGGAGCTGGGTGACCGCGTTGGGACGCTGGAGGTCGGCGGCGACCAGCAGCGGCGTGTTGCGCTGCGCGGCCAGCCACTTGGCGAGCTTGCCCGCCAGGGTGGTCTTACCGGCGCCCTGGAGGCCCGCCAGCATGATGACGGTGGGCGGGTTCTTGGCGTAGCGGATCTGCCGGGTCTCGCCGCCGAGGACCTCGATGAGCTCCTCGTTGACGATCTTGATGACCTGCTGGGCCGGGTTGAGGGCCTTGGAGACCTCCTCGCCCCGGGAGCGCTCCTTGATCCGCGCGATGAAATCACGGACCACGGGCAGGGCGACGTCCGCCTCCAGCAGCGCGAGACGGATCTCCCGCGCGGTCGCGTTGATGTCCTCCTCGGACAGGCGCCCCTTGCCCCGCAGCGAGGAGAAGACCGATGTCAGCCGGTCGGAAAGCGTCTCGAACACGAGTGTGGCCAGTCCTTCGTCTCGGAATTGGTCTCTAAGCCTACCCGGACCTCGTCACACCGGCGGAAACCCGTCGGGGCCCGGAACGGGGAGGAGGGGCCGGGAAACCCCGGCCCCTCCTCCACCCGGACGCGGAGCGTGTCAGTTGCCGCCCCCGTCCTCCTCGCTCTCCTCGTCCGCGGGCTCTCCGCCGCCGGACAGCGTGGCCTCGCGCTGCTCGTTCAGGGCCTCCAGCATGCTCTCCTGCTGGCTTCCGGGCAGGCCCCGGGTGCTCAGGGTGGCGTTGCCGTCGATCGTGTACGTCTGCTGGGTCTGGCTGACGATGTTGTAGTCGGCGCTGCACGACAGGTCCAGCGTGCCGCCCGCCTCCAGGTTCCCGCTGTCGTCGCAGGTCTGCTCGCCGATCTCGGAGTTGCTGAAGGTCACGTCCATGCGGACGGCGACCGTCCCGCTGCCGGTCCCGGCGGCGTCGCGGACGGTGCCCGACCAGGTGCAGTTGGGGCCGTCCTCGCAGGTCATCTCGGCCTGGCCCTCCCAGCCGACCTCGATGCGCGCGTCGCGCGAGGAGCCGAGCTCGTCCGTGGTGGCGGCGATGACCCCGTCGTAGAGCTCCTCGACGGCGGCGGTGTCGGCCTCGGCCAGGTCCAGGCGGACCTGGGGACCGCTCTCGGCCTCCGGCGCCACGAGCTCCTCGATGGCGATGCGCTTGATCTGGCCGCTCTCGGCGTCGATCCACATCTGGTTGCGCTCGCCCGCCAGGTCGATGCGGTGGGTGAGGGTGCCGTCCAGGTTCTCCTCGACGGCCTCGTCCGACTCCAGTTCGATACCGCCCAGGATCTCGGCGAGGACCGGCGGGGCGAGCACGGCGCTGGGGTCGATCCCGGCCTGCGCGCCGGAGGCCCGCACCCAGTTGCCGCCGAACTCGTCGAAGTCGGGCGCGAAGACGCCCTGGTCGAGCCAGAAGTCCTCCAGCGCCCGGATGAAGATCCGCCCGTCGGCGCTGATGAGGTCGGCCTCGATGCTGCCGGAGCGGATGGTGCCGTTGGCGGCACCGCCGTCGGCGACGGTGAGCGAGGCGTCGCGCACGTCGGCGCCCACGCTCTCGGCGACCTGGCCGGTGGCGACCAGGCCCTGGTACCCGGCGAGGTCGGTCAGCGCCTGCTCCACCAGGGGCGCGGCGGCCACCGGCTCGGCGGGCTCGGGGCTGGGCTCCTCCTCGCCGCCGCCGGGGCGCAGGTTGCTCAGGTCGATGGAGCATCCGGCCAGGCCGAGCACGACCGTCGCACCCGCCGCGGCGAGCACGGTGCGCCCGCCCCTGCGAAGCCTGTTGTGAATGACCGGCGCCATCTTGCCTCCTGACCCCGCTGTGCGGGGCACGTACGAATCAGCGTGGTTTCTTCCGGGAGTCCGGCCGGGGTGCACCCCCTCGACCTGTTCGCCCCCTGGGATGCGCCCGCGCGCCCCCGGGTTCGGGTCGGCATGGGCGCTTCGCGCGATCCGGCCGTACGACCGGCCTCAACGGCGTCCGGCGCCCCGACCGCGCCGCCCCGCCAGGGTATCGAACCACAGCACAGAACACGGCCAACATCCGGTACGAATGCCCCCATATGCCGCGTCGGCGGTGGTTCCGTGGACGACGACGGGGCCGGCGGGGATCACTCCCCGCCGGCCCCTGGGTCACCTCACCGCGTCAGCGGCGCAAGACCTCCGGCCTCAACGTTGAAGACTAGGCCTTGACCTGCGATGAGGCCGTCTCCCCGCCCGGAGGCGTCGGCGAGGAGACCGCTTCCGCCTCCAGCTCGTCGAGTTCGTCGAAGGCGTAGGCCGACTCGGCGTGGAGCTCGTGGTCGAGCCCGTTGGTCTCGACCTCCTCGGGGATGCGGAACCCGATGATGAGGTCGATGACCTTGCCGATGACGAAGGTGATGACGAAGGAGTAGAGCATGACGCCGACCACGGAGACGGCCTGGACGGCGAGGAGGCCGACACCGCCCCCGTAGAAGAGGCCGGCGGAGCCGCCCGTGACGTCGGCGGCCAGGAAGCCCAGGGCCAGGCAGCCGATGATGCCGCCGACCATGTGGATGCCGACCACGTCCAGGGCGTCGTCGTACTTGAACTTGAACTTCCAGCTGATGGCGTAGGCGCAGACGCCGCCGGAGACGAGGCCGAGGATGATCGCGCCGACCGGGGTGAGGTTGGCGGCGGCCGGGGTGATGGCGACCAGGCCGGCGACGGCGCCGGACGCGAAGCCCAGGGCGCTGACCTTGCCGTAGCGGATGCGCTCGACGAGCATCCACGCGGCGGTGGCGGCGGCGGTCGCGACCTGGGTGTTGACCAGGGCCAGGGCGGCGGTGCCGTCGGCGACGTAGGCGGAGCCGGCGTTGAAGCCGAACCAGCCGAACCACAGGAGCGCGGTGCCCAGCAGGACGAACGGCAGGTTGTGCGGGCGCATCGACTCGGAGCCGAAGCCCTTGCGGCGGCCGAGCACGAAGGTCAGCGCCAGGGCCGCGGCGCCGGCGTTGATGTGGACCGCGGTGCCGCCGGCGAAGTCGATGACGTTGTAGCCGCCGATGGTCATGCTCTCGATCCAGCCCTCGCCCCAGACCCAGTGGGCGACGGGGAAGTAGACCAGCAGGGCCCACACCGGGACGAACAGCAGCCAGGCGCCGAACTTGGCGCGGTCGGCGATGGCACCGCTGATCAGGGCGACGGTGATGATGGCGAACATCATCTGGAATCCGGCGTCGACCAGCAGCGGGTAGGAACCGGGGCCCTCACCCGAGTTCTCGCCGATCAGGCTGGTGAGGCCGACGTAGTCGAAGCCGCCGATGAACGCCTGCAGGGGCCCGAAACCCTCGGAGTAGGTCAGCGAGTGGCCGATCAGGACCCAGAGCATGCTCACGATGGCGATGCTGGCGAAGCTCATCAGCATCATGTTCAGGACGCTCTTGGCCCGCGACATGCCTCCGTAGAAGAAGGCCAGGCCCGGTGTCATGAGCATCACGAGCGCGGCACTGGTCAACAACCAGGCTGTCGTGCCGGTGTCAATCATTACGTCGCCTCCATAGGACGGACGGGGGATTGTCTGTGAGGGCGGCAGTCAGCGAGCGCATCATCGGGCCCGATGCAGAACACCACGCAGGCAACTGTCCGACCGGGGTGTTTCTCGGTGTCGCCCCACGTGTTGCACGGGCGTAAAAGGACAGCCAGTCGTGTTAACGCCCCGTGAACGAACCCCCCGCATGCGGCCGATGCACGTGCACCGGCGCAGGGCGACCACCCTCACATCGACTCTGGGCGATGTTCGCGCAGCGTAGCGTCACATCTCACGGCGATAACGGAGTCATTGCCAGGAAGTCACCCCGCCGTGTAACACCGGTATTCCAATTGCATGACGTGGGTCACAGGAGGCTCGCGCGACTCCCCCGGAGACGCCGGCGGCCGGCCGCCCCGTATCGGGGCGGCCGGCCGCCGTGGAGGGGTCCGCGCTCAGCCGAGGATGGCGTCCACGAACACCTCGGGGTCGAACGGCGCCAGGTCGTCGGGGCCCTCGCCCAGGCCGACCAGCTTGACCGGCACGCCCAGCTCCCGCTGGACCTGCACGATGATGCCGCCCTTGGCGGTGCCGTCCAGCTTGGTGAGCGCGATGCCGGTCACGTTGACCACCTCGGCGAACACCCGCGCCTGGCGCAGGCCGTTCTGGCCGGTGGTGGCGTCCAGCACCAGCAGCACCTCGTCCACCTGGGACTTCTTCTCCACCACGCGCTTGACCTTGCCGAGCTCGTCCATCAGGCCCGTCTTGGTGTGCAGGCGCCCGGCGGTGTCGATGATGACGGTGTCGGCGCCGTCCTCGATGCCGCGCGCCACCGCGTCGAAGGCCACGCTGGCCGGGTCGGCGCCCTCCTCCTTGCGCACGACCGGGGCGCCCACCCGCGACCCCCAGGTCTGGAGCTGCTCGCTGGCGGCGGCGCGGAAGGTGTCGGCGGCGCCCAGGACGACCGAGCGGCCGTCGCCCACCAGAACCCGGGCCAGCTTGCCCGTGGTGGTGGTCTTCCCGGTGCCGTTGACGCCGACGACCATGATGACCGCGGGGCGGTCGCCGTGCGGCGCGGTGTGCACCGCCCGGTCGGCGTCGGTGCGGATCTGGGCGAGCAGCTCCTCGCGGAGCAGGGCGCGGACCTCGTCGCGGTCGCGGGTCCCCAGCACCTTGACCTTGGTGCGCAGGTTCTCCACGATCTGCGTGGCCGAGGTGACGCCGATGTCGGCGGTGATGAGGGTGTCCTCGATCTCCTCCCAGGCGTCCTCGTCGAGGGAGGAGGAGGACAGGAGGTTGAGCAGCCCCTGGCCCAGGGCGCTCTGCGAGCGGGCGAGCCGGGCGCGCAGCCGGACCATGCGTCCGGCCGAGGGCGGGGGCGTCTCCAGCTCGGGTTCGGCGGGCGGCGCGGGGGCCGCGGTCGCGCCCGCCGGAGGTGCCTGGGCGGGCGGGAGGAGGTCGGCCCCGCCGTCCTTCTCCCGGTCCTCCGGGGTGGTCGGCTGGGGCTCGCGGGTGACCTCGGGAGCGGTCTCCTCCTCGCCCGGCGCGACCGAACGCCGGGTCCTGACCAGGAAGAATCCGCCGACGGCCGCGAGCACGAGGACGATGGCAAGACCTGCGTACAAGTAGATTTCCATAGCCCGCCCAGTCTCCCAGAGTGTTCGACGCATTCGCATCACACCGTGGTGGCGTGCCGGGAACGAACCGGTGACCGGGCACGGGCCCGTTCAGACGGAGCGGTGGCGTGTGGTGCGCAGGATCAGCACGAAGAACGGCGCCCCCAGGAACGCGGTGACCACCCCGATCGGCAGCTCGGCCGGTGCCGCGACGGTGCGCGCGACGATGTCGACGGCGACCAGGAAGGCCGCGCCGACGATCATGGTCACCGGCAGGACGGCCCGGTAGCTCGACCCCACCAGCCGGCGCACGATGTGCGGCACCACGATGCCGACGAACCCGATGAGGCCGCTCACCGACACCGCCGCGGCGGTGGCCAGGGAGGCGGCGGAGATCACGGTGATCCGCACCACGGCCGGGTCCAGCCCCAGGCTGACGGCCTTGTCGTCGCCCAGCGCGAGCATGTCCAGCAGGTGGCCGCACACCAGCAGGACGAGCATCCCGGTCACCGCGTAGGGGGCGATCAGGCGCACGTCGTCCCAGCCGCCCCGGCCCAGTCCGCCCAGCAGCCAGGCGTAGATGCGCTGGAGCTGGTCGGTGCCCATCTGCTGCACGAACGTCTGGACGGCCGACAGGAACGAGGACACCGCCACCCCCGCCAGGACGAGCGCGGCGGTGCCGCCCCCGCCCGCGGTGGTGCCGAGCAGGTAGGCGGCGGCGACCCCGGCCAGGGCCCCGGCGAAGGCGGCCACCGGCACCAGGGCCCGGGGGTCGTCGCTGATCTGGGCGCCGAAGACGATGACCGCGGTGGCGCCCAGCCCGGCCCCGGCGGCGGCCCCCAGCAGGTAGGGGTCGGCCAGCGGGTTGCGGAAGACGCCCTGGTAGGCGGCGCCCGCGGTGGCCAGCAGGGCTCCGACCACGGCGCCCATGACCACCCGGGGCAGCCGGAGTTCGACCAGCAGGGCCGCCTGCCGCTCGGTGAGCGGTGACTCCACGTCGAGCGGCAGGAGGCTCAGCAGGTGCAGGACGATGTCGGACGCGGACAGGGAGGCCGCTCCCGCGGAGACCCCGAAGAGGACGGCCGCGGCCAACAGGACCAGGCCGCCCGCGCCCCAGCCGAGGGGGACACCGACAACGCCCCGGGGCACTACTTGTCCGCGTTCTCGAGGACGGCGTCGCCGACGAGCCGGGCGAAGTCGACCACGCGCGGCCCCCAGCGGGAGGCGATGTCGGCGTCGAGCAGGTAGACGGCGTCGTTCTGGACGGCGGTGACGGTGTCGAAGGCGGGGCGCTCGGCCACGGCCCCGACGGCGGCCTCGTCGCCGTAGGACAGGAAGATCAGGTCGGGGTTCTCCTCGACGATGTACTCCTGCGAGAGCTGCGGGTAGCCCCCGGCGGTGCCGTCGTCGGCCGCGTCGGCGATGTTGACCAGGCCGAACGAGGAGTAGACCTGGCCGACGAAGGTCTCGGAGGTGGCGGCGAAGGGGGTCTCGTCCAGCTCCTGGTAGAAGGTCAGGCCGCTGTCGCCCGCCTCGGCGCAGACCTCTTCGACGACCTCGGCGAACTCGGTCTCGACCCGGGTCGCCTCCGCGTCCGCGTCCTCGCTGTGGCCGGTGGCGTCGCCCAGCAGGCGGATCTGGGCGTAGGTGTCCTCCAGGGTGGCGGCGGCCGGCAGGACCAGGGTGGGGATGTCCACCTCGCCGAGCTGCTCGGCGACCTCGGCGGTGCTGTCGGACATGACGACCAGGTCGGGGTCGTACTCGGTGACGGCCTCCACGCTGGGGGTGAACCCGCTCAGGTCGGTGGTGGGCGCCTCGGGCGGGTGGTTGGAGTACTCGTCGGCCGCCTCCACCAGGTCGCCCGCGCCGATGGCGAAGAGCATCTCGGTGTGGCTCGGGGAGAGGGAGACGATCCGCTCGGGGGCGGCCTCCAGGGTGACCTCGCCGGTGGCGTCGGTGAGGGTGACCGGGAAGGTGCCGTCTCCGACGCCGGGGCGGTCCGGGTCGGCCGCGGGCGGCGCGCAGGTCGCGGCGGCGGTGTCGGTGCCCGGCTCGGCGGACTCGGCGGGCTCGGGCTCCTCGCCCTGGCCGCCGCAGGCGGTGAGGGCGAGCGTCGCGCCCAGCAGGACGGCGGGAAGTCGGTGTGCGATCCGCACGGTGCTCCTTGGGGAACCGGGGGAAGGGGAGCGGCCATGGCGGAGGACGGCCCTGTCCCTCCCACGAGGACGGTGGCGTGCGGTGTCGGTCAGGCGACCCGGCTCGTCCCCGCCGGGGCGGGGCTTCACGGTTGCGGGGCAGCGCCGGGTTGGGCGGCCGTGGGGGCCGCGGTACCGGACTTCGCTTTGTCGACACCGGCCGGTCGCCCGTGTGCGGGGCGGATCGGCCCCACCACTGTACTGGCCGGCGCCCGGCGGGCACCGGCCGGGGCGACACCGCGTCCGGCCCGGCGTTCGCGGCGGACGAGGGCGGAAAAGGAACCCGGTACCACAATTCAGGACTCCGGAATCTACCCAAAAGTGAACTTCATCCGCTTTCTCACCTTGCGAAACACACGTCACTTGGGAGCGTTTTCATCCTCTGTGTGGCCATATTGAGTCTTGGTGAACATTGACACGGAGATGGCACACAGCAATGATCTCGTTGCTATGCGCGCCATTTAACCGAGTAAGGACTTGACGCGGTGTATAGCCCCAACCGTGTACCCCGTACCCCCACGGGCTGTCCCGCCACCATTCCCCCGGCGTCCCGAGGCGCGCGCAGAGAAGGGATGTGTTGACAAGGTGGCACCCCACCGTAAACACCTGGCGTCACTCGCCGGGCTGACCCTGCTGGCGGGCCTCGTCTCCGCCGCCCCGGCGGGAGCCGACGAGATCTCGGAACTCGCGCCCCTGCACCCCGTTCCCGCCCCCGGCGACGGCGAACTGGTCCACCAGGCGAACGGCCTGTGGTTCATCGAGCTGGAGAGCCCGCCCACCACCCAGGGCACCTCCGAGTCGAAGGTCGACGCCGAGCAGGACGAGTTCCGCACCGAGGCCGAGGCGTTCGGCCTGGAGTACGACGAACGCCACTCCTTCAGCGACCTGTGGAACGGCTTCTCCGTCGAGATGGACGACGCGCAGGTGAGCACCGCGCGCGAGATCCCCGGCGTCCGGGCCATCTACCCCGTCGTCACCTACCGGATCCCCGAGGTGGACGAGAGCGTCCCCGACCTCGACACCGCCCTCCCCATGACCGGCGCCGACATCGCCCAGAACGAGCTCGGCCTCAGGGGCGAGGGCGTCCGGGTCGCCATCATGGACACCGGCGTCGACTACACCCACCCCGACCTGGGCGGCGGCGGCTTCCCCAACGACCGCGTGGTCACCGGTCACGACTTCGTCGGCGACGACTTCAACGCCCAGGACCCGGCCGCCGTCCCGGTGCCCGACGCGGACCCCCAGGACTGCAACGGCCACGGCACCCACGTCGCGGGCATCGTCGGCGCCGAGGGCGAGGTCACCGGTGTGGCCCCCGACGTCGAGTTCGGCGCCTACAAGGTGTTCGGCTGCTCCGGCTCCACCACCTCCGACATCATGATCGCGGCCATGGAGCAGGCGCTGGCCGACGACATGGACGTGCTCAACATGAGCATCGGCTCCTCCCACTCCTGGCCGCAGTACCCGACCGCCACCGCCGCCGACAACCTGGTCGACGAGGGCATGGTCGTCGTCGCCTCCATCGGCAACGAGGGCGCCACCGGCCTGTACTCTGCGGGCGCGCCCGGCCTGGGCGAGAACGTCATCGGCGTCGCGTCCTTCGACAACACCCACGTGCGGACCGCCACCGCCCTCGCGCGGCCCGGCGGCGAGCCCGTCCCCTACATGGAGATGGACGACGCCCCGGTGCCGGCCACCTCGGGCACCACCGACCCGCTCGCCGAGGCCGGCCGGGCCTGTACCGCTCTCGGCGACGAGGTCGGCGACATGACCGGGCGGACGGCGCTCGTCATCCGCGGCGGGTGCACCTTCGCCGAGAAGTACGACGCGGCCGTGGCGGCCGGCGCCACCGGCGTCGTCATCTACAACAACGTGCCCGGCCTGTTCGCCGGCGGCGGCGTCGCGGCGGGCGACGCCTTCTCCGTCGGCGTCTCCGACACCTCCGGCGCCCATCTGCTGGAACTGCTGGAGGGCGGCGAGCCCGTCACCCTGGAGTGGACCGAGCAGACCTCCACCGTCCCCAACCCGACCGGCGGCCTGATCAGCTCCTTCAGCTCCTACGGCCTGGCCGCGGACCTCTCCGTCAAGCCGGACATCGGCGCCCCCGGCGGCCTGATCAACTCGACCTACCCGATGGCCAAGGGCGGCTACGCCACCATCAGCGGCACCTCGATGTCGTCGCCGCACGTGGCCGGCGGCGTGGCCCTGCTCCTCCAGGCCCGCCCCGACCTGGACGCGCACGAGGTGCGCACCGTCCTCCAGAACAGCGCCGACCCCCGGGCCTGGTGGGGCAACCCCGGCCTCGGCCTCCTGGACAACGTCCACCGCCAGGGCGCGGGCATGCTCGACATCCCCGGCTCGGTGCTGGCCGCCTCCACGGTCACCCCGGGCAAGCTGTCCCTGGGCGCGACCGAGGGGCCGGCCACGGAGACCGTCACCATCACCAACGACGGTGACGAGGAGGCCGTGTACGAGCTCTCCCACGAGAGCGCGCTGGGCACCCACGGCGACACCTTCGCGCCGAGCTTCAACGACGGCTCCGCCGACGTGGCGTTCGACTCCGACAAGGTGACCGTCGCCGCGGGCGACTCCGTGGACGTCCGGGTCACCGTCACCCCGCCCGCCCGCGACTACGAGCAGATGGTCTACGGCGGCTACGTGGTGGTGTCCCAGGTCGGCGGGGAGACCTTCCGGGTCCCCTACGCCGCCTACAACGGGGACTACCAGGAGATCACCGCGGTCACCCCGACCGAGTACGGGCTGCCCTGGCTGACCCGGATCACCGAGTGCGCCGCGTTCTCCGGCCTGGAGTGCGCCGACGGCGGCTCGTTCGAGAACCGCCCCGACGGCGAGACCTACACCCTGGAGTGGGTGGACGGCCTGCCCGACGCCCCCTACGTCATCGCGCACCTGGACCACCACGTCTCCAGGCTGGAGCTGGTGGTCATCGACGAGCGGACCGGCCGCCCGATCCACCCGCGCAACAACATCGCGGTGTCGGTCGACCACGTCGGCCGCAACGCCACGCCGACCTCGTTCCACAGCTACGTGTGGGACGGCACCTACGTCGACGCGCACGGCCGCGTCAAGGACGTGAGGAACGGCGAGTACCGGCTGGAGCTGCGCGCCCTCAAGGCGCTCGGCGACGCCGGGAACCCCGACCACTGGGAGACCTGGACCTCCCCGGTCATCACCATCGACCGGGGCTGACCCCTCCCCGGCCCGCGGCCGTCCCCTCTCCAGGAGGGGGCGGCCGCTCCCCTTCCCGGGTCAGGCGGAGCGCTCGATCTTCTGGCTGATGACCTGGGAGATGCCGTCGCCCTGCATGGTGACGCCGTACAGCGCGTCGGCCGCCTCCATGGTGCGCTTCTGGTGGGTGATGACGATGAGCTGGGAGGACTCCCGCAGCTCCTCGAAGATCACCAGCAGCCGCTGGAGGTTGGTGTCGTCCAGGGCCGCCTCGACCTCGTCCATCACGTAGAACGGCGACGGGCGGGCCTTGAAGATCGCCGCCAGGAACGCCACCGCGGTCAGCGAGCGCTCGCCGCCCGACAGCAGCGACAGCCGCTTGACCTTCTTGCCGGGCGGACGGGCCTCCACCTCGATGCCGGTGGTGAGCATGTCGTCGGGGTCGGTGAGCAGCAGCCGCCCCTCACCGCCCGGGAACAGCCGGCCGAAGATCGCCGAGAACTCGCGCTCCACGTCCAGGTAGGCGGAGGCGAACACCTCCTGCACCCGGGCGTCCACCTCCTGGACGATGTCCATGAGGTCGCGCCGGGTCTTCTTGAGGTCCTCCAGCTGGGCGTTGAGGAAGGCGTGCCGCTCCTCCAGCGCGGCGAACTCCTCCAGCGCCAGCGGGTTGATCTTGCCCAGCTGGTTGAGCTGGCGCTCGGCCGCCTTGGCCCGCTTGAGCTGGACCTCGCGCACGTACGGCACCGGGACGCCGTCCTCGCCCGCCTCGGCGGGCGGCGGCACCGGGACGGTCGGACCGTACTCGGCGACGAGGGTGGGCACGTCCACGCCCATCTCCTCCATCGCCTTGGTCTCCAGCTGCTCCAGGCGCAGGCGGCGCTCGGCGCGGGCCATCTCGCCGCTGTGCGCCGAACCGGTGAGCTTCTCCAGGTCGACGGACAGCTCGCGGACGCGGGCGCGCACGGTGCGCAGCTCGGCGTCGCGGGCCTCCTTGCCCGCCTCGGCGGCGGACCGCTCGGACTCGGCGGCGGCCAGCGAGGCGGCGATGCGCTCCAGGGCCAGGCGGGCGCCCTCGGCGACGGCCTCGGCGAGGGTGGCCTGCGCCCCGCGCAGGGCGCGGCGCTGTGCCGCGCGCTCGGCGGCCCGCCGCTCCTCGGCGGCCTGGGCGAGCAGCTGCTCGGCGCGGCCCGCGACGGCGCGGGCGCGCTCCTCGGCGGTGCGCACCGCCAGGCGGCGCTCCATCTCGGCGGCGCGGGCGCGCGAGGCCTGCGCGGACAGCTCGTCGCGCACCTCCGGGTCGGGGGCCTCCTCCTCCAGGGAGGCGGCCATCTCCTCGGCCTCGGCGTGCCGCTCCTCCAGCCGGGCCAGCTTCTCGACGTCCTCCGCGCGGGCGGCGGCCGCCTTGGCCGCCGCGGCGGCGTACCTCGCGGACTCGGCCTCGGCGGAGCGGGCCTGACCGCCGAGCTTGCCCAGGCGCTGGGCGGTCTCGTTGCGCTTGCGCTCGCCCTGGCGGCGGCGGGCCGTCAGCTCCTGGACCCGGGCGGACAGCTCGGCCCGCTCGGCCTTGGCGGCGTCCAGCTCCTCGGCCGCGGCGGCCGCGGCCGCGGTGGCGGTCTCCAGCTTGGCGGCGGCCTCGTCGACGGCGGCCTGGACCTCCAGCAGGCTGGGCGCGGCGGCCGAGCCGCCGTGGGCCAGCGCCCCGGCCAGCACGTCGCCGTCGGGGGTGACGGCCCGCACCGCGGGCAGCTTGGCGACCAGGTCGCGGGCGGCGGCCAGGTCGGCGGCGAGCAGCACCCGGTCCAGCAGCGCGGTGACCGGCCCGGCCAGGTGCTCGGGGGCGGTGACCGCGTCCACCGCGTAGCGGACCCCGGGCGGGGGCTGGGGCCAGTCGGCGCGCGGCACGGCGGGCACGGCCCCGGCGATGACGATCCCGGCCCGGCCCGCGTCCTCGGCGCGCAGGAGTTCGAGGGCGGCGACGGCGGCGTCGGGGTCGGCGACCGCGACGGCGCCGGCGGCCGCGCCCAGAGCGGCGGCCACCGCGGCCTCCCGGCCGGGCTCCACCTGGACCAGGGACGCCAGCGAGCCGAGCAGTCCGGGCAGGTCGGAGCCGAGCAGGGCGGCGGCGCCGTCCCTGCCGGCCAGCCCCAGTTCGAGGGCCTCCTTGCGGGCGGCCAGCGCGGCCCGCTCGCCCTCGGCGGAGCGCTCGGCGTCGCGCAGCCGGTTCAGCTCGGACTCGACCGCGGCGAGCGCGGCGGCGGCCTCCTCCTGGGCGGCGTCCAGCTCGGCGTCGCCCTCGTCGAGGCCCGCCGCCTCCTCGGCGGCCATCTCGTACTCGGCCTGGGCCTGCTCGGCGCGTTCGGCGGCCTGGGCGGCGGCCTCCTCCAGCCGGGTGATCTCGGCCTCGCCGGAGGCCAGGCGGCCGCGCAGCCCCTCCACGCTCGCCGACAGGCGGACCAGCTGCTCGCGGCGCTCGGCGGCGGCCCGGCCCGCGGCCTCCAGGCGCTTCTCCTCGCGGTACAGGGCGTCCTCGGCGGCGCTGCGCTCGGCGACGGCGGTCTCCAGGACCTCGCGGGCCTCGTCCAGCCGGGCCAGCAGCTCCTCCTCCTGGGCCGCGGCCTCCTCGGCCTCCATCTCCAGTTCCGCGGGGTCGCGCCGGTGGGCGGGCTCGTCGCCGACGGAGGCGAGGTTGCGGAAGCGCTCGGCGGCCAGTCCGCGCACGGCGTCCAGCCGCTCGGTGAGCCGGGACAGCGCGTGGTAGGTCTCGGTGGCGCGGGCCAGGGCGGGGGCGGCCTCGGCGGCCTGGGCCTCCAGCTCGGACTCGCGCTCCTGGGCCTGGGCGAGGGAGGCCTCCACCGCCGCCCGGCGGCGCAGGACGTCCTTCTCGTCGGCCTCCTCCTTGGCGAGCTGCTCGGTGAGGGTGACGATGTCGTCGGCGAGCAGCCGCAGCCGGGAGTCGCGCAGGTCGGCCTGGATGACGGCGGCCCGGCGGGCCAGCTCGGCCTGGCGGCCCAGCGGCTTGAGCTGGCGGCGCAGCTCGGCGGTGAGGTCGGTGACCCGGTCCAGGTTGCCCTGCATCGCGTTGAGCTTGCGGATCGCCTTCTCTTTGCGCTTGCGGTGCTTGAGGATGCCCGCGGCCTCCTCCACCAGCGAGCGGCGCTCCTCGGGGCCGGCGTGCAGGACGGTGTCGAGCTGGCCCTGGCCGACGATGACGTGCATCTCGCGGCCGATGCCGGAGTCGCTGAGCAGGTCCTGGATGTCGAGGAGGCGGCAGGTGTCGCCGTTGATCGCGTACTCCGAGCCGCCGTTGCGGAACATGGTCCGCTTGATGGTGACCTCGGTGTAGTCGATGGGCAGCGCGCCGTCGGTGTTGTCGATGGTGAGGCTGACCTCGGCGCGGCCCAGCGCGGGGCGGGTGGAGGTCCCCGCGAAGATGACGTCCTCCATCTTGCCGCCGCGCAGCGACTTGGCGCCCTGCTCGCCCATCACCCAGGACAGGGCGTCGACGACGTTGGACTTGCCCGAGCCGTTGGGGCCCACCACACAGGTGATCCCCGGTTCGAAGCGCAGGGTGGTGGCCGACGCGAACGACTTGAAGCCGCGCAGCGTCAGATTCTTCAGGTACACCCACACCTCCCGCAGTGGCCACCGGGCGTTCGCGCCGCGCTTTCCGGGGAGGGAAGGCGGGCCGACCCGTACAAGGGTGCCACGAAGAGGCGACAGGGGTGCGGGGGTCGGCGCGGTGTGCCGGTGGGGGACGCGTCGCCGGGCGGAGCAGGTCCGCCCTGCGCGTCGCGTGTTCGTACGTTTCCTCCCGGCTTTCCCGGGAGGAGTCGAGGAGGGGGGATCACCGGCGGACACGGAGGGTTGTGACGGAGTCCGCCGGGTACTAAAAGGAAAAGAGGCCGCAATGGAAAAGGAAAGACTGCGGCGCGGTGGACTTGTGGATCCGGTGGGAATCCCACCGGTGAGGATTCAGGGACGCCCGGACGATACAGCGGAAAGGCGTCCCCACCCCTGGATTCGTGCGCGGCGCGCGCGGCCGGTCATCGCCGGGCGCGGAACGCGCGGATCAGGCGAGCGCGGGCTCGCGGTCGGTGGCACCCGCGACGTCGCTGACCGCCATGCTGAGCTGGTCGTTGCGCGCCTGGAGCCGGCTGACCTCGTCCTCGAGGTCGCGTACCCGCTTCTGAAGCCGTCGCATCTCCTGGACCATACGAGGGTCGGAGCCGCCGACGTGGCCGAACAGAGCCTTCGCCATGATGTGGGTCCTCCACACTGAGTGACCAGTTGTGATTTTGCGCATGCGACACCCCGCGGGATTTCTTTCTCCATGATGTGCGATTCGCTTTCATGGACGTTTCTTCCACGCGGGTGGAAGGCTGCGCGGTGTGCCTTCCAGAGTCTCACTAGGCGCGCCACTGGTCAAGATTGGATTACAAACACTCGGTAACCACTCTGATCCGGAGTGAGAAGTCCCGGGCAGGTGGCGTCAACACGATGCGAAGAAGGCCGCCCCGGCCGGGCCGGAGACGCGCGGGAACGCACGATGACGGCCGACGCACCTCACGAGACCCTGCCACGAGCCTTCGGTACCGACCGTCGCGGTCGCGGGGTGCGCTCGAATCGCGTTACCCCTCCAGGATACTCACCGCTCGACGAAACCGGTGAACGTACCCCCGACCGGACCCCAACGTTCGACCACAGAGTCCACACGGCCGGGTGTTCCGCCGCCCTTGAGGCGTTCAAGAAGCTCCTCGCAGGCTTTCCGGGAACCCTCCGCCACGACCTCCACACGGCCGTCCGCGAGGTTCGTGGCGGCCCCGACCAGCCCCAGTTCCAGCGCTCGGGAACGCGTCCACCAGCGGAAACCCACTCCCTGTACATGTCCGCGCACCCACGCGGTCAGTCGGACGACCTCGTCGCCGCCGCTCATTGACCGTTCCTCTTCCTTACCTTGGGGAGACACTTTCCTCACTGTGCGGTCCTCTGGGCCGTTCGGACCCGGAAAACCCCACCCGCCCCACCCGTCACAGACCCGTCAGGCGGTGCGGGACCTCCGCGGGGGCCTCTGGCACGAGGGGCAGCTGAACGAGGAGCGGTTCATGAACGACTCCCGCACGATCGGGGAGGCGCACCGGCCGCACGGCCGGTCCTCCCGCCCGTAGGCGTTGAGCCCCCGGGCGAAGTAGCCGCTCTCGCCGTTGACGTTGACGTACAGCCCGTCGAAGGTGGTGCCGCCCACCGCCAGCGCCTCCGTCATGACGTCGCGCACGTGCCCCAGCAGCTCGGTCGCCTGCGCCCGGGTCAGCCCCCGGGTGCCGCGCCGCCCGTGCAGGCCGGCCCGCCACAGGGCCTCGTCGGCGTAGATGTTGCCCACGCCGCTGATCAGCGACTGGTCCAGCAGCGCCCGTTTGACCTCGGTGTCCCTGGCGCGCAGCGCGCGCACGAACGCCTCCGGGACGAACTCCGCGTCCAGCGGGTCCAGGGCGATGTGGTCGACCGACGCCGGCACGTCCGCCCGCTCCCCCGGCCCGTCCACCATCAGGTGGCCGAAGGTGCGCTGGTCGACGAACCGCAGCTCGTTGCCGTCCGACAGCGGCAGCCGCACCCGCAGGTGCTTCTCGTCCGGCTTGCCCTGCGGCTGGACCAGCATCTGGCCGCTCATCCCCAGGTGGGCCAGGAGCATCGACCCGTCGTCCAGGGCCAGCCACATGTACTTGCCGCGGCGCAGCGCGGCCGTGGGGGTGCGCCCCTCGAGCCGGGCCGCGAAGTCGGCGGGGCCGGGGGCGTGCCTGCGCACCGCGCGGGGGTGCAGGACCTCGACCCCGGCGACGGTGCGTCCCACGGCGTGGGCGGCCAGCCCCCGGCGTACGACCTCGACCTCGGGCAGCTCGGGCATCGGGGTACCTACCTCTTTCCGTTTCCGGCGGCCTCGGATCGGGCCTTGATCGCCTTCCAGGCGGACTCGGCGGCCTGCTGCTCCGCCTCCTTCTTGCTGCGGCCCTCGCCCAGGCCGTAGCTCTCCCCCGCGACCCTGACCGTGGCCCGGAACGTCTTCTGGTGGTCGGGGCCCGACTCGTCCACGTGGTACTCGGGCACGCCCAGCATCTCCGCGGCCGTCAGCTCCTGGAGCGAGGTCTTCCAGTCCAGGCCCGCGCCCAGCCCGGAGGCGGTCGCGATCAGCGGGTCGAACAGCCGGTGCACGAACTCCGAGGCGGTGTCCAGGCCGCGGTCCAGGTAGACCGCGCCGATGATGGCCTCCAGGGTGTCGGCCAGGATCGACGACTTGTCGCGCCCGCCGGTGCCCTCCTCGCCGCGGCCCAGCCGGATGTAGGCGCCGATGCCCAGGCCGCGGGCCACGTCGGCCAGCGCCCGCATGTTGACGACCGCGGCGCGCAGCTTGGCCAGCTGCCCCTCGGGCAGGTCGGGGTGCTTGCGGAAGAGCGTGTCGGTGACCACCAGGCCGAGCACGGAGTCGCCCAGGAACTCCAGGCGCTCGTTGGTGGGCAGGCCGCCCTTCTCGTAGGCGTAGGAGCGGTGGGTCAGCGCGCGGACCAGGATCCTGGGGTCGACCTCGACCCCGATGGCCTGGTGGAACGCCTTGGTCTCGGCGGAGGAGAGCTGGGTGGCCACTCGTTTCACTTCCCTGTTCGGGCACGCCGGTGCGGCGCGCGTGCGCGGTCGCGGACGCACGGCCCGACCAGGGTGCTCGAAAACGAGGTGAGCGTCGCGGGAGCCCGGCGCCGGACACGGCGCCCGCTCCCCCGGCGGCCACCACGAACTCGGGAACTCCGGTGCGGTCCGCGGGCCGGCCGTCGCGTGGACGGTAGGACGGGCGGGGCGGCTCGGGGCGTGTTCGCTCGCGTCCTCCGGTCCGTCTCTCGCGGTGCCGGCCGGGCCCGGGCGGGCCCCGCCGCGCGGTGCCGCGCGGCACCCCGGAACGGTCGTCCTGCGAGAGATCGCCTGGAGGCCGCTCGTGCCGGACGGCGCGAACGCCGGACGGCACGAGGACATCCGCGGAACACGCCCTGGGCCGTCCCTCGGTCACACTCTACAAATCCCGGCCCGTCCGCGCCTCCCCCGCGGGCCCCGGACAGCGTTCGGGGCGGGTCCGTGGTACGGACCCGCCCCGGGGGCAGGAGTCGGGTGCGGTGACCCGAGGACCTGGCATACGCGGTTACGCCGGGTTGACGACCTGGCGGTTGTTGTAGGTGCCGCAGGTCGGGCAGGCGACGTGGGGCTGCTTGGGGTCGCGGCAGCGCGGGCAGTTGACCAGCACCGGGCGCGACGCCTTCCACTGGGAACGGCGGGTCCGGGTGTTGCTCCGCGACATCTTCCGCTTCGGGACGGCCACTTCAATCCTCCTGGGTCACCCCCGCGCGGATCGCGGGAGGTCGCTTATCTGGTCGGCCCCGCGCACTGCGGGGTGTGCTCCGTAGAACGGGGCGCCCGGCACGGGGCCGGGATCATCCCCGTGGTGCACGGGGAAGGGCTGTTGTCACTCGCCGGGCCGCTCCGCGAGGTCGCGGAGCGCCTCCCACCGGGGGTCGACACGGTCGCCGTGACCGTGGTCGGGTCCCGCGTCGGCGAGTCGGGCACCGCACTCCGAGCACAGGCCCGGGCAGTCCGGGTCGCACAGCGGCGAGAGCGGGAGGGCGAGGACGACGGCGTCTCGGACCACGGGTTCGAGGTCGAGCAGGTCGCCCTCTAGATAGTAGTCCTCATCGTCGTCGTCCGCTTCCAGGTCCTCCTGGTGGAGGCCGTCCTCGTCGGCGGTGTACCGGAACATCTCCTGGAAGCCCGCCTCGAAGTCCTCGGAGAGGGGGTCGAGGCAGCGCGAGCACTCGGCCGTGATCTGCCCGCGCACGGTCCCGGTGACCAGGACGCCCTCCATCACCGCTTCGAGGCGCAGGTCGAGCTCCAGCTCGCGGCCCTCGGGCACGGAGGACATCGCGTTCGCGAACGCCTCGGGGACGGTCACGATGCGCTGGACCGTCCGCATCGACCCCGGCTGGCGGCCCAGCGCCTGGGTGTCGACCACGAACGGGTCACGGGGATTGAGACGAGACAGGGTCATCGGGCTTTCACGAGGATTCCGGGAGCCGGGCGGTCCGCCGGTGGCGGCCGGTACCGGCCCGCGCGCACGCCGAAGACGGCGACGCACATGGTCGAACCTGGATTCTACCCATCACGTCCCCGAGCACCCAAATCAGCTCCGGAAGGCCCGCGTATCAGCCGTTCGCGGTGTACTTCTCGCGCAGCCGGTCCTGCACGTAGGGCGTCACCAGGTTGGAGACGTCGCCGTGGTACTGGGCGATCTCCCGGACCAGGCTGGAGGACAGGAAGGAGTACTGCGGGTTCGCGGTCATGAACACCGTCTCCACCCCGGACAGGCGGTAGTTCATCTGGGCGATCTGGAGCTCGTAGTCGAAGTCGCTGACCGAGCGGAGGCTGCGCACGATGGTGTCGATGCCGTTGGCGCGGCAGAAGTCGACCAGGAGCCCGTCGAACTCGGCGACCTGCACGTTGGCGAGGTCCTCGGTCCCCACGCGGAGCATGTCGAGCTTCTCCGGGACCGTGAACAAGCCCCTCTTGTTCACGTTGTTGAGCACAGCGGCGACGACCTCGTCGTACTGCTTGGCCGCCCGGCCGATGATGTCGATGTGACCGTAGGTCACCGGATCGAAGGAACCCGGGCAGACGGCACGGCGCACGGTGATCGCCCCTTTCGGACATGGCGTTCGAGTACCGCGATCGTAGGGGTCGCCTCCGGTACGGATTCGGGCAACTCCCGCTTAGTGGCCACTTTCCCCCCGTCGGCCCCACCGCGGGAGGAGGCGCGCCGGGGAGTCCGGGAGGCGCGGCGCCTTGGCTACGGTGGTGCCATGACCCGCATCATCGCCGGGACGGCCGGGGGGCGCCGCCTCTCCGTCCCCGACGGCCGCACCACCCGCCCCACCAGCGACCGGGCCCGCGAGGCCCTGTTCGCCTCCGCCCAGTCCGACCTCGGCCCGCTGACCGGGCTGCGGGTCATGGACCTGTACGCGGGCTCGGGGGCCATCGGCCTGGAGGCCCTGTCCCGGGGCGCCTCCCACGCGCTGCTGGTGGAGGCCGACCGCAGGGCGGCCAAGGTGGTGCGGGACAACATCGACGCGCTGGGCCTGCCCGGCGCCCGGCTGGCCGCCGACCGGGTGGAGCGGGTGGTCGCGCAGGACAACCCGGACGGGCCCTACGACCTGGTGGTGGCGGACCCGCCGTACGCGGTCACCGACGCCGAGATCGCCGCCGTGCTCGCCGACCTGGCCTCCCGCTCCTGGCTGGCCGACGGCGCGCTGGTGGTGGTGGAGCGCTCCAAGCGCACCGCCGAGCCCGCCTGGCCCGCCGGCCTCGCCCGCGACCGCAAGCGCGGCTACGGCGAGGCCGTCCTCTGGTACGCCCACTACTCCGCCTAGTGCCTGTTTTTGAATGCTCTCCTGTACTGCTGGGGGTTCGTGAGGCGCCCGGCGGGGTTCTGGAGGCCCGGAGGAGGCATCCGAGGAACGAGGATGTCGACGCAGGGCCGAAGGTTCCCGCCCTCGGGGGGCGCCGAGCACGAACCGAAGCGCAGCGGAGGTTCAAAAAACACGCCCTAGGCCGCCCTTTCGTACCTCCGCCGCCCTTCGGCCCGCCCGTCGGGCGGCGGAAGGCCCCCGGCGGACGGCCCACGGCCGCAGGCTTTCGCCGAGGACCGCCTCCTCCGCTCCCCCGGGCCTTTGGAACCCGCCGGGCGCCTCACGAACCCCGGCGGCGCAGCCGTTCGAAGGACAGGCCTCGGGGCCAGGAGCTCAGGTCTTGTCGAGGTACTCGGCGCGCTCCTCCGGGAGCAGCTCCTCCAGGGCGCGGACCAGGGGCGGGTGGGCGGTCAGCTCCGGGTCCTCCTCCAGGTAGGCGGCGGCGCGCTCGCGGGCCTCCTCGATGACCTTCTCGTCCTTGAGCAGGGTGAGCAGGCGCAGGCTGGAGCGGCCCGACTGGGCGTCGCCCAGAACGTCGCCCTCGCGGCGCATCCGCAGGTCCTCCTGGGAGAGCACGAAGCCGTCGGTGGTCGAGGCGACCACGTCGAGCCGCTCCCGGGCGGGCGAGCCCTCCTCGGACTCGGTGACCAGCAGGCACAGACCCGGCAGCTTGCCGCGGCCGACCCGGCCGCGCAGCTGGTGCAGCTGGGAGACCCCGAACCGGTCGGCGTCCATGATGACCATCACAGTGGCGTTGGGCACGTCCACGCCCACCTCGATGACGGTGGTGGACACCACCACGTCGGTGGTGCCGGCCGAGAAGCGGCCCATCACCGCGTCCTTGTCGTCGGGGGCCATCCGCCCGTGCAGCACCTCCACGCGCAGGCCGGCCAGGGGGCCCTCCGTCAGCCGGGCGGCGATCTCCAGTACCGCCAGCGGGGCGCGTTCGCCCTCCTCCCCCGCGGCCTGGGCGTCCTCGGCGGAGTCGCCGTCGCCGATGCGCGGGCAGACCACGAAGGCCTGGCGGCCCTGGGCCGCCTCCTCGCGGATCCGCTCCCAGGCCCGGCTGAGGTAGTGGGGCTTGTCCTTGGCCGGGACCACGTGGGTGGACACCGGCGCCCGCCCGGCGGGCAGCTGGGTGAGGGCGACCACGTCGAGGTCGCCGTAGACGGTCATGGCGACGGTGCGCGGGATGGGCGTGGCGGTCATCACCAGCACGTGCGGGCGGCCGTCGGCGGCCTTGGCCCGCAGGGCGTCGCGCTGCTCCACCCCGAACCGGTGCTGCTCGTCGACCACGACCAGGCCCAGGTCGGCGAAGGACACGTGCTCCTGGAGCAGGGCGTGGGTGCCCACCACGATCCCGGCGGCGCCGGAGGCGGCGTCCAGCAGGGCCTCGCGCCGGGCGGCGGCCCCCATGGACCCGGTGAGCAGGGCGGTCCGGGTGGCCCGCTCGGCCCCGTCGATCTGCCCGGCCCGGCCCAGCGCGCCCAGCATGGCGCCGATGGAGCGGTGGTGCTGCTGGGCCAGCACCTCGGTGGGGGCGAGCATGACGGCCTGGCCGCCGGAGTCCACCACGCGGAGCATGGCCCGCAGCGCCACCAGGGTCTTGCCCGCGCCCACGTCGCCCTGGAGCAGGCAGTGCATGGGGTGGGCGGAGTCGAGCCGCGCGGCGAGCAGGTCGCCGACCTCCCGCTGGCCGTCGGTGAGGGTGAACGGCAGCTGCGCGTCGAAGGCGTCGAGGATGCCGCCGTCGGCGCCGGGCCGGGGCACCGCGGGCAGGCTCTCGGCGTCGCGGCGCCGGCGGGCCAGCGCCAGTTGCAGGACGAACGCCTCGTCCCACTTCAGGCGCCGGCGGGCGGAGCCGATGTCCTGATCGCTCTGCGGCCGGTGGATCCTCCGCAGGGCGTCGGCGATCCCCGGGCGGTCGCCGAGGACGGCGGGCGGCAGCGGGTCGGGCAGGTCGTCCACGACGCCCAGGGCGACCTCGACGGCGCGGCCGATGGTGGCCGAGTCCATGCCCTTGACCGCCGGGTAGACCGGGATGAGCTCGTCGGCGTAGGCGCGGGCCCGGTCCACCTCGGAGCCGTCCTCGTCGAGGAGCTCGTACTGCGGGTGGTCGAGCTGGCGGCGCCCCTTGAAGGTGCCGACCCGGCCGGAGAACATGGCCAGCCGCCCGGGGGTGAGCCGGGTCTGGTGGTAGGCGCCCTGGTTGAAGAACGTGAGGTGCAGCCGGCCGGTGCCGTCGGTCACGACGACCTCCAGCAGGTCCATCCTCCGCCGCCCCTGCCGGGGCGGGACCGTGCGCCTCTTGGCGTCCAGGACGCGGGCCTGCACGGTGGCCTGCTCGCCCTCGCGCAGCAGGGCCAGGTCGGTGAGGTCGCCGCGCCGGTCGTAGCGGCGCGGGTAGTAGCGCAGGAGGTCGCCGAGGGTGTGGAGGTCGAGCTTCTCCTCCAGGGCCTTGGCCGTCTTGCCGCGCAGCGGGCCCCGGCCCAGCGGTTCGTCCCAGGTGGTCATGGTCTTCCTCTTCAGGATCGCCGGTCACGGCCAACGCTAGTGCCCCGCTGCGACGCTCGGCGGCGGCTCCCGGGAGCGGGGCGGCGGCGGGTCGGCATTCTCCCGGGACGGGGCCGAAGGCACGGATGTCCGCCGACGTCTCCGGCGGCGCTATACTCGTGTGAGTTCATCGTGTTTCCGCCGTGCCCGCGTGGCGGCGGTCGATGGTCCTTCCGGCGGCACCACGTCCCGTCGGCGCACGCGGGGGGCTTTTTACCTCCCCTCGTGTACTCTTCCACGGTTGGCGTTCGCGCCGGCCTGTCCGCCCGGCCCCTTCCGGCCGGTTGAACCTTCGCGTGCGGCGACGTGCGCGATCCCGAACACTTGAATGGAGTTACCGTGGCTTCCGTCTGCGACGTCTGCGGCAAGGGACCAGGGTTCGGTAACAGTGTTTCCCACTCGCACCGTCGCACCCGCCGCCGCTGGAACCCCAACATCCAGACCGTCCGCACCCGCGTCGGCGGCACGCCCAAGCGCGTGAACGCCTGCACCTCGTGCATCAAGGCCGGCAAGGTGACCCGCTAGGGAGCACCGCCCCCGACAGGTCTTCGAGGCCCTCCGACTCCGGTCGGGGGGCCTTCGCCGTTCCCGGGCCCGGACGGAGGGGTCGGCGCCGGAACGCGGTGGGACCGCTCACAGGCTGCAGATGTGCCCGTTGAGGGAGCAGCGGGTCGGGCTCTGCGCGGCGCCCAGGGCCTGGAAGGTGAGCGAGGCGCTCTCCCCGGGTTCGAGCCCGTCGGCGCTGCCGGGCTGGCGGGCCAGGATGCCGTCGTCGATGGCCTCCCAATCGGCGCCCTCGACGTGGGTGACCTCGGCGTCCTCGAACGCCAGGGCCAGTTCCCAGGCGTCGAGCCTGCTGCGGGAGGTGTTGGTGACCGTGACCTGCGCACTGAAGCCCGCCTCGCCCGACTCCACGACGCGGTAGGAGACGGTGGTGGGCTCGGTGCCCGCCTGGGTCTGCGGCGCGGGCGTCCCGGCGTCGGGCTCGGGGGTGACGCCGCCGCTGGGGCCCACCCCGTCCTGGGTGCCCGGGTTCTGCGCGGTGCCCCCGGGGGTGCCGCCGAATTGGAGGTAGATCTGGGTGGTGCTGTAGCCGAAGAGGAGCAGGCCCAGGATCACACCGGAGACGACGAGCACGTTGAGCAGGCGCGGGGGCTCCACGCGCTTGGGGACGGTGCTCTCGATGAAGCCGCCCAGCCGGCGCAGCGCCCCGGTGTCCGCGGGCTCGTTGCGGTGCGCACCGCGACGGGTGCCCTGCCGCTGGCCGTGCCGCCCCATGGACCGCCTCTCCCCGGGATCGGAAACCGATCTCGCCCTGCCCGGTGGCCGCCGCTCGGTGCGAGCGGGACCGGGCGATTCCCGGCCGCAAGCCTAGCGCGCGAGCCAAAACAGACAAATCCAAACGCGCTCATTCGCCGGGGAAATGATCCCATCCGGTGCGTTCGGGGACCCGCCCGCCGACGGTGACGCGGTGCTCCCCCTCCTCGGCCGGGAGGACGGTCCCGATGCGGTGCCAGTGGTCGGGCAGGTCCGCTCCGGCGGGGAAGGTCGCGGCCAGGGCGTGGTCCTCGCCCCCGGAGACCATGAACGCCAGGGCCCGGCCGGGCTCCCCGCCCAGGACGCGCACGGCCTCGACCAGCGCGGGCTCGGGGCGCAGCAGGTCCGGGTCCAGGTCGATGCGCACCCGCGATGCCCGGCACACGTGGCCCAGGTCCTGGGCGAGGCCGTCGCTGACGTCGAGCATGGCGGTGGCGCCCAGCCGGGACGCCTCGGGTCCGGCGGAGTAGGGCGGGGAGGGCCTGCGGTACTCGTCCAGGCAGGCGGCGGGCCCGTCGATCCCGGCGGTGAGCAGGGCCAGCCCGGCGCCGGACAGGCCCAGGTGCCCGCAGTAGGCGACGACGTCGCCGGGGCGGGCGCCGTCGCGGCGGACCGGGGCCCGGCCCTGGAGGTCGCCCAGCGCGGTGATCGCGACGGTGATGGTGTCGGAGCCGACGGTGTCGCCGCCCACCACCGCGCCGCCCGCGGCCGCGCACTCGTCGCGCACGCCCAGCGTGAACTCCTCCGCCCACTCCAGGGGCAGGTCGGCGGGGGCGGCGAAGCCGATGAGCAGGCCGGTGGGGCGGGCGCCCATGGCGACGACGTCGGCGAAGTTCTGGGCCACCGCCCGGTGGCCGACGTCGCGGGCCGTGGACCAGTCGCGCCGGAAGTGGCGCCCCTCCACCAGCAGGTCGGTGGTGGCCACGGTCCGGCCGTCGGGGGCGGCGACGACGGCCGCATCGTCACCCGGGCCGAGGATTACATCGTCCGTCCCGGGGAATTGGCCCGTCACGCGTCTGATCAGAGCGAACTCGCCCAGACCCCCAATGGTGTTCTGCACAGGGAACAGGGTACGGTGACGCTCCGGCGCGGTGGTCCAGACCCACGTTCGTCACACGTTCGTCATCGGCCTCACCGTCGGGTGCTCCCGTACCCGGCATGCACGAAGGAGTACACATGGTGCGGGCATACATCCTGATCCAGACCGAGGTCGGCCGCGCCGCCGAGGTCGCCGAGCGCATCCGGGGCATCGAGGGGGTCACGGAGGCCCACGACGTGACCGGCCCCTACGATGTGATCGTCCAGGCCGAGGCCGACGACGTGGACGCCCTGGGGTCGCTGGTGGTGGCCCGCATCCAGCGTCTCGAGGGGATCGCCCGGACGCTCACCTGTCCCATCGTCAACATCTGACCCGACCCTTCGGAGAATGTGGTGCGCGTACTCCTGCGGCTGGCCCCCGTGCTCCTCCTGCTGGGCGCGGTCGCGGGGTGCGGGGCGCAGACGGTGCGCATGGAGCCGCCACTGCCCGACGCCGCGGCCGAGGAGCTGTGCACGGCGCTGGTCGCCGACCTGCCGGACACCCTCATGGACGCCGAGCGCGTCGACGTCCGGCCCGCGTCCGACCTCACCGCCGCCTGGGGCGACCCGGCGATCGGCCTGCGCTGCGGGGTGGAGCGGCCCGTGGCATTGGCCCCGGACTCCCTGCTCGAGGAGGTCAACGGGGTCCCGTGGCTGTCCGAGCCGGCCGACGCCCCCACGGTCTTCACCGCGGTCGGCCACGAGGCCTACGTCGAGCTGCTGATCCCGACCTCCTACGGCCCCCCGGCCGCGGCGCTCACGACCGTGGGCGACCTGGTCTCCGAGCACCTGCCGCCGCTGCCCGACGGAGAGCTCTAGGCAGAGTCCTTTCGGGCCTCCGTCGCGCCGCGGCCCGCCCGCCGGACGGCGGAGGGTCCCCGACGGACGGCCCGCGAAAGAGCGGTCCCGGGAGCGGCCCGCAGAACCCGGAAGGGGCGGTGCGACCGTGGTCGCACCGCCCCTTCCCTCCGTCTTCCGACATGCGGCGCCCGCTACTCGGAACCCTCCTCGGCGGGAGCCTCGCTCTCGTCCCCGGCGGGGGCGTCGCTCTCCTCCTCGGCAGGGGCGTCGCTCTCGCCCTCGGCCGGCGCGTCGCCCTCGGCGCCCTCGGCGGGGCCGTCCATCCCCTCGGGGAGCTGCTCCTCGCCGCCACCGCCGGCGAGCATGGCCTCGACCTCCTCGGCGTTCTCGGCCACGCCCTGGGAGCACAGCGCGCCCGGCTCCGGCACGTCGCTGCTCTGCTCGAAGGCGCGGACGAAGCGCTGGAGGCTCTCGTCGGTCGGGCTGTCCACGGCGACCTGGCGGCCCCAGGCGGAGGCCACGATCGGGCCGTCCATCTCACCCTCGTACGGGGTGACCAGCAGGTAGGAGCCCGGCGTGTAGAAGCCGTTCAGCTGCTCGACCTGGTCCGCGGGCAGCTCGGGGTCGTAGGCGATCCACACCGCGCCGTGCTCCAGGGAGTGCACCGCGAACTCGGGGGTCACCGGCGAGGGGTAGACGCCGCAGTTCTGCCAGGCGCTCCAGTGGTCGCCGCCGACCGGCGGGCTCTGCTCGTAGTCGACCTTCTCACCGGTGTCGACGTGGAGGTAGGAGCCGATCTCGTGTTCCGCCATACCGGGGATCTGCCGGCTGCGATGATCCATGTAGAAGAGGAAACCGATGAGACCCACGACCACCACGGCCGCCAGCGCGCCGCCGGCGATGCCGAGGATCTTGCGCTGTCTCTCCTTGCGCAGGCGTTCCGCCTTGAGGGCGGCGGCGCGCTGGCGACGCTCCTCCGCCGTCTTCTTCTTGGCCACTGGGTCTCCTGAGGTGGGTGGTGGGGCCTGGGACTTACCTATCCTCTACTTTGGCATCAGAGTCGGGCGATTTGACCAGGATGGTTCCCATGGGAGACGAAAGCGGTACCGAGCGCGACCCGATCGGTGACCTCGGCCACACCGCGGACGGACCCGGGGACGACGGCGGGGAGGCCGTCCCGGGGGAGTTCCCGGAGGAGTCCGAGCCCCGCAGGACGTCGTTCGCCTCCGTACCGAGCTGGGCCGCGGTGATCCTGGTCGCAGTCGCCCTGCTCGGCGGCTACCTGCTGGGACGCCCCTCGTACCCGCTGGACACCGGCGCCGACGCGGGCTTCCTGCGGGACATGAGCGTCCACCACAACCAGGCCGTGGACATGTCGATGATCATCCTCGACAAGACGGAGGACCCCGAGCTGCACACCGTCGCCACCGACATGGCCCGCACCCAGCAGGCCCAGGTGGGGCGCATGCAGGGGTGGCTGCTGGCCTGGAACCTGCCGATGCGCGCCCCGGACCGGCCGATGGCCTGGATGGCGGGGCACGACCACGGCGGCGGGGACGGCGGGGTGCCCGAGGCCATGCCGGGGCTGGCCACCGCCGAGCAGCTCGACGGGCTCCGCGCGGCCGAGGGCGTGGAGGCCGAGATCGTCTTCCTGGAGCTGATGATCGCCCACCACCTGGGCGGCATCGAGATGGCCGAGGCCGAGGTGGACCTGGGCCGGGAGGAGATGGTCGTGGACTTCGCCCAGGGCATGATCGACGCCCAGGGGGCCGAGGTGGACCTCATGGAGCGGATGCTGGCCGACCGCACCGACACCTGACCGACTCCGTCGACGCCGAGGCGGCGCACCCCGCGGGGGTGCGCCGCCTCCGTCGTTCCCGGGGCGGCCCCGCATGTGTCCGAGTCCACAGACACGACTCCCCGGCCTCCGTGGATACCGCGTTCTCCCAGGTCAGAATGGTCACGCGACCGCGTTCGGGCCGCCCTCCCCGGGCCGGCACCCCCTCTCCCTCCCCGCCGGAAGCCCCTCCGAGGCCCTTCGCGGGCCCCCGGAGGCGACTACGACACGTTGTAGAACTACGATGTGTAGTACTACCGGTGGTCGGTACCTGAGAGGCGGGTATGGAAGCCCTTGAACTCGCGCGGTGGCAGTTCGGTGTCACCACGATCTACCACTTCCTGTTCGTTCCGTTGACGATCGGCCTGTCGTTCATCGTGGCCGTCCTCCAGACGGTCTGGTACCGCACCGGAAGGCACGAATACCTCCAGGCGACCCAGTTCTTCGGGAAGCTCTTCCTGATCAACTTCGCCATGGGCGTGGTCACCGGCATCGTCCAGGAGTTCCAGTTCGGCATGAACTGGAGCGAGTACTCCCGGTTCGTCGGCGACGTCTTCGGCGCCCCGCTGGCGATGGAGGCGCTGCTCGCCTTCTTCCTGGAGTCCACCTTCATCGGCCTGTGGATCTTCGGCTGGCACCGGCTGCCCCGCGCCGCCCACCTGGCCTGCATCTGGATGGTGGCGATCGGCACCAACCTGTCGGCCTACTTCATCCTGGCCGCCAACGCCTGGATGCGCCGCCCCGTCGGGTTCGAGGTCAACCCCGAGAACGGGCGCGCCGAGCTCAACGACATCTGGGCCGTGCTCAGCAACGACCAGGCCTGGTCCACCTACCTGCACACCGTCTCGGCCGCGTTCATCACCGCCGGGCTGTTCGTGGTCTGCGTCAGCGCCTACAAGCTGTGGCGCAACCAGAGGCACAACGACACCGGGATCCGCGGGACGACCCCGCCCAAGGGCGACTTCGCCCTCTTCCGCGGCACGCTCAAGGTCGGGCTGGTGTTCACGCTCATCGCCGGTGTGATCGTGGTGTTCTCCGGGGACCACCAGGCCAAGCTCGCCGCCCAGTACGAGCCCATGAAGCTCGCCGCGGCCGAGGCCCTGTGGGAGACCGAGGAGGGGGCGCCGTTCTCCGCGTTCGCCGTCGGCGACACCGAGGCGCGGTACAACCCCATCGACATCACCATCCCCAACATCCTCAGCTTCCTCGCGACCGGCGAGTTCGACGGCGAGGTCCACGGGATCAACAACCTCCAGGAGGCCTACGAGGCCGAGTACGGCGAGGGGGACTACGTCCCCAACGTGTTCGTCACGTACTGGTCGTTCCGCCTCATGATGGGCCTGGGCATGGCCGGGGTCGCCGTCGCCGCGCTCGGGCTGTGGCTCACCCGCGGCGGCCGGACGCCGTCCGTGCACGGCAGGCTGACCCGCTGGTTCTACCCGCTGGCCGTGCTCGCCCTGCCCGCCGCCCTGGCCGCCAACATCTTCGGCTGGGTGCTCACCGAGATGGGCCGCCAGCCCTGGACCGTCCACGGCTACCTGCTCACCGCCGCCAGCGTCTCGCCCGGGGTGAGCCTGGGCACCGTCGCCCTGAGCCTGACCGGGTTCACCCTCGTCTACGGCGTCCTCGCCGTCGTCGAGGTCGGCCTGCTGGTCAAGTACATCAAGGCGGGCCCGTCCCACCTCGTCCCCGACCTCGAGAGGGACGGCGACGAGTCGAAGATCCCTCACTTCAGCTACTAGGACATGACCATGGATCTGGCCGTCATCTGGTTCATCGCCATCTCGGTCCTGTGGATCGGGTACTTCGTCCTGGAGGGGTTCGACTTCGGCGTCGGCACCCTGATGCCGTTCATGGGCAGAAGGGACTCCGTCGACCGCAGGGTCGCCATCAACTCCATCGGACCGGTGTGGGACGCCAACGAGGTCTGGCTGATCACCGCGGGCGGCGCCACGTTCGCGGCGTTCCCCGCCTGGTACGCCTCCCTGTTCAGCGGGTTCTACCTGCCGCTGTTCGTCATCCTCATCGCGCTCATCCTGCGCGGTGTGGCCTTCGAGTACCGCGGCAAGCGGGACGACCCCGTCTGGCGGCTGTGGTGGGACCGGGCCATCTTCTTCGGCAGCGCCGCGCCGGCCCTGCTGTGGGGGGTCGTCTTCGCCAACGTCGTCCGGGGCGTGGCCATGGACGCCGACCACATCGTCACCGCGTCCCTGGCGGACCTGTTCAACCCGTACGCGCTCCTGGGCGGGCTCACCACCCTGTCGCTGTTCACCCTGCACGGGGCGGTGTTCCTGAGCCTGAAGACCGACGGGCCGGTCCGGGCCCGCGCCCGCACCGCCGCGCTGCGCACCGCGTACGTCGCCGTGCCCGCCGCGGCCGCGTTCCTGCTGTGGACCCAGCTCGCCCACGGACAGGCGTGGACCTGGCCGCTCGTGGCGCTGGCCGCCCTCGCCCTGGTCGGCGGGGTCGCGGCGGCCCGGGCGCGGCGCGAGGGCCTGGCGTTCGGGCTCATGGTGGCCACCATCCTGGCCGCCGTGGTCACCCTGTTCGGGTCGCTGTTCCCGGACGTGCTGCCCTCCACCACCGACCCGGCGTTCAGCCTCACCGTCGAGAACGCCTCCTCGGCGGACTACACGCTCACCATCATGACCTGGGTGGCCGTCGTCTTCCTGCCGCTGGTGCTCCTCTACCAGGGCTGGAGCTACTGGGTGTTCCGCAAGCGGGTCACCGGTGCCACCGTCACCGGCGAGTCCGTGGCCCAGCGCTCCGGCGCCTGATCCGAAGGGCGCGGCCCCCTCCCCCATCGCCCGGGGCGGGGGCCGTGCCCGTATCCGGTGCCCATCGGCGAGACTGGGCACGAACGCCCACCGTCCACCGCCACCCTCAAAGGGGTCCCATTGAAACCGCTCGATCCGCGCCTGGTGCGGACCGCGTCGGCGGTCCGCACCCACCTGGCCGTCTCCGTGCTCAGCGGGGTGGCGATCACCGGGCTGATCCTGGCCCAGGCATGGCTGCTCGCCCACGTCATCTCGGAGGTGTTCGCCGGGTCGGGGTTCGCCCCCCTGGGGTGGGCGGTCGCCGCCGTCGCCGGCATCGCCCTGGTCCGCGCCCTGCTGTCGTACGCGGCCGAGGCGTCGGCGCTGCACAGCGCCGCCCGCACCAAGTCGATCCTGCGGCGCCGGCTGATCGACCGCGTCACCGGCGACGGGACGGTGTGGACCGCCCAGCGCGGCGAGGACGGGGAGGCGCCCAAGGCCGGGGAGCTGGTCACCCTGGCCACGCGGGGCCTGGACGCGCTCGACGACTACTTCGCCCGCTACCTGCCCCAGCTGGTGCTGGCGGCGATCGTGCCGGTCGCGGTGCTGGCCGTGGTGTTCTGGGCCGACTGGATCTCCGGGGTCGTCATCCTGGTGACGGTGCCGCTCATCCCCGTCTTCATGGCGCTCATCGGCATGCACACGCAGAACCGCACCGAGCGGCAGTGGCGGCTGCTGAGCAGGCTCGGCGGGCACTTCCTGGACGTGGTGGAGGGGCTGCCGACCCTGGCGGTGTTCCGCCGGGCCAAGGCGCAGGCGGCGCTCATCCGGCGGGTCGGCGAGGAGCACCGCAGGGCGACCATGGGGACGCTGCGGATCGCGTTCCTGTCCGCGTTCGCCCTGGAACTGCTGGCCACCCTGGCGGTGGCGCTGGTCGCCGTGGAGGTGGGGCTGCGGCTGCTGGGCGGGTACATGGACTACCAGACCGCCCTGCTGGTGCTGATCCTGGCGCCGGAGGCCTACCTGCCGCTGCGCGAGGTGGGCGCCCGGTTCCACGCGAGCATGGAGGGCGTGGCCGCCGCCGACCAGGTGTTCACCGAGCTGGAGCGGCGCCGGACCGCGGACGGCGGCGCGCCCGCGCCCACCGGGGAGCGGTCCCCGGCGACCGGCGGCGACCTGCGGCTGAGCGGGGTGTCGCTGACCTACCCGGGGCGGGACCTGCCCGCCCTGTCCGGGGTGGACCTGACGGTGCGCTCGGGCGAGCGGGTGCTGCTCACCGGGCCCAGCGGGTCGGGCAAGACCACCCTGCTGTCGCTGCTGCTGCGGATGAACACCCCCTCGGAGGGGCGGATCGAGGTGCGCGCGCCCGGCGGCGCGTGGGAGCCGCTGGAGTCCGTCCCCGCCGACGACTGGCGGTTGGGGGTGGCCTGGGTGCCCCAGCACCCCTACCTGTTCGACGTTTCGGTGGCCGACAACATCCGGCTGGGCGACCCCGACACCCCCCTGGAGCGGGTGCGCGAGGCCGCCCGGCTGGCCGAGGCCGACGGGTTCGTGTCCGCGCTGCCCGACGGGTACGACACCCGGCTCGGCGAGCGCGGCGCCCGGCTCTCGGCGGGCCAGCGCCAGCGGATCGCGCTGGCCCGGGCGTTCTGCCGGGACGCCCCGCTGGTGCTGCTGGACGAGCCCACCGCCCACCTGGACCCGGAGAACGCCGCCGCGGTCCGCACCGCCGTGGACCGCCTCCTGCGGGGGCGCACCGCGGTCATCGTCGCCCACGACACCGGCTGGGCCGAGGCCGTCCTCGGCGCCCGGGTCGTGGAACTCCCGCTGCCGGGCCGTGAAGGGGCGCTGAACCGATGAGCACGACCGATACCGCCGACGCCGCGCCCGTGTCCGAGGAGGAGCGCCGCCGCGACCCGCTGCGGCGGATGGTCGCGCTGGCCCGGCCCCGGGCCGGGAGGTTCGCGCTGGGCGTCCTGCTGGGCGCGGTGGCCACCGGCTCCGGGGTGGCGCTGCTGGGGGTGGCCGCGTGGATGCTGGCCACCGCGGCCTCGCACCCGGGGATCACCGCGCTGGGGGTCTCGGTGGTGGCCACCCGGGCGCTGGGCGTCGGCAAGGGGGTGAGCCGGTACCTGGAGCGGCTGGTCACCCACGACGCCGCGTTCCGCACGCTGGCCGAGGTGCGGGTGCGCGTGTACCGCAGGCTCGCCGCCACCGAGCCCTTCGGCCGGTTCCGGTCCGGCGACCTGGTGTCGCGCCTGGTCAACGACACCGAGGCGACCCTGGACCTGCTGGTGCGCGGCCTGACCCCGCCGCTGGTGTCCCTGGTGACCGGCGGGGTCACCGTCCTGGTGGTCACCGCCGTGTACGCGCCGGGCGGGGCGCTGCTGGCCGCGGGCCTGCTGCTGGCGGGGCTGGCGGTGCCCTGGGCGGCCGCCGCGCTGGGCCGGGCCCCGGGGCGGCGCCAGGCGGTGGCGCGCGGGCGGCTGTCGACCTCCCTGGTGGACACCCTGCACGGGGCGCCCGACCTCATCGCCTACGGGGCGATGGACCGCCAGGTGGCCCGCGTGTACGAGGCCGACGAGGAGCTGACCCGGATGGCGCGGCGCGACGCCGCGGTGCTGGGGCTGGGGGCGGGCGCGACGACGCTCATCACCGGTCTGAGCGTCTGGGGCGCCCTGTTCCTGGGGGTGCTGGCCGTCGAGGGCGGGGAGCTGGACGCGGTGTCGCTGGCGGTGCTGGTGCTGGTGACCCTGGCGGCGTTCGAGATCGTCGCCCCGCTGCCCGCGGTCGCCGCCCGGCTGGGGGCGATCCGGGAGAGCGGTGCGCGGCTGTTCGGGGTGCTGGACACCCCGGCGGCGGTCGCCCCGGCGGTCCGCACGGGCCTGGACCCGGACGGGGACTCCGCGGTCCGCGTCCGCGGGCTGCGGGTGCGCTACACCCCGGACGGGCCGTGGGCCCTGGACGGCGTGGACCTGGACGTCGCGGCGGGCGAGACGGTCGCGGTGGTGGGGCCCAGCGGCGCGGGCAAGAGCACGCTGGCCTCCGTCCTGCTGCGGTTCCGCGACCCCGACGCGGGGCGCGTGGAGCTCGGCGGCGCCGACATCACCGGGTACCCGGCCGACGAGGTGCGCGCCGTGGTCTCCGGGGTGCCGCAGGACCCGCACGTGTTCGCCTCGACCCTGCGCGAGAACCTGAGGCTGGCCCGGCCGGAGGCGTCCGACGACGACCTGTGGGCGGCGCTGCGCCGGGCCCGTCTGGCCGACGACGTCGCGGCGATGCCCGACGGCCTGGACACCCGCGTCGGCACCCACGGCCTGGGGCTGAGCGGCGGCATGGTGCAGCGCCTGGCGCTGGCCCGCGCCCTGCTGGCCGCGCCCCGCGTGCTGGTCCTGGACGAGCCCACCGCCCACCTGGACCCGGACACCCGCGACGCGGTGGTCGAGGACCTGCTGGCGGCGGCCGAGGGCTACTCGACGCTGCTCATCACCCACGACCTCACCGGGCTGGAGCGGGTCGACCGCATCGTCGTGGTCCGCGACGGCCGCGTCGTGCAGTCCGGCACCCACACCGAGCTGCTGGCCCGCGACGGCTGGTACCGCGACGTGCACCCCGGCCTCTGAGCCGGGCGGCCCCGTCTTCGCGGCGGGGCCGCCCGGGGGGACGGGCCGACTGGCAGGCGCGGGCGGGATTGCCCTAATGTTCCAGCGTGGCCATTCCCAATCCCGTTCGTGAAGTCTTCGGCGGAGTCGGCGCGCTGGCGCGCGGCTTCGGCCTGCTGCTGCGCAGACCGCGCCTGTTCCTCCTGGGCGCGCTCCCCGCCCTGATCACGTCGCTGCTCTTCCTGGCGCTGTTCGTCCTCCTGGTGATGAACCTGACCGACCTGGCCGCGTGGGCGACGCCGTTCGCCGACGGCTGGGACGAGGTCTGGCGCAACCTGCTCCGCGGCGCCGTCGCCGTCGGCGCCCTGGCCGGGACGGTCCTGCTGATGGTGGTCTCGTTCACCACCATCACGCTGGCCCTGGGCGCGCCGATCTACGACAAGATCACCGACCTGGTCGAGCAGGAGCTGGGCAACGCCCCCGCCGAGTCCGACGAGTCGGTCTGGTCGTCGCTGGGCCGGGCGGTGCGCCAGTCCCTGGTGATCATCCTCGCCTCGCTGCTGGTGACGGTCCTGGTGTTCGCCATCGGGTTCGTCCCGCTGGCCGGCCCGGTCGTCGGCTCGGTGCTGGCCGCCCTGCTGGGCGGCTGGCTGCTGGGCATCGAACTGGTGGCGGGCTCGTTCGACCGCCGCGGGTTCCTCACCATCAAGGAGCGCCGCAAGTGGATGGGCACCCGGCGGCTGCGGGTGCTGGGGTTCACGGTCCCCACGTACCTGCTGCTGGCGATCCCGTTCCTGGCGGTCGTGGTGTTCCCGGCCGCGACGGCGGGCGGCACCATCCTGGCCCGGCAGCTGCTGGGCGTGCCCGACGCGCCCAAGGGCGTCGCTCCCCCGCCCGGGCGGCCGCCGGTCGCCCCGCCGCACGGGCACCCGCAGGGACCGCCCCCGCACCCCGGGGCCTGAGGACACGAAGAGGACACGAAAAGAGGGGCGGCCCGAGCGGGCCGCCCCCCTTTCCCGTACGTACCGGTTCGCGTCAGCGCAGGCCGGGCGAGCGCCGCAGCGCCGTCGTGATCATCCGGTCGACCAGCGCCGCGTAGTCCAGCCCGGTGGCCGCCCACATCTGCGGGAACGCCGACGCCGGGGTGAACCCGGGCATCGTGTTCAGCTCGTTGACGAGGACCTCGCCGTCCTCGGTGTAGAAGAAGTCCACCCGGGCCAGCCCCTCGCAGCCCATCGCCTCGAACACCTCGGCGGCCAGCCCGCGCAGCCGCGCCGTGACGTCCTCGGGGATCTCCGCCGGGATGGTCAGCCCGCTGCTGGAGAGGTACTTGGCCTCGAAGTCGTAGAAGTCGAAGCCCTCCGCCACGTGCACCTCGGCCGGGAAGGACACGTCGGGGACGCCCCCGTCCTCGGCCTCCAGCACGCCGCACTCGATCTCGCGCCCGACGACCTGGGCCTCCACCAGCACCTTGGGGTCGTGCTCGCGCGCCGCCTCGACGGCCGCGATCACCGCGTCGGCGTCGGAGGAGTCCCGCACCTTGCTGATGCCCACGCTGCTGCCCGCACGGGCGGGCTTGACGAACACCGTCTCCCCCAGCTCGGCGATGTCGTCCAGGACCTTCTTGCGCTCGGTGCGCCAGCGCCGGTCGGTGATGGCCACGTAGTCGCTGGTGGGGATCCCGTTGCCGGTGAGGATGGCCTTCATGAACACCTTGTCCATGGCGGCGGCGCTGGAGAACACCCCCGCGCCCGCGTAGCGCACGCCCATCATCTCGAACAGCCCCTGGATGGTGCCGTCCTCGCCGAAGGGGCCGTGCAGCAGCGGCAGCACCACGTCCACCTCGGCCAGCCGGGAGGGCCCGTCCGCGGGGTCCACCACCATCAGCTGCCCGGCGGCGTCGAACGGCAGGGCCAGGTCCTTGCCGCCCTCCTCCGCCACGGTCGGCAGGGCCTTGGTGCCCTCCTCGATGCGCAGGAGCTCCGGGTCGCCGGAGGTCAGCACCCAGTTGCCGGTCTTGGTGATGCCGACCGGCACGACCTCGTAGCGGTCGTGGTCGATCACCGACAGGACGCTGCCCGCGGTGACGCAGGAGATCTCGTGTTCGGAACTGCGACCGCCGAAGACGACGGCGACCCGGATCCTTCGCTGCTCGGACGACATGGTGCTGACCCTTTGTACTCGTTGCCGGAAGGGGCCGGGGTTCTCCCGGCCCGCTGTGTGTCAGTTGCCCCCGAGGGCCGCCAGGGCGTCCCCGATGAGGTCCTGAGGGTCCTCCAGGCCGATGGAGAACCGCACCGCACCAGGTGAGATGTCGGCGGCCGCCAGTTCGACGTCGTTCATGTTCCGGTGCGACGTGGAGGCGACGTGACCGGCGAGGGTGTGGGTGCCGCCCAGGGACGCGGCGATGGTGGCGACCTTCAGGCGGTCGGCGAAGGCCATCCCCGCCTCCCAGCCGCCGCGCGGGTGGACGGTGACGACGGCCCCGTACCGCCCGGGGTCGAACAGCTTGGCCGCCAGCCCCGCCTGCGGGTGCGAGTCCAGGGACGGGTGGTCGACCCGCTCCACCAGCGGGTGCTCGGCGAGCGCGGCGGCGAACGCCGCGGCGGTCTCGCACTGGCGCTGCACCCGCAGCGGCAGCGTCTCCAGGCCCCGGTGCAGCAGGTACGCCTCGTCGGGGGCCAGGCAGGGCCCCAGGTCGATCCGGGCCGACCGGATCCGGTCGATGAAGGAGGGCGCGGCGACGGCCACGCCGCCGGTGGTGTCGCTGTGCCCGCCGATGTACTTGGTGGCCGAGTGCACCACGATGTCGGCCCCGTACTCCAGGGGCCGGCACACCGCCGGGGAGGCGAACGTGGAGTCCACCACCAGGGCGGCCCCGGCCTCCCGGGCGATCTGGGCCAGCCCGGGCAGGTCGGAGACGGTCATGGTGGGGTTGGACAGGGTCTCGGTGAACAGCACCGCGGTGCCCGGCCGCACGGCCTCGCGCACCGCGTCCAGGTCGGTGATGTCCACGAAGTCGGTCCGCACCCCGAACCGGCGCAGCAGCCGGTCCAGCAGCGAGTAGGTGTTGCCGTAGATGGACCGCGCCGCGACCACGTGCGAGCCGGCCTCGGTGAGCGCCATGAACACGGTGCTCAGCGCGCCCATCCCGGAGGCGAACGCCTGGCCGCGCACCCGGTCGGGCAGGCCCGCGCCCTCCAGGGCCGCGACCGCCTCGGCGAAGGCGTCGACGGTGGGGCTGTCGATGCGGGCGTAGGAGTAGCCCTGCTGCGCCCCGGACAGCACGTCCGCGTAGTCCTGGGAGGTGTCGAAGGCGTAGGTGGTCGCCCGGTGGACCGGCATCCGCATGGGGCGCTCGGCGGGGACGGCCGCGGGCGGCGGGGAGACCGCCCGGGTGTGCTCGCCCCCGGCCGCGGGTGTGTACGACATCGCTGCTCGCTCTCAGACCCCGTAGCGCTCGGGTTTGGCACTGCGCGCCATGAAGGCGACGAGCGCCTCCGCGGGGCTCAGGTCGTGGTGCATCATCTTGACGACGGCCTCGGTGATCGGCAGGTCGACCCCGCGGGCCCAGCCCAGTTCCAGGACCGACTCCGAGGACTTGACCCCCTCCGCGGTCTGCCGGGTCTCGGCGATGACCTGCTCGAGGGTCTTGCCCTTGCCCAGTTTCTCACCGAAGGTCCGGTTCCGCGACAGCGGCGACGAGCATGTCGCGACGAGGTCGCCCATTCCGGCCAGCCCGGACAGGGTGTGCTCGTCGGCGCCCAGGGCCACCGCCAGGCGCGTCGTCTCGGCCAGGCCGCGGGTGATGAGCGACGCCTTGGTGTTGTCGCCGAAGCCCATGCCCTCGGCCACGCCCACGGCCAGCGCGATCACGTTCTTCATGGCGCCGCCGATCTCCACGCCCACCAGGTCGGTGCTGGTGTAGGGGCGGAAGTACGGGGCCTTGAACAGCGCCTGGAGGCGGACGGCCGTCTCCTCGTGCGGGCAGGCGACCACGGCGGTGGCGGGCTGGCGCTCGGCGATCTCCCGGGCCAGGTTGGGGCCCGAGACCACGGCGATGCGCTCGGCGGGCAGCTCCAGCACCTCCGCGATGATCTGCGAGGCGGTCAGGTGGGTGCCCAGCTCCACGCCCTTCATGAGGCTGACGACCACCGCGTCCTCGCGCAGGTACCCGCGCCACTGCGCCAGGTTGTCCCGCAGCGACTGGGTCGGCACCGCCATCACGACGACCCCGGCCTCCGCCAGCGCCTTGGCGGCGTCGGTGGTGGCGGTCAGCCGCGGGTTGAGCGTGAGCCCCGGCAGGTAGTCGGGGTTCTGGGAGGTCCGGTTGACGGCGTCGACCACCTCGGCCCGCCGTCCCCACAGGACGACCTCCGCGGCGGGGGCGGCCGGGTCCTGGGACAGGGCGTGGGCGGCGGCGTCCGCGATGACGTTCGCGAACACGGTGCCCCACGACCCGGAGCCCAGGACGGCGATCCGCGCGCTGTCGTTGCCCGTCACCGTCACTCCGCCGCACCCTTCGTCGTGTCGTCGCCGCCGGCGTCCCCGGCCCTCTTCTTCTCGGCCTCCTCCAGGCGCGCGCGCTTGAGGTCGTAGCGCACCGCCGGCGGCTGCTCGCCGCGGATCTTCGCCTGGAGGGCGGTGATGTCGTCCATGATCGCGTCGGTGGCCTCCTTGAGGACCGTCGCGGTCAGCGGCCGCCCCTTGAAGCGCTCCAGGTCGACCGGGGGGCCGGCCAGGAACTCCAGGCGCTTGCGCGGGAAGAGCCTCGGCTTCTTGGAGCCGTAGGGCAGGATGTTCTGCTCGCCCCAGTGGGCCACCGGGACGACGGGGACGCCGGTGGTCAGGGCCAGCCGGGCGACACCCGTCTTGGCGCTCATCGGCCACAGGTCCGGGTCCCGGGTGCAGGTGCCCTCGGGGTAGAAGATCACCGACGCGCCGTCCCGGGTGAGCGCCAGCTCGGCCTCCTTGAGGGCCTTGACGGCGTCGGTGGTCCCGCGCTTGACCGGGATCTGCCCCGTGCTCTTGGCGACCGACCGCACCACGGGGATCTTCATGACCCCGTCCTTCATCGTGAAGGTGGGCCAGCGGCGGGCCCCGATGTAGAGGAAGTGCGCCACCGTCAGCGGGTCCGCCAGCGACAGGTGGTTGGCCGCGATGATCACGCCGCCCTGGGCCGGAACGTTCTCGGTGCCCTTCCAGTCCGGCTTGGTGACGAACCACAGGACGAAGCGGACGATGCGGGAGACGACCGCCTTCACCCACCGCGATTCTCGTTGCTTGGCCTTGGCCACGGGACTCCTCATTCCATCGCTCCCGGGTCCCTAACGGACCTCGAAGCACAATCGGTTCAGTCTAGGACGCTCCCGGCCCCACTCCCGCTCCGCAAGGGCAGGTCACGGTGCCGGAACGTCTCCGGGCCCGGCCACCGCCCGGTCCCGCCCCCGTGAAGCCCTACCCTCGTCACTGTCGTGGCCGTACGAGCGTCCCGGGGGAGAGCGTGGCCGGCGTCGGAGAGCGGGAGGGGGTCGCGGACCCCGGGGTGCGCTGGTCCCTGGTCATCCCAGTCAAGCACCTCGGGCTCGCCAAGTCGCGCCTGGCCCCGGCCCTGGGCCCCCGGCGCGAGGAGCTGGCCCTGGCGTTCGCCTGTGACACGGTGGCCGCCGCGCTCGCCTGTCCGGCGGTGGCGGAGGTGTTCGCGGTCACCGAGGACCCGAGGGCGGGGGCGGAGCTGGCGGCGCTGGGGGCGGCGGTGGTGACCGGGGAGCCGGGCACCGGCCTCAACCCGGCGCTGGAGCACGGGGCGCGCGCGGCGCGGCTGCGGGCGCCGGGGGCGGGCGTGTGCGCGCTGTCGGCGGACCTGCCCGCGCTGCGCCCGGCGGAGCTGGGCCGTGTGCTGGCGGCCGCGGCCGGGCACGGCCGCTCGTTCCTGGCCGACGCCCCCGGGGTGGGGACGACCCTGTTCGCGGCGTCGCCGGGGCACGGGTTCTCCCCCGCCTTCGAGGGCGCCTCGCGCGAGCGGCACCTGGCCGCCGGCGCGGTGGAGCTGCCGCTCCCGGACGTGGAGTCGGTGCGCCGGGACGTGGACACCCCCGCCGACCTGGCGGCGGCGCTGGAGCTGGGCGTGGGCCCGCGCACGCGGTCGCTGGCCGCCGCGCTGCTCCAGCCCGGCCCCGGGGCCCCCTGAGGGGCACCCGCCCGCTCCGGACCCCGGACACGACTCCGCCCGGGTCCGTGCGGACCCGGGCGGAGCGCGGTCACGGTCGGATCGACCGTGCCTACTTCTTGTCCCCGTTGACGAGTGCCTTGAAGTCGGCGCCGGCCCGGAACTTCGGAACGAAGCTCGCGGGAACGTCGATGGTGGCGCCGGTGGCGGGGTTGCGAGCGGTGCGCGCGGCCCGCTCGGCCTTCTCGAAAACACCGAAGCCGGTGATGGCGACCTTGTCGCCCGACGCCACGGTGGCCTGAATGGTCTCAAGCACAGCGTTGACCGCTTCGGTCGCGGTCTTCTTGTCTCCGAGTCGGTCGGAGATCGCGTCGATCAGGTCACGCTTGTTCATAAGGTTCCTCCGGTTCCCCCTTGCTCGCACGAAATTAGGGGACACAGAGGCCCTTGCACAAATACAAACGCCTGCGGTTAGGGCGTGTCGGGGCCGGTCCGACCTGCGCGGTCACTCTCCGGGACGGCTCCGCCGTGCACTCGGAGGCATCCCGACGGGTCCCTTTTGCCCCTCTCTGTGATCCTCAAATGCCTATGTATAACCGGATTCCGGGCGAGCGGTGGACCCTGTTCACGGATACGGGGAGCACCGCAGTTCGGTCACGCCAAGTAAAGGTAAAATATTTGGGGGCCGACGGGTGCGCTGCGTCACACAGCCCCGCCGACCCCCGTCCCGTAAGGGGTTCGGACCGCTACAGGGTCACCGGCAGCCACGGCTTGCGCCGCTCCTCGAACTCCGCGATCGCGTCCGTGTGACGCAGAGTCAGCCCGATGTCGTCCAGGCCCTCCAGGAGCCGCCAGCGGGTGTAGTCGTCCAGCTCGAACGCCTCCTGCACGCCGGCCCCGGGAGCGCGCACCTCGCGCTCCACCAGGTCCACGGTGATCTCGGTGGCCGGGTCGGCCTCGACGGCCTTCCAGAGCCGCTCGATGACCTCCTGCGGCAGCAGCACGGTCAGCAGGCCGCCCTTGAGGGAGTTGCCGCGGAAGATGTCGGCGAACCGGGAGGACAGCACGGTCTTGAAGCCGTAGTCCTGCAGCGCCCACACGGCGTGCTCGCGGGACGAGCCGGTGCCGAAGTCGGGCCCGGCCACCAGCACGGACGCGCCCTGGTACTCGGGGCGGTTGAGGACGAAGTCGGGGTCCTCGCGCCACTCGGCGAACAGGCCGTCCTCGAACCCGGTGCGGCTGACCCGCTTGAGGTAGACGGCGGGGATGATCTGGTCGGTGTCGACGTTGCTCGCGCGCAGCGGCACGGCCCGACCGGTGTGGACGTTGAACTTCTCCATGGCAGGTCTCCTCCTGTCGTGGTCGGGCGCGGCTACAGGTCGGCCAGGTCGGCGGGCGAGGACAGCGTGCCGCGCACCGCGGTGGCGGCGGCGACCTGCGGCGACACCAGGTGGGTGCGGCCGCCCTTGCCCTGGCGCCCCTCGAAGTTGCGGTTGGAGGTGGAGGCGCTGCGCTCGCCGGGCTTGAGCTGGTCGGGGTTCATGCCCAGGCACATGGAGCAGCCGGCCTCGCGCCACTCGGCCCCGGCCTCCTCGAAGACCGCGCCCAGGCCCTCGGCGTTGGCCTGCTCCTTGACCCGCATGGAGCCGGGGACGACCAGCATCCGGACGCCCTCGGCGACCTTGCGGCCCCTGATGATCTCGGCGGCGGTGCGCAGGTCCTCGATGCGGCCGTTGGTGCACGAGCCCAGGAAGACGGTGTCCACCCGCACCTCGCGCATCGGGGTCCCGGCCTCCAGGCCCATGTAGGCCAGGGCCTTCTCGGCGGCGGCGCGCTCGGAGGGGTCGTCGTAGGAGGCGGGGTCGGGCACCGCGGCGTCCAGCGGGACGCCCTGGCCCGGGTTGGTGCCCCAGGTGACGAACGGGCTGAGCTCGTCGGCGTCCAGCACCACCTCGGCGTCGAAGACCGCGCCCTCGTCGGTGCGCAGGGTCTTCCAGTGCTCGACGGCGGCCTCGAAGTCGGCGCCCTGCGGGGCGTGCGGGCGGCCCTCGATGTAGTCGAACGTGGTCTGGTCGGGCGCGATCATCCCGGCCCGGGCGCCCGCCTCGATGGACATGTTGCACACGGTCATGCGGGCCTCCATCGAGAGGGCCTCGATGGCCTCGCCCCGGTACTCCAGGACGTAGCCCTGGCCGCCGCCGGTGCCGATCTTGGCGATGACCGCCAGGATGATGTCCTTGGCGGACACGCCCGGCCTGAGCTTCCCGTTGACCGTGACGGCCATGGTCTTGAACGGGGCCATGGGCAGGGTCTGGGTGGCCAGCACGTGCTCGACCTGGCTGGTGCCGATGCCGAAGGCCAGCGCGCCGAACGCGCCGTGGGTGCTGGTGTGGCTGTCGCCGCAGACGATGGTCATGCCGGGCTGGGTCAGGCCGAGCTGGGGGCCGACCACGTGCACGACGCCCTGCTCGATGTCGCCCATGGGGTGCAGGCGGACGCCGAAGTCGGAGCAGTTCTTGCGCAGCGTCTCGACCTGCTTGCGGGAGACCGGGTCCGCGATGGGGGCCAGCAGGTCCATGGTGGGGACGTTGTGGTCCTCGGTCGCGATGGTCAGGTCCGGGCGGCGCACCGAGCGGCCCGCCAGCCGCAGGCCCTCGAAGGCCTGGGGGCTGGTCACCTCGTGGACGAGGTGGAGGTCGATGTAGAGCAGGTCCGGCTCGCCCTCGGCACGCCGGACGACGTGCTCCTCCCAGACCTTCTCGGCCATCGTGCGTGCCATGGGCGATCGCCTCTCTCGTTCGTTCCGTGCGCGGACTCTGACTTGCATTCCATATTTCGAGACGGCAATATCAAGTCATGGACAACTCTAGCTCATCCAGCGGCGTCGGAGTACTCGACAAGACGATGTCCGTCCTGGACGCCCTGGAATCCGGACCGGCCTCCCTGGCCCAGCTGGTCCAGATCACCGGCCTGGCCCGGCCCACGGCCCACCGGCTGGCGGTCGCCCTGGAGCGGCACCGCATGGTCTCCCGGGATAGCCAGGGGCGCTTCGTGCTGGGCCCGCGCCTGGGTGAGCTGTCGATCGCCACCGGGGAGGACCGCCTGCTGGCCGTGGCCGCTCCGGTCCTGGTGCAGCTGCGCGACCTCACCGGGGAGAGCGCCCAGCTCTACCGCCGCCAGGGCGACGTGCGCGTGTGCGTGGCCGCCTCCGAGCGCACCAGCGGCCTGCGCGACACCGTGCCGGTCGGCAGCGAGCTGCCCATGAACGCCGGCTCCGCGGCGCAGGTGCTGCTGGCCTGGGAGGACCCGGACCGCATCCGCCGCTCCCTGGTGGGCGCCCGCTTCACCGCGGCCAGCCTGGCCCAGGTCCGCCGCCGCCGCTGGGCCCAGAGCGTGGCCGAGCGCGAGCAGGGCGTCGCCTCGGTGTCGGCGCCGGTGTCCGGGCCGGGCGGGCGCGTGATCGCCGCGGTCTCGGTGTCGGGCCCCATCGAGCGCCTGACCCGCTCGCCGGGGCGCATCCACTCCCAGGCGATCCTGTCCGCCGCCGAGAAGATCAGCGAGTCCCTGCACAGCGTCGAGTCCCACTGACCCGCACCCCCACCACTCTTCCCCGCGGCCGCGCACCCCACGGCCGCCACAGCGCGCACGACCCCGTCCGGCCACCGCCGGGCGGGGTCTTCCGCGTCCGGGCGCCACCTGGGGCCGGGGCCGCCCGTGGACGCTTACTGACGGGTTGTCTAACATGACGCGAAGTCTCACACGAGCACGTCCGGGACCCCGCCCCCCGAGGAGAGCCGAGTGCACCAGTACGTCACCGCCCCCGACGGCCAGCGACTGGCCGTCCGCACCACCGGACCCGCCGACCGCCCCGTCCTGCTGCTCGTCCACGGCTACCCCGACAACTCCTCGGTGTGGGACGCCCTGGTCGCGGAACTGGCCGGGGAGTACCGGATCGCCGCCTACGACGTGCGCGGCGCCGGGCGCTCCACCGCCCCCGGCACCCGCGCCGGCTACCGCCTGGACCGGCTGGCCGCGGACGTCGCCGCCGTCGCCGACGCCGTCGGCGCGGGCCGGCCGGTCCACCTGGTCGGCCACGACTGGGGGTCCATCCAGAGCTGGCACGCCGTCACCGAGCCCCGGTACGCGGACCGGTTCGCCTCCTACACCTCGATCTCCGGGCCGGACCTGGACCACGCCGGGCACTGGTTCCGCTCGGCCCCCGACGGCCTGCGCGCCGTCCTGCGCCAGGCCGTGCGCTCCGGCTACATCGGGTTCTTCCACACCCCGCTGGTCCCGGAGCTGTTCTGGCTGACCGGGCTGGGCGGGGCGGCGCTGGCCGGGCTGGAGCGGGCCGGCGGCGGGCCGGTGCGCCCCGCCCGCCGCGCCACCCGCGACTACGTCAACGGCCTGGCGCTGTACCGGGCCAACATGGCCCCCCGGCTCACCCGCCCGGCCGAGCGCCGCACCGCGGTCCCGGTGCAGGTGCTGGCACCCACCCGCGACGCGTTCATGGTCGGCCCGCTCCAGTCCAACGCCGGCCGCTGGGTCGACGACCTGCGCTTCCACCGCTTCCACGGCGGCCACTGGTCGCTGCGCTCGCGCCCGGCGGCGGTGGCCGACCGGCTGCGCTCCTTCGTCGCGGAGGTGGAGTCCGGAGCGCCCCGGACCCGCCGGTCCCCCGAGGCGGCCCACCGCCACGGCGGCGCCTTCGCCGGGCAGCTCGCGGTGGTCACCGGGGCGGGCGGCGGCGTCGGCCGGGCCCTGAGCCTGGAACTGGCCGAACGCGGCGCCCGGGTGGTCGCCGTGGACGCCGACGGCCCGGCCGCCGAGCGCACCGCCGAGCTGTGCGCCCGGCTCACCCCCGGCGCCGTCCCCCGGCGGGTGGACGTCGCCGACGCCTCCGCCGTCCACGGGCTCGCCGCCCGGCTGCGCGAGGAGTCCGGGGTGCCGGACCTGGTCGTCAACAACGCCGGGACCGTGCCCGCCGGGCCCCTGCTCCGCATCCCGGACGCCGACCTGGAGCGCCCGGTCGACGCCGGCCTGCGGGGCGTGGTCCACGGCTGCCGCGCCTTCGCCCCGGTGATGGCCGGGGCCGGGGGCGGCGGCCTCATCGTCAACACCGTCTCCGTCGCCGCCGGCCGGGCCCCGCGCGCGCACGGGGCGTACCCGGCCGCCAGGGCCGCCGTGCTGGCGCTCAGCCGCTCCCTGCGCCGCGAGCTGGCCGCCTCCGGCGTCGGCGTCACCGCGGTCCTCCCGGGCCCCGTGGGCACCGGAGCCGCCGCCCGCCCGTACCGCCGCCGCGGCCTCACCCCCGAGGAGGCGGCCCGCCGCGTCGCCGACGCGGTCGCGGACTTCCCGGAGTGCCGGTGACCGCCGCGGCGGCCGCCGGTGTCGGTGGCCGCCGGTAGGTTCGGGAGGAGGGATAGAGGAACTTTCGGGAGGTCGTCACCACGGTGGTGTCCCACAGGACCGACCGTCACCGGGCGCGGGTGGCGGGTTCGGAGCCCACGGCGGACCGGCCGGGGCCGGGGCGGCGGCCCCGCCGCATGGCGCCGCACGAACGCCGGGAGGACCTGATCCGGACGGCGCTGGGCGTCTTCGCGCTGCGCCCGCCCGGAGAGGTCACCCCGGAGGACATCGCCGAGGCCGCGGACGTGTCCCGCGCGCTGGTGTACCGCTACTTCCCGAACATGGCGCGGCTGCGCCGCGAGGCCCTGGAACAGGCCATGTCCGAGCTGCTGGAACGGCTGGTGCCGCCCGCGGACCTGCCGCCGCGGGAGCAGCTGCGGGGCTCCCTGGTCCGGTTCGTCGAGTTCGCCGACTCCTACTCCCCCGCCTACGTCGCGCTGCTGCGCGGCGGCTCGGTGATCGCCACCGAGGAGACCGAGGCGGAGATCGACCGGGTGCGCACGGGGGTGTTGGAGCTCCTCCTGGACCGCGTCGGCCCGCGGCCGCCCTCCCCGCCGGTGCTGATGGCGCTGCGCTGCTGGATCTCGGTGGTGGAGACCGCGGTGATGCTGTGGCTCCGGGAGCGCGGGCGGACCGCGGAGGAGCTGGCCGACTGGCTGCTGGACCAGCTGGTCGCGATGGTGCTGGCCGCCGGGGCGCCGGAGGAGGAGCTGAGCGCCCTGACCTCCCGGGGCTGACCCGGGCGGGCCCGGGGCTCCGGGAACGACGAAGGCCCCGCCCTGGTGGGCGGGGCCTTGGTGCTGGTACCCCCGAGCGGATTCGAACCGCCGTTACCGCCTTGAGAGGGCGGCGTCCTAGGCCACTAGACGACGGGGGCCTGAACTGCTGGTGCAGTGGTCGGCGTGACCACCGACCCTACGATACCCGGTCGAACCGGACACCGGTGACGAACACCGGCCAGAAAGAAGCCCCCCACGATGGTGGGAGGCGCTCCCTGTGGTACCCCCGAGCGGATTCGAACCGCCGTTACCGCCTTGAGAGGGCGGCGTCCTAGGCCACTAGACGACGGGGGCGCGTGCCGGGTCCTTCGGACCCGATGGCCCGAGCTCTCACTCGGACCGCGCTGGGGTACCAGGACTCGAACCTAGACTAACTGAACCAGAATCAGTCGTGCTGCCGATTACACCATACCCCAGTGCTCTGGGAGGACCCGGTCCGCTTTTCCGCTTTCCCTGTCCCCCTCGGCGACGTGGATAACTCTAGCGGAACTTCAGAGTGCTCGCGAACCGAAAACGGGGTGGGGGGTCCGTGACCCCGACCACCCCGTTGTGCACCCCTCTGAGCAGCGGATGTGCTGCTCCGGTGAACGCTAGGACTGCTCGGCGGGCCCCTGGGCGCGCAGCTTCTCCAGGGCCGCGCCCAGCCGCGCCAGGACGCGTTCGCGGCCCAGCAGCTCCAGGGACTCGAACAGCGGCAGGCCGACCGTGCGGCCGGTCACCGCGACGCGCACGGGCGCCTGGGCCTTGCCGAGCTTGAGGCCCAGGCCGGCGCCGGTCTCCTCGGTGGCGGTCTTGAGCGCCTCGGCGTTCCACTCCAGGGACGGGTCGGCGAAGCGCTCCAGGGAGGCGGCGAGCATCTCCTCGCCCACACCCGGCTTCATCGCCTTGGCCCAGCTCTTCTCGTCCTCCACCGGCTCGGCGAGGAACAGGAAGTCGACGTTGGGCACGATCTCCGACAGCACCGCGACCCGGCTCTGGGCCAGCGGCGCGACCGCCCGGAACACCTCCGGGTCGAAGTCGGCGGCCGCCCACGGGGTGTCCTCGCCGGTCACCCAGGGGGCGCAGCGCTCGACGAACTCGTCCACGCCCAGCGCCCGGATGTACTCGCCGTTGAAGGCGCGCAGCTTCTTCTCGTCGAAGAACGCGCTGGAGCTGTTGACGTCCTCGATGCGGAACAGCGGCACCATCTCCGACCACGGCATGATCTCGCGGTCGTCGCCCGGGCCCCAGCCCAGCAGCATCAGGTAGTTGACCATCGCCTCCGCCAGGTAGCCCTCCTCCTGGTAGGACTCCAGGGCGACCTTGTCGCGGCGCTTGGACAGCTTCTTGCGCTGCTCGTTGACGATGACGGGCAGGTGCGCCCACACCGGCGGGGTGTGGCCCAGCGCCTCCCACAGCAGCTGCTGCTTGGGGGTGTTGGACAGGTGCTCCTCGCCGCGGACGACCTGGGTGATGCCCATCTCGACGTCGTCGACCACGTTGGCCAGCACGAACAGCGGGGAGCCGTCGGCCCGGGCGATCACGAAGTCCTCGATGGCCGAGTGGGCGAACTCCACCCGGCCGCGGATCCGGTCGTCCACGACCGTGGGCCCGCCGTCGGGCACGCGGAACCGCAGCGCCCGGCCGGGGCCGGCCTCCAGGCCGCGGTCGCGGCAGAAGCCGTCGTAGCCCAGGTTGGGGTTGTCGCGGCGGGCCTCCAGCTGCTCGCGGGTGCAGTCGCAGTAGTAGGCGCGGCCGTTCTTGTACAGCTCCTGCGCCGCCTCGCGGTGCTTGTCGGCGTAGGCGGACTGGAAGTAGGGCCCCTCGAAGTGGGGGTCGTCCTCCCCGATGCCCAGCCAGGCCAGGGCCCTGATGATGCCCTCGGTCCATTCCGGGCGGTTGCGCGCGGCGTCGGTGTCCTCGATGCGCAGCACCATGCGCCCCTCGGGCTGCTGCTGTGCCAGAGCCCAGTTGAAGAGCGCGGAGCGGGCGCCGCCGACGTGGAACATGCCCGTAGGGGACGGGGCGAAGCGGGTACGAATCGAAGTCTCGGTCACGCCTTCCAGGGTAGGGCCGAACGGACCGCGCGGGCCCCGTCCGGCCGTTCCCGGCGTGCTCAGGAGGGTTCGGGGAGGGGTCGGGGGTAGGGCCCGCCCACCCCGTAGGCCTCGGAGAGGGCGTCGGCGAAGGCCGCCGCGATCTTGATCTCGCCCCGCGCGTTGGGGTGGGTGCCGTCGTAGGTGTCGGCCTTCACGTCCCACTCCTCGCGCTCGGCGATGTCGACGCTGATCACCGGGGAGCGCTCGGTGGACAGCTCCCCGGCCAGGTCCCGGATGAGGACGTTGTAGGAGTACGTGCGCAGCGCGAACCCGGGGTCGTTGTCGGCGTAGGCGATGGGCAGCGCCTCGGCCAGGACGATCCTCACGTCGGGGTTGCCCTCGCGGGCGCCCTCGATGTACCGGCGCAGCCGCTGCTCCATCTCCTCCATCCCGATCGGCCACAACAGGTCGTTGACGCCGATGAGGGTGCACAGCACGTCCGGCTCGTAGCGGCGCACCTCCTCCTCGATGCTGGCGGAGGCGTCGCGCAGGGTGCGGCCCCACACGGCGTTGTGGTCCTGGTCGAAGTCGGGGTCGCGGTACTCGCCGGTGCCGGCGTCCCCGTCGGCGCCCGGCCAGCCGTGGCCGGCGGGCTCCGTGGGGCTCCCGGAGTCCTCGGGCTCCGCCCCGGCGGACCCGTCGGCGCGCCGCTCGTCGGCGGGCCCGTCCGCGGTGGGCCCGTCGGAGGGCGAGTCCTCGTCGGAGGGCCGGGCCTCGTCGGTGGGCACCGGGATGATCATGTCGGTGGTGGCCGGGTCGGTGTAGGGGCCGACGAAGTCGAGCCCCTCCACGGCGGGCTCCAGGTGGTTCCACAGGTGGTAGCGCCACGTCCGGTCGCCGTTGGCGCCCTGGGTCATGGAGTCTCCGGAGAGCATGACGCGCAGTGATCCGCTCATGGGTGTTCCAGCCTCCGCTCGGGGGTCGGTTCCGCGGTCGTCGGTGCGTGTCACCCACAGGTAGCCGCCGCCGGCGACCAGGGCCAGCGCGACGAGACCGGCCAGGATCAGGGTGCCGGTGCGTCGGGACGGGAGGATGGCCACTTCGGAGCCCTTCCGGTGAGGTGTCGGGCGGCGGCCGGGGCCGCCCGGGGACGGTGCGGCCCGGCCGGGTCGCGGCCGGGCCGGGGCCTTCAGTCCCGGGCGACGACCCGGTTGCTGATCGTGCCCAGCCGCTCCACCGTCACCGAGACCTCCTGGCCGACCCGCACCGGGCCGACGCCGGCGGGTGTGCCGGTGAGGAGGACGTCGCCGGGGAGCAGCGTCATGAATGAGGTGACGTAGGAGATCATGCCCGGGATGTCGTGGATGAACTGTGATGTTCGTCCACTCTGCCGGACCTCGCCGTCCACGGTGGTGGTGACCGCCAGGTCCTGCGCCTCGTCGATGCTCAGCCCGGTGGTGATCCACGGACCGATCGGGCAGAAGGAGTCGAACCCCTTGGCCCGGGTCCACTGCTTGTCCTTCTGCTGCAGGTCGCGGGCGGTGACGTCGTTGGCGACGGTGTACCCGAAGATGACGTCGGCGGCCCGCTCCCGGGGCACCTCGCGGCAGGGCCGGGAGATGACGATGGCCAGCTCGCCCTCGAAGTCGACCCGCTCGGAGACCGCCGGGTGGAAGATCGGGTCCGTGGGCCCGGCCACGGCGGTGGACGGCTTGAGGAAGACCACGGGCTCCTCCGTGGTCTCGCCCGTGATGTCCTGCATCTCCGCGACGTGGTCGGCGTAGTTCTTGCCGATGCAGACCACCTTGGTGGGCAGGACCGGCGACAACAGGCGGACGTCGGCGAGCTTGGCCCTCTCCCCGGTCAGCTTGATGTCGCCGAGCAGCGGGTGCCCGTTGAGCCTGGCGACGTACTCGTCGCCGCTGTCGGTATCGGTCTCCACGAGGCCGAACCCGACCTCGTCACCGGCCGCGAACCGTGCGATGCGCACTGCTTGTCCTCCCAGATCGACACGTTTGCGCTTGCAGGTTATCCGCGCCCGCCCCCGACGGCACGACGGCGGTGCCGCACCTCCGGCTTGGCCCTCCCCACGGCCGCGGTCATGGCATGCTGGGGTCCGTCGTCCGTTACTGAGAGGTGCCCCGTGCCCACGTCCGCTCCGTCCCCGCGGGGCCGTCGCCGCCGGCCCCGCCGGTACTCGGCGGGTCTCGCCCTCGGCCTGTGCCTGGTCTCGGGCGCCTCCGCCGTGCTGATGGTCAGCGTGCCGCCGCCGTTGCAGGACTCGGGCACCCCCGCGGGCTCCTCCGGGCCGGTCGGCGACGGGACGCCCGGCGCGGCCGGGACCCCGCCGGAGGCCAGTGCCGACGGGCGGTCCGAGGAGTCGGCCGCCCCGGCGTCCCCCTCCCCCTCTCCCTCCGAGGAGGAGAAGGAGGAGGACGAGCCGGTGCTGCTGCGCTCGGTCGTGGAGGAGGTCGACACCGCCGACGGCGAGTTCTCCGTGCTGGAGGGCGAGGGCGACGTCATGGGCGAGGGGCCGGTGACGACGTTCGCCGTGGAGGTCGAGAAGGGCCTGCCCGGCGAGGCCGAGGACTTCGCCGAGGCCGTCGAGCTGATCCTGGGCGACCCGCGCAGCTGGGGCGACGACGGGAAGCGGTCGATGCAGCGGGTGGACGGCGACGACGCCGACATCCGGGTGCTGCTGGCCGCCCCCGACACGGTCGACCGCCTGTGCGCGCCGCTGCGCACCAACGGGTACGTCTCCTGCGCCAACGGCAACCGGGCCATCATCAACCAGAACCGCTGGGTGGCCGGGGTCCCGCACTTCGAGGGCGACCTGGAGACCTACCGGATCTACCTGATCAACCACGAGGTGGGCCACACCCTGGGCCACGGCCACGTGTTCTGCCCGGGGGAGGGCGAGACCGCCCCGGTGATGCAGCAGCAGACGCTGGACCTCCAGGGCTGCGAGGCCAACGGCTGGGTGTACCCGGACAACGACCCGCCCGGGGACGACTGACCCCGGTCCCGAACAGAGAGGCCGCACCCGTGAACGTTCCCTTCCCGCTGAGCAGGAGGGCGGTCCTGGGCGCGGCCGCGGGCGCGGCCACCGGCGCCGTCGCCGCCTGCTCGGGCCCCGGACAGGGCACCGGGGCCCCGGCCTCCCCCTCCCCCGAGAGCGCTCCGGCGCCCTCACCGGAGGAGTCCGTGGCCACCGTCGAGGAGGTGCCGGTCGGCGGCGGCGTCGTCCTGCCCGGGGCCGCCGTGGTCCTGACCCAGCCGGAGGAGGGCGAGTTCCGGGCGTTCTCCACCACCTGCACCCACGAGGGCTGCCCGGTGGACGAGGTGGTCGGCGACGAGATCGTGTGCCCGTGCCACGGCAGCCGGTTCTCCATCGCCGACGGCTCCCGGACGGACGGCCCGGCCTCCGAGCCCCTGGAGGAGTACCCGGTGACCGTCACCGGGGAGGGCGGCCTGGTCGTCGGCTGACCGCGAACCGCGGCGGGCGCCGGGGGATCCCACCGCCGACACCGACCGGTACGAAGGGCCGCCGATGACGTCTTCCGCAGCACGCTCCTGGGCCGAGGCGCAGGCCGGGGGGTTCGCCCTCTCCCCCGCCGCCGCCGACCTGCTCGAGGAGCTGTACACCCCGTCCCTGCCCGCGGCCGCGGCGGAGTTCGACCGCGAGGTGGCCGCCCTGCCCGCGGACCACCTGCCGACCTGGGGGCTCACCAGCCGCCGTCCCGGCACGGGGGCGGACCTCCTGCTGGACGGCCTGGACCATGACACCCTCCGCCGTGTCCTGGTGTGGTCGCTGGCGACCATGCCCCCGTACACGGGGCCGGAGGAGGCGGCACCGGCCCGCACCGAGGAGGAGGCCCGGCGGCACCGGCGGATCCAGCGCCACTTCTCCCGCTCCGCGCTGGACTGGGACGGCGCCACCCTCCCGCTGCTGCTGCGCACCTGCGCCCTGGGGCTGCGCCCCTCCGACCTGGCGGTGAACGCCTGCGCGAAGGCGCCGCGCCACGTCCTGGCCGCCTCCGCCGACACCGTCCGCGCGGTGGCCGCCCACCTGGAGGAGTGGCTGGTGTCCGTCCCGGCCGAGGACCGGGACCGGGAGCAGGCCCACCACCGGCTGCTGGGGGCCCTGCTGGAGCTGGGCGAGGCCCCCGCCTCCCTCGACGGGCTCTGCTACGCCGGGGACCGGTTCTTCGACCGGCTGCGCGCCGCGCGCCCGGACCTGCTCACCGCTCCGGGGCTGCCCGCCCTGCTCGTGCACTCCCTCCAGCCCTTCCACGGGGACACCTGGCGACAGGGCCTGCCCGACCTGCTCACCGGGTTCACCGACCTCGACGGGGCGCTGCGCGGGTTCCTGGAGGTGGCGCTGGACCTGCCCGACCTGCCCGATCCCGTTCCCGCCCTCACCGCGCGGGACCGCCTCGACCACCACCTGCCGGGGCACGTCCGCCACCGCGGGGAGAAGTACATCGCCGTGCACGCCGGCCACCTGCTGCGGGGGATGTCCGAGCTGTTGCCCCTGCTGGACCCGGTCCCGCGGTGGGCGCCGGACCTGCTGCGCCGCCTGGTGCTGCACCTGGGCGTCCCCGCGGCCGGGCGCGGCCCCCGGGCGCTGGACAGGGCCGGCTCCTTCCTCCTCACGTTCAACCGGCTGCCCGGTCCGGAGTCGCTGGCGGCCCTGGTGGAGATCCGCTCCGAGCTCCGGGACCGGACGGCGGTGGGGTACGCCGACGCCACGCTGAGGACGGTGGCCGACCGCATGGGCCTGTCCGCCGCCGAGGCCGCGGAGCGCACCGTCCCCGCGCACGGGCTCGGCCCCGACGGGACCCGCACCGAGCGGGTCGGCGGCCACAGCGTGACGGTCGCCGTGACGGAGGGGGGAGTGGCCCTGCGGTACACCGGACCCGACGGGAGGACCGGCTCCCGGGCGCCCCGGGAGCTTGCCGCGGAACACCCCGAGGCCCTCAAGGAGGCCAAGGACCGGGCGGCGCGCGTCCGCAGGACCTTCAAGGCCGAGCAGGAGCGCCTCGGCGCCCTCGGGGGCCACGCCCCGGCACTGGGCGTCTGGGTCTCCTCCTACCTGGAGCACCCGGTGACCGGGCCGGTCGCCCGCGGCCTGGCCTGGGCGGTGGACCCCGACGGCCGGCCCGGCACCCCCGAACGCGACGGCGGCCACTGGCTGCTGCGCGCCGACGACGGCGGGGTGCTCCTGCACACCGCCGACGCCCCGCCCGCGACCCGTGTGCGCCGCGCCCCCTGACCCGCCCGCCCCGGACACCGCCGCGGGCCGGAGGACGCTCCCCCGGCCCGCGGTCCTTGAAGCGGGGGTCACTCCTCCACGGAGGCGTTGTACTCCTCGATGGGGGTGGTCAGCCGGTCGGCGGCCGCCGCCATGGCCTCCTCGGCGGGGGTGTCACTGGTCAGGGCGGTCTCCCAGCCCTCCTCGGCGGCGGCGCGCGCCTCCGCCATGACGCCCATCATGCACCCGGCGGTGTTCTCGTTGATCTCGGAGTCGGCGAGCTGGGCCGCCGCCACGGAGAACTGCGGGAACTCCTCGGCCCGCTCCTGTGCCTCCGGACCGTCGTAGCCCTCCGTGTTGACGGACAGGTAGCCGGTCCCGGCGTGCCACTTCGACTGGGACTCGGGGGTCAGCAGGAACTGCACGAACTCCCAGGAGGCGCGGACCTCCTGCTCGCTGTGCCCCTCGCCGTTGATCCACAGGGAGGCGCCGCCGATGATCGAGCCGCCCGGGTCGCCCGCGGCGACCAGCGGGAAGTACCCGGCGCCCACCTCGAAGTCGGCCTGCTCGATGAAGCCGCCCAGCGAACCGGTGGACTCCAGGGTCATCGCGACCCGGCCCGAGTTGAACGCGGCCTGGGCCTCGTCGGTGTTGCGGCCGATCTGGAGGGCGAGCTCGTCGTCGACCATCCCCTGCCACCACTCGACCATCTCGACGACCTTGGGGGCGTCGAAGAGCACCTCCGCGGCCCGGCCGCTGCGGCCGTTGGAGTTGTCGCAGTAGGGGACTCCGGCACGGGCCATGAACTGCTCGATGAACCAGCCGTAGACGGCGGCCCCGAACCCGTACTGCACGACGGTGCCGTCGTCGTCGCGGACGGTCAGCTTCTCGGCCGCCTCGCGGATCTCCGCGAGGTCGGCGGGCGGGGAGTCGGGGTCCAGGCCCGCCTCCTCGAAGGCGTCCCGGTTGATGTACATCAGCGGGGTGGAGTTGTTGAACGGGAAGGACCGCAGCTCGCCGTCCACCGTGAAGTAGTTGAGCAGCGCGTCCTCGATCGGCCCGGTGTCGTAGCCGTCCGCGTCGATGAAGGACTGCGCGGGCACGGTCTGCCCGGAGTCGATCATGAACTGGGTGCCCAGGTCGAAGATCATGATCAGCTCGGCGGTCTCGCCCTGCTGGATGGCGGCCCGGTGGTTGGCCAGCGCGGTGTCGTAGTCGCCCTGGAAGGAGCCGGTGACCTCGATGCGGCCCTCGTTCTGGGCGTTGAACTCCTCGATGAGACCGTCGAGCACCTGTCCGTTGGTGGCGTCCATGCTGTGCCAGAACTCCACCTGGACCGCCTCGTCCAGGCCCTCCAGGACCTCCGCGCCGGGTGCGGTGAGGGTGCTGTCGCCACCACCGCCGCCGGAGCAGCCGCTCAGGACCAGGCCCAGGCCGGTGATCAGGGCGGCGGCACGGACCGCGTGCCGCCGGGGGGAGATTCTCATGCTTCGTCGCTTCCTGTGGTCGGTAGGGGGACCGCACCCGGGTTCTCGGGGTGCGGGCGATCGGGGTCCGGCTACTTGACCGCCCCGGCCGTGAGCCCGCGGACGATGAAGCGCTGTCCGAAGACCACGAGGGCGAGGGTGGGCAGGACGGAGAGGGCCGCTCCGGCCAGGAGCAGGCCGGGGTCGGACGCCTCACCGGTCTTGAGGCTGTTGAGTCCGATCTGGAGGGTCTGCATCTCGGTGCTGCGGGTGATGATCAGCGGCCAGAAGTACATGTTCCAGCTGGTGATGAACACGTAGACGCCGACGGCGCTGAGCGCGGGACGGCTGAGCGGGACGAGGACCGTCCACAGGAACCGCAGGTGCCCCATGCCGTCCATGCGCGCCGCGTCGTACAGCTCCCCGGGGAACTGCTTGAAGCTCTGGCGCAGCAGGAACGTGCCGAAGGCGTAGGCCAGGAAGGGCATGACCAGGCCCGCGAAGGTGTCGGTGAGGCCCCAGGAGGCGATGGTCAGGTAGTTGGGGATGAAGGTGGCCTCGCCCGGGACCATCAGGGTCGCCAGGAACAGGGCGAAGACCACGGCCGATCCGCGGAAGCGCAGGAACACGAAGGCGTAGGCGGCCAGGGCCGAGGTGGCCAGCTGGGAGACCGTGATGATCCCCGCCATGAGGAGCGAGTTCCCGTACATGCGCACCAGCGGTACGGCGTTCAGGGCGGCCGTGATGTTGTCCGTGTGCAGCCCGGTGGGGAGCAGCTGCGCCGGGAAGGTCGACAGCTCCCTGGGGTCCATGAGCGCTCCGGCGAACACGTAGTACACCGGGAACAGGGTGGGGACCAGGAACACGAGCAGCAGCAGGTAGAGCACCGCCCGGCCGAGCAGGAAGCGCGGGGAGGGCCGGTGGCGGCGGCGCCGGGGCTCCGGAGGGGCCGGGGCCGGGTCGCCGCGTCCGACGGTGGTGAGGGGGGCCGCGGTCATGCGTAGTGCACCTTCCGCTCGATGACGCCGAACTGGACCGCGGTGCACACCAGGACCACCAGCAGCAGGACGAGGGCCTGGGCGCTGGCCCGGCCGAAGTCGCTGGTGCTGTAGGCGAAGGCGTGCTCGAAGATGGAGTAGACCAGGGTGGTCGTGGAACCGCTGGGCCCGCCCCGGGTGAGGATGTGGATCTGCCCGAAGCCCTGGAGGGCGTTGATCGTGGAGATCACGATGAGGAAGAACAGCTGCGGGCCGAGCATGGGGACGGTGACGTCGCGGGCCAGGCGCACACCGGTGGCCCCGTCGATGCGGGCGGCCTCGTTGACCTCCCTGGGTATGGAGCCGATCCCGGCGGCCAGGACGAGCACCCCGTAGCCGAGGTTCATCCAGACCGTGGTGATGCACACCGACCACAGGGCCATCTCCTGGGAGGTCAGCCAGGGGACCTGGGAGAGCCCGACGCGGTACAGGATGCCGTTGAGCACGCTGTTGCCGGAGCTGTAGAACACCACGAAGATCACCGAGGCGCTGGCCACGGAGAACGCGAAGGGCAGGGCGAAGGCGCCGCGCAGGATGCGCTGTCCGCGGATGACGCCCTCCAGCAGGAGGACGATGACGAGCGCGCCGAGCACCCCGGGAACGACGGTGCCGAGCGTGAAGAGCAGGGTGGTGAGCAGGACCTCGCCGAACTCGGGCGAGGCCATTTCGGCGAAGTGGCCGAACCCGACGAACCGGTCGGGCCTGCCGATGATGTCGTTGCCGTGCATCGACAGGTACACGGTGCGGCCGAGGGGATAGGCGAGGAAGAGCGCGAACACCGCGATCGAGGGCGCCAGGAACGCCCAGGCCAGCACGGTCTCCCTGCTCTGGCGGGTACGGCGCGCCTGCGGGGGTTTCAGGGGTGCGGTGGCCGTCGGGGTGGTGGTCGCGCCCCCTCCCCCTCCGGTGGGGGTGGTTGGTGAGGACACGCCCCGCAGTCTTGTCCGGGCGGGTGACCGCTTCCCCCCTGCGGGGGGAACGGTGTGCCAACGGGGGGACGCGGGGCGGTTATGTCCGGCACCGATCACCGCTCGTAACGTGCGGGTTCACCAGAAGTTCGCGGCATCGAGCGACGCGGAACACGGTGGCCGCACCCCGGGGACGGCGTCCACCGCCCCCGAAGGTCGGCGGGCGCGGTCCGGGGGCCCGCCGCGCGGGACGGGTCCCTCGTCCGGGGCCGTCCGGTCGAGGGGCCCGTGCCGCGGCGGGCGGCCGTCCGTCACACGTCGCGTTCGCGCGGGTACCCCTGGCGCAGCAGGCCGTAGTTGAAGGCCTGCTCCAGGGCCACCCAGGAGGCGTCCACGACGTTGGGGCCCACGCCCACGGTCGTCCACTCCCCCGCGCCGTCGCTGAACGTGACGAGCGTGCGGGTGATGGCGTTGGTGCCCGAGCTGCCCTCCAGGATGCGGACCTTGTAGTCCACCAGCTCCAGTCCGGCCAGCGCCGTGTACACGCCCTCCATGGAGGAGCGCAGCGCCCGGTCCAGCGCGTTGACCGGGCCGTTGCCCTCGGCGGTGGCGATGACCCGCTCGCCCTTGACCGTCAGCTTGACGGTGGCCTCGGTCAGGCTCTCGTACGCGCCGAACAGCGGTGCCCCGTCCCGGGGGCGGCGTTCGGTGATGACCCGCCACGACTCCGTCTCGAAGTAGCGGACCGGCTCGCCCATCTCCTCCCGCAGCAGCAGCTCCAGGGAGGCGTCGGCCGCCTCGAAGCTGTACCCCGACAGCTCCAGGCCCTTGACCCGCTCCACGACCCGGCCCGACAGGGCGCGGTCGCCGGCCAGGTCCAGGCCCAGCTCCTGGGCCTTGAGCTCGATGGACGCGCGCCCGGCCATGTCGGAGACGAGCATGCGCATGGTGTTGCCGACCAGCGCCGGGTCGGTGTGCTGGTACAGGTCGGGGTCGACCTTGATCGCGGAGGCGTGCAGCCCGGCCTTGTGCGCGAACGCCGACACCCCCACGTAGGGGCGGTGCGTGTCCGGGGCCAGGTTGACGATCTCGGCGACGGCGTGCGACACCCGGGTCATCTCCTCCAGGCAGCCCTGGGGGAGCACGTCCATGCCGCGCTTGAGGGTGAGCGCCCCCACCACGGCGAACAGGTCGGCGTTGCCCACCCGCTCCCCGTAGCCGTTGGCGGTGCACTGCACGTGGGTGGCGCCGGCGTCCACGGCGGCCAGGGTGTTGGCCACGGCGCACCCGGTGTCGTCCTGGGCGTGCATGCCCAGCCGGGCGCCGGTGGCCTCGCGCACCTCGGTGACGGTGCGGAAGACGTCGTCGGGGAGCATGCCCCCGTTGGTGTCGCACAGGATCACGACGTCGGCGCCGGCGCCGGCCGCGGTGCGCACGACGTCGAGGGCGTAGGACGGGTCGTGCCGGTACCCGTCGAAGAAGTGCTCACAGTCCACGAACACGCGCTGGCCGTGTTCGCGCAGGTAGGACACCGTGTCGGCGATCATGGCGAGGTTCTCGTCGAGGGTCGTGCGCAGTGCGCGCTCGACGTGCCGGTCGTCACTCTTGGCGACAAGGGTGACGACCGGCGCGCCGCTGTCGCGCAGCGCGGCCACCATGGGGTCGTCGGCGGCCCTCACACCGGCCCGGCGGGTCGCGCCGAACGCGGTGAGTTGCGCGTGCTTCAGCGAGAGCTCTTGTGAAGCCCGCTGGAAGAATTCGGTGTCCTTGGGGTTCGCCCCCGGCCACCCTCCCTCGATGAACCCCACCCCGAAGTCGTCCAGCAGCGCGGCGATGGCCAGCTTGTCGGAGACCCGGAGATTGATCCCCTCGCGCTGGGCCCCGTCGCGCAGCGTGGTGTCGAAAACGTGGAAACCGTCGTTCCTCATGGGTGGAACTCCCGAAGGTGGATGCTGTGGAGGACCGACCCGGACCCGGCCAACAAAAAAGACCCCCCATGGACATGAGAGGTCTGCGCGCCGGCCAGGTCCGTTGTCAGCCGGCGCGCCTCACGATGATGATCACCTGAGACGGCATGCGGCCAGTGTGCCACAGGACGACGTCCGTGACCCCGCCCGCGGACCGATTGTCCCAACATGTGGGACAGTGATTTCTCCCACTGGACGAATCGGGCGGGGCCGGGCCGGACGCCGCGGGCCGCCGGGGAGACCCCGGCGGCCCGCGTTCGGTGTCCCGCGTCCGGGTCTACTTCCCGAAGCGGGTCACCCAGCCGTGCTCGTCGGGGCGCTGCCCGGTCTGCACGCCCACCAGCTCCTCGCGCAGGCGCATGGTGATCGGGCCGGGGGTGCCGTCGCCGATGGTGAACTCGCCCTCGTCGCTCTTGACGAACCCGACCGGGGTGATCACCGCGGCCGTGCCGCAGGCGAAGACCTCGGTCAGCTCGCCCGACTCGGCGGCCTTGCGCCACTCCTCGGTGGAGATCGGCTTCTCCTCCGCCGGGATGCCCAGGTCGGGGGCGAGGGTCAGCAGCGACTCGCGGGTGATGCCGGGCAGCAGCGTGCCGGTCAGCGGGGGCGTGCGCAGGCGCGCGTTCTCACCGGAGCCGAACACGAACCACAGGTTCATGCCGCCCATCTCCTCGACCCAGCGGTGCTCGCGGGCGTCCAGCCAGACCACCTGGTCGCAGCCCTTCTCCACGGCCTGGGCCTGGGCCAGGAAGCTGGCCGCGTAGTTGCCCGCGAACTTGGCCGCGCCGGTGCCGCCGGGGGCGGCGCGCGTGTAGTCCGTGGACAGCCAGACGGTGACCGGCTTGATGCCGCCCGAGAAGTAGGAGCCGACCGGGGAGGCGATGAGCAGGTAGACGTAGCTGCGGGAGGGGTGGTTGACCCCCAGGCCGACGTCCGTCGAGATCATGAACGGGCGCAGGTAGAGGCTGAAGTCGGGCTTGGTGGGGACCCACTCGCCGTCGTGCTCCAGCAGCAGCTCGATGGACTTGAGGAACAGGTCCTCGGGAAGCTCCGGCATGGCCATGCGGGCGGCGCTCCGGTTGAAGCGGGCCGCGTTGGCCTCGGGCCGGAAGGAGGCCAGGGAGCCGTCGGGGTGGCGGTAGGCCTTGAGCCCCTCGAAGATCTCCTGGGCGTAGTGGAGCGCGGAGGTGGCCGGGTCCAGGCTCAGCGGGCCGTAGGGCTCCAGCTTCGCGTCGTGCCACCCCTTGCCCTCGGTGTAGCGGATGCTCACCATGTGGTCGGTGAACACCTGGCCGAACCCCGGACTCTCCAGCAGTGCCTCTCGCTCCTGCGGGGTCTTCCGCCGGTCGGAGAGCTGGATGTCGAACGCCAACCCGCTCGTGGTGGTGTTGTCGTTGGTCATGACTCGTCGGTCCTCTCGGGTGCATCAGGTCGGCAGCGCCGCCGACCTGGGATCTAGTCTGTCGGAAGAGCGCACCCTGTGCCAGAGCGGGAGCAACGGGCCCGTAACACGGCGAGGGCGCGCCCGGGGATGTCCGGGCGCGCCCTCACGGGTGTTCGCGGTGGCTGTGCCGGTCGGCCGCGCCCTGGTCCATCGACGGGGCAGGGCCGACGCGGGGCGTCAGCCCTGCTCGGCTACTCGCGCGGCGAGGTCGTCGCCGATGCGGGAGGTGGAGCGGGTCTCGCCGGGGGCACGGGACTTGAGGTCGGCGGAGACCGCGGCCTCGATGCGGCGGGCCGCCTCGGGGACGCCGAGGTGGTCCAGCAGCATGGCGGCCGACAGCACGGTGGCGGTCGGGTCGGCCTTGCCCTGCCCGGCGATGTCGGGGGCCGAGCCGTGGACCGGCTCGAACATGCTCGGGAAGGTCCGGTCCGGGTTGACGTTGCCGCTGGCGGCCAGCCCGATGCCGCCGGTGATGGCGGCGCCGATGTCGGTGATGATGTCGCCGAACAGGTTGTCGGTGACGATCACGTCGAACCGGGCGGGCTGGTTGACGAAGAACATCGCCGCGGCGTCGACGTGGCAGTAGTCGACCGAGACCTGCGGGTACTCGGCGCCGACCTCGCGGACGACGCGCTGCCACAGCTCGCCCGCGAAGGTCAGGACGTTGTCCTTGTGGACCAGGGTGAGCTTCTTGCGCGGGCGCTCGGCGGCCTTGGCGAAGGCGAAGCGGACGACGCGCTCCACGCCGAAGCGGGTGTTGACGCTGTCCTGGGTGGCGATCTCGTGCGGCGTGCCCTTGCGCAGGACGCCGCCGGCCCCGGCGTAGGGGCCCTCGGTGCCCTCGCGGACGACGAGCATGTCGATGTCCTCGGGGCCCACTCCGGCCAGCGGGCTCTCCACGCCGGGGTACAGGCGCACGGGGCGCAGGTTGACGTAGTGGTCGAAGTCGAAGCGCAGGCGCAGCAGCAGGCCGCGCTCCAGGACGCCGCTGGGGACCGTGGGGTCCCCGACCGCGCCCAGGTAGACGGCCTCGTGCTGCGCCAGCTCCGCGGCGACGGAGTCGGGCAGGGTCTCGCCGGTGCGGTGCCAGAGCCGGGCGCCGAGCTCGTACTCGGTGGTCTCGACGGCGAGGTCGTGCCGGGCGGCGGCGACCTCCAGCACCTTGAGGCCCTCGGCGACGACCTCGGGTCCGATCCCGTCGCCGGGGATGACGGCCAGTTTCACCGTGCGCGCTGCCATGCGGCCTGCCTCTGCTCCGATCGCGATCCCACCGGCTACTTCTCACATGGTGAGATCAGAATGAACACTGAATGAGACAACCATACCGGTCCGCGAGACCGGCGGCGTCCGTCGCCCGACCTTTCAGTCGCGGCGGTTCAGGGCGTCCTGGAGCGCGCGGTGGATCTCGTCGTCGACGTCGGAGGCGGACGGGTACTCGACCATGTCGTACATCATGTGGGACTCCGATTGCGGTGCGTGACCGGCATCGCGTGCACTCGGGCCGGATGGGCGCGCCGTGCGGATGCCGCGGTCCACGGTGACCGCGAGAGATGAGAGAAAGACGGGAGCGTGGTTCCCGGCGGGGTCGCCGGGGCCGCCTCCGCGGACCCGGGTGGGGGCGGGCGGAAGCGGCGGACGGCGGCGTCGACCGGTGGAGTCGGACACCGCTGGCTCCTAGGACGACAGAATATCGGATGTCCAACTATGTGGCCAGAAGTTCTCACGATGTGAGACGACCGCGTGTCGCCGCAGGTGGGAGCGCCCGCGTTCCACCTCGGAACAGAAGGGGTGCGGCCTCCGATCGGACACCGCGCCCCTGCCCTGTCGTCAGCGCGTCCCCCACAGGGTCAGCCCGGTCCAGCGGCCCCGTGTGAGCGCACGGATCCGCCGCTCCCAGCGGTCGGCCTCCTCCTCGGCCCGCTCCGCCTTCCGGAGCGCCTTCTTCAGGCGCCTGTCCCAGTCCGAGGGGGGAGGCTCCGGCGCCTCCCCCGTCGCGGCGACCGCGTCCCGGTCCGCCTCCGCCGTCCCCCACACATCGGCCACGACGGCGTCCGGGTCCTCCGGGGAGGCGCCCAGGAGCCGGGCCCGGGCGAAGGCCGAGGTCCGCTCCAGCCGCGGTCCCCCGCCCCGGGTCAGGACCAGCCCCGCCCGCTCCCTGTCGGCGATCCCCGCCATCACCGCCAGGGCATGGGGCGCCACCGGGAAACCCGCCGGCACCAGCAGCCGGAAGGGCGCGTCCGGGTGCGGCTCGAATCCCCCCTCGCAGAAGCGGACCCTCGGTTCGCAGCGGTAGTACTCCTTCAGCAGGCGCACGTCGAGGTCCGGGTCGTCCAGCATCCCGTGCCGTCCGGGGCCGGCCTTGGACCACTCCCCCGAGAGCACCACCTCGATGTCCGCGGGCGCACCGCCCAGGAGTCCGTCCACCACGGCCGCGACCCCGTCGTAGCCCTGCCCCCGGGTGTCCACCGCGATCTGCGCGTAGGGGACCCGCCAGGAGCGCCACGCCGCCTGTCGGCGGCTCCACATCAGGGGGATCCGGTCCTCCTTGGCGGGCCGCGAGGCCCGCAGGACCCGCGGTCCGTCGTGCTCCGTGGCGGGCACGCCCAGATGCCGGCCGACCGCCTCGGGGTCGGGGACGAAGACGGCCCCCCGCTGGGCCAGGCGGTAACCGAGCTCGCTGTCCTCGCCCAGGCTCAGGGCGGGGTCGATGCCCCCGGCCTCCTCCAGGAAGGCCCGGCGGACCGAGAACGAGGCCCCGGTGAACACCTCCCAGGCGCGGTGCGCCGCACCCGCCGGCCCCGCGACGGCCTCCAGCAGTTCGGCGATCCACGCCGGCCGGGCGGCGTTCTCCCGCCGGCGGCGCGGCCACTCGGCGGCGAGGACCATACTCCTCACCCCCTCGGGGGTCAGGTCGTGGAAGGGTCCCTCCTCGAACACCGTGTCACCCAGGACCGCGAGGTAGTCGGCCAGGTGGTGCCAGCGCATCTGCGCCTCCAGGTGGTCGCGGAACACCACCATGTCCGCGTCCAGCCGGAGCACCACCTCGCCCTCGGAGGCCAGGACCCCCGAGTGGACCGCGTGCCCCGGCCCCCAGCCGCCGGGCGGGGCCGGTACCAGCCGCGTGTTCTCCGGGCGCAGCTCCGGCAGCCGCAGAGCCGGAGCACTCCCGTCGTCCACCACCACGACCTCGGTCAACGACGGCGGATACCCCTGCGCCGCCAACGAGGCCAACGTCAGGTCCAGCTTCTCCTGCCCCCCGAACGCCGGGACCACCACACTCACACCCAGCACCGGAGACCACTCCCCCAGCGCCGGAGGGCCCAGCACGGTGTGGTCGTTGCGCCGGACCACGGGCCGCGGCGCACACGCCGCGCCCGCGGGGAGGCCCTCGGAACGGACACCCGTCACAGCGTCACCCCTCATCCCAGGACCCGCCACAGCAGCCGCCCGAGCCCGCCCCCGGTCAGCCGGCGGAACCTGCCCTCCAGGGCCCGGGCCCGTGCGCGGTGCCCCTCGGCCGCCGCCAGGGCCCGCGCGACCTGCTCCTCCCAGTCGGCGGGGGCCTCCGGCGCCTCCTGGAACAGCTCCGAATCGCCGTCCATCCAGTGGACGCCGTAAACGCGGTCGACCATCGCCTCCAGGTCCTCGCCCTCCCCGGCCAGCCGGCGCGCCCGTGCGAAGGCCGCGGTGCGTTCGAGCCGGGGTCCCCCCAGGTCGTTCCCGAGGACGGTGGCCCGCAGGAGCCCGCACCGGCTCTTCTCCATCCGGTCGACCATCCGGTCCACGGCGTGGGGGGCGAGGACCTGACCGGGTGCCAGGAGGAGGCGGAAGGGGACGTCCGGGTCTGCGCCGGGCACCGCGGCGGCGAAGCGGACCCGGGGCTCCGCGCCGTAGTGCTCCCGGATCAGGCGCAGGTCCTGGCCGGGGCCGTCCGCCGGTCTGCTCCGGGCCGCCCGCTCGGGCTCCCAGGCGCCGACCAGGGTGATCCTCAGGTCCGACGCGTCACCGCGCAGCAGCGCGTCGACGGTGGCCGCGACCTCCTCGAACGTGTGCCCTTCGGCCTCCACCACCGCGTCGACCCCGGGGACCTGCCACCGCCGCCCCCGGACGCGCCGGGAGTCCGCCATGTAGGGGAGGCGGTTGCCCACGAAGGTCCGGTTGAAGCGCATCGCCTCCGCGCGGCGCCTCTCCATGTGGGGGAGGCCCAGGTGCCAGCTGCCCGCGGCGCGCTCGGGCACGAAGACGGCTCCGTTCTGGAGCATGCGGAACCCCAGATGGGTGTCCTCGCCCAGCAGGAGGGTGGGGTCCATGCCCCCGCTCTCGTGGTAGAAGGCCCGGTGGACCGAGCCCGTGGCCCCGATGAAGCACCGGTGCGCCCGGGGGCCGGCCTTCCGCAGGTCCCCGGTCGTACGGTAGGCCTTGGCCAGCCACTCCATCTCCCGCCCCGGCCCCTCGACCAGCCGCTCCTCCTCCCCCTTTCCCACGGCCTCGAACACCTCCCGCGGGGTGGGCGGGTGTCCGGTGTCCTCGACGACGCGCAGGTTCCCGGTGACCGCGAGGTAGTCGGCCAGGTGGTGCCAGCGCATCTGCGCCTCCAGGTGGTCGCGGAACACCACCATGTCCGCGTCGAGGAACAGCAGCACCTCGCCCCCGCAGGACAGGGCGCCCGAGTGCACGGCGTGGGCACGCCCCCAGCCGCCGGGCAGGGCCGGTACCAGCCGCGTGTTCTCCGGGCGCAGCTCCGGCAGCCGCAGAGCCGGAGCACTCCCGTCGTCCACCACCACGACCTCGGTCAACGACGGCGGATACCCCTGCGCCGCCAACGAGGCCAACGTCAGGTCCAGCTTCTCCTGCCCCCCGAACGCCGGGACCACCACACTCACACCCAGCACCGGAGACCACTCCCCCACCGGGGGCGGCTCCAGCGCCGAGTAGTCGTTGTGCCGCAGGACCGGCGGCGGGGCGGGTGCGGTGGAGCCGAGTACCTGCTGCCCGGCATGGTCGACGAGTGTCACGGCCGTCTCCTCAGTCGCTCGTGCTCTGCCCGGAGGGGGTCCCCCGCTCCGGTGCCCCGGCGGGGCCCCCTGCCTCTCCGGGGGGCGCGTCGCCGGGGTCGCTCTCCAGCAGGGCGCTGGGCCGCCAGCCCCGCCACTGCGTTCCCCTGTCGCGCAGGAAGAACCCCATCCGCTCCAGCCAGGTGTGGCCGCGCCCGGCCCGGCGGATGACGTGCCCCAGGCCGTGTGCGCGGTAGACGGCGGCCCCGGCGGCCCGGGCCCCCTCCAGGAGCGCGGCGTCCTCGTTCACCGGGAGGGGGCGGAACCCGCCGACCTCCTCCAGGAGGGTCCGGTCGGTGAGGAGGCAGGCGCCGGAGACGTGCTCGGCGAAGCATTCGGAGAAGGTGTCCCACCGGACGGTGAGGGACAGGGGTTCGAGGTAGAAGTACTCGGCCGCGGTTCCCACCAGGTCCGCACCCGAATAACGACGCGCCCACACCAGATCCGACAGATGATCGGGCCCGTACCAGTCGTCATCGTCCATCTTCGCCACCAACGACCCCGACGCCCGCGCCACCGCCCCGTTCAACACCGCACCGAACACCCACTCACCCGGCGCCTCCCACACCACCAGCCGGCCACCCGACGCCCGGAACCCCTCCACCGCCTCCCGCACCCCCGGCACACCCGCACCGAACCCGTGCAGCGCCAACACCACCTCCACATCCACACCCCGCTGCCGCCCCACCTACCGCAGCGCGAACCCCACCATCTCCGGCCGCCGCGTGCACAACACCACCGACACCGAAGCCGCCGGAACCGGCCCCACCCCCGCCCGCACCGCCAACCCCCGCCACCGCGCGGCCACACTGTGCGACCCCAACGCCGCACGACGCAACCGCACACTGAACTCCTCACGCACCTGCGCGTCCGCCAGCCCGGCCACCGACACCGAACCCATCAACCCCACCAACGACCCGCCCAGACACCCCGCCCACGCAGGCACACCCGACGACACCACCGGAACACCCGCCACCGCCAACGCCGCCACCGCACGCACCGCCGCCAACGGACCGCTATGGCGCCCCCACTCCACCCGCACCGCACGCAGATCACGCACCGCCGCCACATCCACATCGGTCACAGACCCGTCATCGGGAACCCGCCACCGCTCCCGACCACCCGCGACCAGCACCCACCGCCCCTCCCGACACACCAACCGCCCCACCACCGACGAACACCCCCGCACGAACCCCACCGGGTTCACCACACGCTCATCCACCGGAGGCACATCCCCCACGGAGGGCAGGGGGGAGCACAGGTCCGCGGCGCCGGGGGAGCCGATCCGTTCCCAGGAGCCCTCCGCGAGGGGGCGCCGCGGGGGCGCTCCCCGGTCCCCGGTCCCCTCCCCGGCCTCCGGGAGGACCTCCGAGGCGGGTTCGCTCCCGCCGGCCGCCCGCAGCGGGACCTCGCCGGGGCGCCACAGGCCGGCGTCGGGCCCGGCCGTCTCCGCGGGGGGCGCCGGGGCGGTACCGCGACGGCCGCCCAGGAACCCCCGGGCCACCCCGGCCAGCACCTCGGCCACCGACACGGGGGACTCGAAGAAGAGGTCCGCCGTCCACCCCCAGCCGACCGACCGGCGGACCCGCACGTCGAGGAGGCCGGTCCACCGGCCCGCGTCCGGCAGGGCCGGCAGCGGCGGGCGCCGGGCGGTGGCGGGCGAGCGGACGCAGACGAGGACCCGGGCGGCCTCGGGGAGCCCCGCCGTCGCGGGGATGCCGCGGCGCAGGTCCGTGATCGACCCGGCCAGCACGGCGACGAGGTCGAGGGGCCCGTCCCCCGCCCCCGGCGGAGGGGCCGCGTCGGCTTGCGCGAGGTCCGTGGGCCGGACGCCCGCCGTGGCGGCGGCGCGGGCGAGGCGCGAAGTGCCCTGCCCGATGTGGCACAGCAGGGCCCCGCGCGGGGAAGCGGCGCGCAGCGCGCCGTTGAGCTCCGTCACACTCACCGGGCCGCCTCCGCGGGCGCCCTGCGGGCGGGCTCCTCCCCCGCGGTCCACGGGTCCGCCCGGCGCGCTCCCGGCGGCCCCTCGCCGGGCCCGGCCTCCAGCAGCGAACTGGGCCGCCATCCGGGGAGGGGGCGTTCGCCCCCGTGCTTCAGGAAGTAGCCGCTCCCCACCCTCCAGGTGTGGCCGGACGCCTTGCGGCGCAGCACGTAGTTGCCGCCGTGGCCGCGGTGGATGCGGCCGCCCATCCTGCCGATGGCCAGGTTCAGCCGGGTGTCCTCGCCGGTACGGACCTCCGGGAAGCCCCCGGCCTCCTCCAGTGTCCTGCGGTCCGTGAACAGGGTGCCCCCCGCCGCGGTGTGCCAGGCGCACTCGGTCGGCTGGGCCAGCCTGACCGTGACGTCCAGGGGCTCCAGGTACACGAATTCGGCCGCGGTTCCCACCAGGTCCGCACCCGAATAACGACGCGCCCACACCAGATCCGACAGATGATCGGGCCCGTACCAGTCGTCATCGTCCATCTTCGCCACCAACGACCCCGACGCCCGCGCCACCGCCCCGTTCAACACCGCACCGAACACCCACTCACCCGGCGCCTCCCACACCACCAGCCGGCCACCCGACGCCCGGAACCCCTCCACCGCCTCCCGCACCCCCGGCACACCCGCACCGAACCCGTGCAGCGCCAACACCACCTCCACATCCACACCCCGCTGCCGCCCCACCTGCCGCAGCGCGAACCCCACCATCTCCGGCCGCCGCGTGCACAACACCACCGACACCGAAGCCGCCGGAACCGGCCCCACCCCCGCCCGCACCGCCAACCCCCGCCACCGCGCGGCCACACTGTGCGACCCCAACGCCGCACGACGCAACCGCACACTGAACTCCTCACGCACCTGCGCGTCCGCCAGCCCGGCCACCGACACCGAACCCATCAACCCCACCAACGACCCGCCCAGACACCCCGCCCACGCAGGCACACCCGACGACACCACCGGAACACCCGCCACCGCCAACGCCGCCACCGCACGCACCGCCGCCAACGGACCGCTATGGCGCCCCCACTCCACCCGCACCGCACGCAGATCACGCACCGCCGCCACATCCACATCGGTCACAGACCCGTCATCGGGAACCCGCCACCGCTCCCGACCACCCGCGACCAGCACCCACCGCCCCTCCCGACACACCAACCGCCCCACCACCGACGAACACCCCCGCACGAACCCCACCGGGTTCACCACACGCTCATCCACCGGAGGCACATCCCCCACGGTCAGCGAACGCAGCGGAGCGATGTCGGTACCGGCCCGGCCCACGGAACCCCAGGAGAGCTCCGCCCCGGAGGGCCTGGCCAGGTGCGGGGACCGGACGTCGTCGTTGCGGGTCCCCGCGCCGGTGAGCAGGGTGAGGTCGAGCGGTTCCGCAGGAGCGCGGAAGGGCTCCCCGGGCCGCCACGAGCCCGCGTCGGGGCCCAGCGCGCGGCCGACGGGGAGGGGAGGCGCCCCGCGCCGGCCGCCGAGCGCGCCGCGGGCCACCCCGGCCAACACCTCGGCCGTCGGTGCCGGGCTGTCGAAGACGAATTCGACCAGGCGCCCGCCGCAGGGGAGCACACGGCCGCGGAAGTCGAGGAGTTCGGGGCCGGGAAGGGACGCGGGGAACGCCGGCACGGGCGAGCCCGGCCCGCGGAAGGCCTCGATGAGGACCGAGAGCCGGGGCACGGACGGGATCAGGTGCGCGTGCGGGACCAGGGCCCGTAGACGGAGCACTCCGGGAACGATCACCATCGCCTGCCCGTACCCGGGTCCCCCGTCGAACGCGGGGCGTTCCCCCCGGATCAGTTCCTCCAGTTCCAGGAACACCGCGTTCCCGGGCAGCGCGGACGGGGGCGGTTCGCCCTCCCCGCCGTAGCGGCACACCAGCACGGGGCCGCGTCCTAAGAACCCGGCGAGCCGGGTCCGCCGCGCGGGGCTCATGAGAGGTTCCGCAGGCTCTGGGCGGCGTCCGCGTCGCGGCCGTCCAGCGTGATCCGCACCCCCGTGGAGGCGAGCCGGAGTTCGAGGCGGGTCAGGCGCTCGGCCAGGTCGTCGGCGCGGCCGACGAGCTCGACGCGGTTCTCCCCGGAGATCTCGGCGAACTCCCGGACCTGCCGGTCGAATCCGGCCCGGAGCGTCCGGAGCTGGCGGTTGACCCGGTGGAGCACCAGGACCAGGACGAGGCACGTACCGAGGAGCGCCGTGCACACCAGCAGCTGGACGGCGTCCTGGAAGGAGAGGCGGCCGAAGGCGACCAGGCCCCCCAGGAACACCACCTCCATTCCGGCGGAAAGTGCACCGAGAAAGAGAATTCGAGAACGCGAAAGCTTCAACCCCGCCCCCAGGGAAAACCGTTCGACTCATATGTCCCAGGAAACCTTATGAGCCCCGGCCGCAGAGGGCGCCGCCGAAAAAGGAAAGCAGGAGTAAACAGAGACACCGAATACCGAAAGCCCCGGAGCCGATCGGCAGGAAATCCCTCACCGACCCCAGACTTCACAGAAAAGGCGAATTCCAAGAAAAGCCGTTTAACATCGGAAAAGGGGCCGCACCTCACGGTGCGGCCCCTCCTCGTCCCTCGGCGCGGCCGGGTCAGTCCTCCAGGTCGACCTGGCGGGTGACCTCGGCGTCGATCTCGGCGGAGATCGACGCCAGGACCGCGTCCGGCACCGCGGAGTCGACGGTCAGCGCGATGAGCGCGCGGCCGCCCTCCTGGTCCCGGATGACCTGCATGCCGGCGATGTTGACCCCGGCGTCGCCCAGCAGGGCGCCCACCTTGCCGACCACGCCGGGGCGGTCGTCGTAGGACAGGAACACCATGTGCTCGGCCAGGCCGATCTCCAGGGTGTAGTTGTTGACCTCCACCAGCTTCTCGACCTGGCGGGGACCGGTGAGCGTGCCCGACACCGACACCCGGGTGCCGTCGGCCAGCACGCCGCGCACCGCGATGAGGTTGCGCCAGTCGCCGCTCTCGTCGCTGGTGACGAGGTCGACCTCCACACCGCGCTCCTTGGCCAGCAGCGGGGCGTTGACGAACGTCACCGTGTCCTCGACCACGTCGGCGAACACGCCCTTGAGGGCGGCCAGCTCCAGCACCTTGACGTCGTGGGCGGCGATCTCCCCGCGCACCTCCACGTCGATGCGGCTGGGCAGCGCGCCGGCCAGGGCGGTGAAGACCCGGCCCAGCTTCTCGGTGAGCGGCAGGCCCGGCTTGATCTCCTCGGCCACGCCGGTGCCCTGCACGTTGACCGCGTCGGGCACGAACTCGCCGGACAGCGCGAGCTTGACCGAGCGGGCCACCTGGGTGCCCGCCTTCTCCTGCGCCTCGTGGGTGCTGGCGCCCAGGTGCGGGGCCACGACCACGTTCTCGAACTCGAACAGCGGGCTGTCCGTGCACGGCTCCTTGGCGAACACGTCGATGCCCGCGCCCGCGACCCGGCCGTCCTTGATCGCCCGGTACAGCGCGTCCTCGTCCAGGATCCCGCCGCGCGCGGCGTTGATGATCCGCACGTTCGGCTTGACCTTGTGCAGCGCCTCCTCGCCGATCAGGCCGAGGGTGTCCTTGGTCTTGGGCAGGTGGATGGTGATGAAGTCGGCGCGCCCGAGCAGGTCGTCGAGCGTGGTCATCTCCACGCCCATCTGGGCGGCGCGCGCGGGCTGCACGAACGGGTCGTAGGCGATGACCCGGGTCCCGAAGGCCAGCAGGCGCTGGGCGACCAGGGCGCCGATGCGGCCCAGGCCCACGACGCCGATCGTCTTCTCGTACAGCTCGACGCCGGTGTACTTGGACCGCTTCCACTCGCCGTTGACCAGCGCGTTGTGCGCGGGGGCGGTGTTGCGGGCGCTGGCCAGCAGCAGGTTCACGGCCTGCTCGGCGGCGCTGACGATGTTGGAGGTCGGGGCGTTGACCACCAGCACGCCCGCCTTGGTGGCGGCCTCCACGTCCACGTTGTCCAGGCCGACGCCGGCCCGGGCGACCACCTGGAGGCGGGGGGCCGCGGCCAGGGCCTCGGCGTCCACCTTGGTGGCGCTGCGCACGATCAGCGCGTCCACGTCGGCCAGGGCCGGCAGGAGCCGGGACCGGTCGGCGCCGTCGACGCGGCGGACCTCGAAGTCCTCTTCGAGCAGCGCGATTCCGGCGGGCGAGAGTTCTTCCGCTACGAGTACGGCGGGTTTGGACACAGGGGTTCCTTTTCGGGTGGTGCGTCCCGATTCGCGCAGGTCAGGCCCTACCGCGATCGGGTGAGGACGGCCGGGAGGAAGTCTACTGCGGAGGTAGGGAAGCCCGATGGGGGCGGGTGGTCGTAGCCACCCACCCCCATCTCACGAGGACTCCGCTCAGCCCTTGAGCCAGCTCATCAGCGGGCGCAGCTCGGCGCCCACCTTCTCGATCTGCTCGTTCTGCTCGGCCTCGCGGCGCTTGGTGAACGTCGGCTGCCCGGCGTCGAACTCGTCCATGAGCTCCTTGGCGTAGGAGCCGTCCTGGATCTCGCGCAGGATCTTGCGCATCTCCTCGCGGGTCTGCTCGGTGATGAGGCGCGGACCGCGGGTGTAGCCGCCGTACTCGGCGTTGTCCGACACCGACCAGTTCATCTTGGAGATGCCGCCCTCGTACATGAGGTCGACGATGAGCTTCAGCTCGTGCAGGCACTCGAAGTAGGCGATCTCCGGCTGGTAGCCCGCCTCGACCAGGGTGGCGAAACCGGCCTTGACCAGCTCCTCGGTGCCGCCGCAGAGCACGACCTGCTCACCGAACAGGTCGGTCTCGGTCTCCTCCTCGAACGTGGTCTTGATGACGCCGGCCTTGGTGCCGCCGATGCCCTTGGCCCACGACAGCGCGAGGTCCCAGGCCTGGCCGCTGGCGTCCTTCTCGACCGCGACCAGGCAGGGGACGCCGCGCCCGGCCTCGAACTGGCGGCGCACCAGGTGGCCCGGGCCCTTGGGGGCGACCATGGCGACGTCCACGCCCTCGGGCGCGGTGATGAGCCCGTAGCGGATGCTGAAGCCGTGGCCGAAGAAGAGGGCGTTGCCCGGCTCCAGGTTGGGCTCGATCTCCGCGGCGTACAGGTCGCGGTGGATGTGGTCCGGGACCAGGATCATGATGACGTCGGCCTCGCGGGTGGCCTCCGCCGGGGTGAGGACGCGCAGGCCCTCCTCCTCCGCCTTGGCGCGGCTCTTGGAGCCCTCGGCCAGGCCGATCCGGACGTCGACGCCCGAGTCCCGCAGCGACAGCGCGTGCGCGTGGCCCTGGCTGCCGTAACCGATCACGGCGACCTTCTTGCTCTGGATGAGCCCGAGGTCCGCGGCGTCGTCGTAGTACATCTGTGCTGCCACTTGGGGTTACTCCTTGTTCTTCACATTCGTTGGGGGACGCGGGGGCACCCGGCCGTGTCCGGGCGCCGGGATCCTCAGGCGGTGCGTTCGACCGCCCGCAGGGAGCGGTCGGTGATCGACCGCGGCCCGCGCCCCAGGGCGACCAGCCCTGACTTGACCAGTTCCCGGATGCCGAACGGCTCCAGGTTCTTCACCAGGGCATCGAGCTTCTCGGGGTCGCCGGTGGCCTCGATGACGACGACGTCCGGGCTGACGTCCACGACGTGCGCGCGGAACAGCTCGGCCGTCTGAAGCACATGGGTGCGGCTCGACGCGTCGGCCTTGACCTTCACGAGCAGCAGCTCGCGCTGGACCGACGCGGTGGTGTCCATCTCCACGATCTTGACGACGTTGATCAGCTTGTTGAGCTGTTTGGTCACCTGCTCCAAGGGGTGGAGGTCGCAGTTGACCACGATCGTCATCCTGGACAGGCCCGGATACTCGGTGGTGCTGACACTGAGCGAGTCGATGTTGAACCCGCGGCGGGAGAAGAGGGCAGAGGCGCGGGCGAGGATGCCCGGGGTGTCCTCCACCAGGACGGAAAGCGTGTGACGGCTCATGGTGGTCGGCCTGCTCCTCTTAGTCCTCGGTGTCCCAGCTCGGCGCCATGTCGCGCGCGTACTGGATGTTGTCGTTGCTGACGCCGGGCCCGACCATCGGCCAGACCATCGCGTCGTGGTTGACCGTGAAGTCGATGACGACCGGGACGTCGTCGATCGCCATGGCCTTCTCGATGGTGGCGTCGACGTCCTCCGCGCGCTCGCACCGCAGGCCGACACAACCGTACGCCTCCGACAGCTTGACGAAGTCCGGAATGCGGACCTTCTCGTCGCGGGGCGAGGTCTGCAGGTCGGTGTTGGAGTAGCGGCCCTCGTAGAACAGGGTCTGCCACTGCCGGACCATGCCCAGGTTGCCGTTGTTGACCACGGCGACCTTGACGGGGATGCCCTCGATGGCGCAGGTGGCCAGCTCCTGGTTGGTCATCTGGAAGCAGCCGTCGCCGTCGATCGACCAGACCGTGCGGTCCGGGTCGCCGACCTTGGCGCCCAGGGCGGCGGGGACGGAGAAGCCCATGGTGCCCAGGCCGCCGGAGTTGACGAACGCGCCGGGGCGCTCGTAGTCGATGAACTGGGCGGCCCACATCTGGTGCTGGCCGACGCCCGCCACATAGGTGGCCTCGGGGCCGACGACCCTGCCCAGCCGCTCGATGACCATCTGCGGGGAGAGGGTGCCGTCGTCGGGGGCGTCGTAGCCCTTGGGGTAGGTCTCCTGGAGGCGGCCGAGCTGCTGCCACCAGGCCCCGTAGTCCCCGGCGCGGCCCTTCTCCTGGTCGCCGCGGACGGCGACCACCAGGTCGGCGAGCACCTCGCGGCAGTCGCCGACGATGGGGACGTCGGCGTGGCGGTTCTTGGAGATCTCGGCCGGGTCGATGTCGGCGTGGACGACCTTGGCGTCGGGGGCGAAGCTGTCCAGCCGGCCGGTGACGCGGTCGTCGAACCGGGCCCCCAGGGCGACGATCAGGTCGGCCTTCTGGAGGGCGCCGACGGCGGCGACGTCGCCGTGCATGCCCGGCATGCCGACGAACTGGGGGTGGCTGTCGGGGAAGACGCCGCGGGCCATCAGCGTGGTGACGACCGGGACGCCTGTCAGCTCGGCCAGGACGCGCAGCTCGGCCGAGGCGCCGGCGCGCAGGACGCCGCCGCCGACGTACAGGACGGGGCGCTTGGCGTCGAGGATCATCCGGGCGGCCTCGCGGACCTGCTTGCCGTGCGGCTTGGTGACCGGGCGGTAGCCGGGCAGGTCCAGGCGCTCGGGCCAGACGAACTCGGCGCCGGCCTGGAGCGCGTCCTTGGAGATGTCGACCAGGACCGGGCCGGGGCGGCCGCTGGAGGCGATGTGGAACGCCTCGGCGACCGTGCGCGGGATGTCGCGCACGTCCTTGACCAGGAAGTTGTGCTTGGTGATCGGCATCGTGATGCCGCAGATGTCCGCCTCCTGGAAGGCGTCCGTGCCGATCATCGGGGAGGCGACCTGCCCGGTGATGGCGACCATGGGCACCGAGTCCATGTAGGCGTCCGCCAGCGGCGTGACCAGGTTGGTGGCACCGGGGCCGCTGGTGGCCATGCAGACCCCGGGCCGGCCGGTGGCGTAGGCGTAACCCTCGGCTGCGTGACCGGCGCCCTGCTCGTGGCGCATGAGGATGTGGCGCACCTTCGCGGAGTCGTAGAGGGGGTCGTAGGCGGGAAGGATGGCGCCGCCGGGAATCCCGAAGACGGTGTCGACACCGACCTGCTCCAGCGACCTGATCAGCGATTGTGCGCCGGTCATCTGCTCGGTCATCTCAAGATCCTTAGCGAGGGCCCAGAGCGGCACGGGGGCTCTGGTTCGTGGTGGGACTGACTCGTCGTGGCCTGGTGCGGCAATAAAAAAACCCCCACCGCCCATGGCGGTCGAGGGGTGGCGCGCAGCAGAAGTGACTCAGTGGGCTGCGCGCCGACCAAGTACGAGAATCAGGGAGTTGCTCTTCACGCTCCCAACCTTGGCCGAAGAGGCGTCCGCCCGTCAACCAGAACTTCATATTGTCTCGCATACTGAGACGGCAATGTCAGTATGCGACCGCCGGCGCCCCGCGGACACCCCTCCGAACAGGACGAACACCGAAAAAGCCCCTGTTACGTGTAACGGAGAACACGTAACAGGGGCCATGGAGTCCACCCGTTAGCCCGCCTTAACGCGGCCGCCGGGTACGGCCCCTCACAGGTTGGCGCCGGCCTCGCCGCCGACGAGGGACTCCACACCGGAGGCGGCCATGGGGCGGGCGACCAGGAAGCCCTGGCCGCGGTCACAGCCCATCGCCCGCAGCTGCTCCAGCTGCTCGGGGCGCTCGATGCCCTCGGCGACCACCTGGACGCCCAGGTCCCGGCCGAGCTGGATGATCGTGTGCGTGAGCAGGGTGACCGTGTCGTCGCGGCCCAGGTCGGCGATGAACGACGGGTCGACCTTGATGGCGTCCACGCTCAGCCGGCGCAGGTGCGCCAGCGAGGCGTACCCCATGCCGTAGTCGTCGATGGCCAGCTGCACGCCCAGCTCCCGCAGCTCCGCCAGGCGCTGCACCGCCTCGCCGCCGCCGTCGAGCAGGACGTCCTCGTCCACCTCCAGGGTGAGCACCTCGGCGGACAGGCCGGACTCGGCGAGCGCCGACTCCACCGCCTCCACGAAGCGCGGCGACAGTACCTGCTTGACGGACAGGTTGACCGACAGGCCGATGTCCCAGTCCGACACCCGCCACACCGCGACCTTCTCGCACGCCTCCCGCAGGATCCACTCCCCCAGCGGCACGATCAGCCCGGACTCCTCGGCCGCGCCCAGGAACCCGTCCGGGCCCACGGTCTCGCCGTCGCGGTTCCAGCGCACCAGCGCCTCCACCGACGTCACCTGGGAGGTGCCCAGGTCCACGATGGGCTGGTACTCCAGGAAGAACTCGCCCTCCGCCAGCGCCCGGCGCAGCCGGATCTGGAGCTCCAGCCGGGACACCACCGTGTCGTGCATGTGCGCCGCGTACACCTCGACGTTGCCCGGCCCGCGCTCCTTGGCCCGGGTCAGCGCCACGTCGGCGTTGCGCAGCAGGTCGCCGCTGTCGGTGTCCGGCTCGGCGAAGGCCACCCCCAGGCTGGCCGTCAGCACCAGTTCCCGGTCGGCCACCTGGAACGGCTCCGAGGCGATCACCCGGCCCAGCCGCTCGGCCAGGTCCACCACCCGCTGCGCCCGGGGCACGCCCTCGATGAGGACGGCGAACTCGTCGCCGCCCCAGCGCGCCAGCGTCGCACCCGACTCCAGCTCCCCGCGCAGCCTGCGCGCCGCCTGCGCCAGCAGGTGGTCGCCGCGCACGTGCCCGGCGGAGTCGTTGACCGCCGTGAACCCGTCCAGGTCCAGGAAGAGCACCGCGATGTCCCCTGTGGGCTCGTCGCTGATCGCCCGGTGCGCCAGCACGTCGCTGGCCCGCTCCTCCAGGTAGGCCCGGTTGGGCAGCCCGGTCACCCCGTCGTGGAAGGTCAGGTGCTCGACCTCGTCCTGGAGCGCCACCTGCGCGCTGATGTCCCGGGTGGTCACCAGCAGCCGGTCCGGCTCGCCGGGCTGCTCGTACAGGGACACCGTGGACTCGGTGTGCCGCCAGGTGCCGTCCGCCGCGCGTACGCGCAGCCTCAGGTGCACGCCCTGGCCGTCGCGCGCGTCGAACAGGGCGGTGACCGCCTCGACGCGGTCCATGTCCTCGGGGTGGATGAGCGCCGTCACCGGCGCGGCCAGCACGTCGTCCAGCCGGTACCCGAACGCCTCCGCGGTGCCCGGGCTGACGTAGGTCACCCCGCCGTCGCGGTCCAGCACCAGGATGACGTCGCCGCTGTTGCGGGCCAGCTCGTGGAAGTGCCCCTCGCGGTTGCGCACCATCCGGGTGAGGGTCGCGTTCTCCTCCAGCATGCCGAGGATGCGCACCAGCAGCACGAGCACGGCGGTGCCCGCCGCCAGCGGCAGCACCGGGGCCACCCCCGGCAGCCGCAGGCCCGCCACCGTGAGCACCACCGCGGAGACCGCGACGGCGCCCACCGCGGCCAGCTCCGGGGCGAACCGGTACAGGCCCCGCCCGGTGATCCTGCGCGGCCGGGCGCCGGGGCGGTGCTCCACCAGCCACGGCAGCGCCCCCATCAGCGCGAACCCCAGGAAGCGGACGGGGTGCTCCAGCCCGCCCAGCACCGGCGGCCCGGTCAGGCGGCTGATGGCGCCGATCATGTCCGAGGCGGCGATGACGATGAGCGCGCCGATCGCCAGCAGCACCGCGCGCCGCGTGCTGTGCGGCGACATGAAGACCAGCGGGATCAGCAGGCACAGCACCGCGATGTCGGCCACCGGGTACACCAGGGCGAAGCCCAGCACCCCCGAGCCCTCGCCCAGCTCGTCGTAGAGCGGCGAGAACAGCAGCAGCCACACCACGGCGAAGACGGCGGCCGCGCACACGTAGCTGTCGGTGATGTGCCGCAGCGCGGTGCGCAGGCCCCCCGGCCAGGGGGCGAAGCGGGTGAACCCCACCACGAACAGCGGCAGCGCCGCCAGCGCGAACAGGTCGCCCAGGGTCAGGGACAGCACCGACCCGGAGCTGAGTATCCGGGTGATGCCGTGGGTGACGCCGCCCGCGCACCAGGCCAGGGCGGCGAAGCCGAGGTTGCGCAGCGCGGCCGGGCCGTCCGCGCCGTCGGCGTGGGCCTCCCGGTCGGCGCCGGTGGCCGCCCAGCGGCGCGAGGCCAGCAGCAGGGACGCGCCCGCGGCCCCGGCCGCCGCGGAGGCGGGCCACTCGCCGAGCAGGGACGCGACGGTGCCCTCCGCCCCGACGGGGACCAGGGTCGCCGCGAGGTAGACGAGGAACAAGGCGACGAGCCCGCTGACCGACAGGCGACGTGCCCGGGTTCCCATTACCGACCTCCCAGCGGGCGCGCTGTGGACTCCGTGGCGGATCGCCGCGGACACGCTCTCTCCTCGGACATGGAGCACCCACCTCGCGTCGTGACGATTCCGGGCGCGCTCGGACGTGCGGCGCGCGGACCGGCGATCTCGTGGGACCGGGACGTCCCGGCGGCGGGCGGTCGCCGTCGACCGCGGCACCACCGTGCGGTCGCAACCCTATGCAACCAAGGTCACATGGCGATTGAGGACCGGACGAGAGATGACGACGGAGTCGTCACCCATCGTGACCGCCGTAGCGGACGCCGGAGTCCCCTGAATGCTCCCGGGTGTGCCGCGCCCGTCATCCGGCAACCGCGGCACACCCTGAACCCTAGGGGATCCGGGACGGGCACCGTCCCGCTCCCGGCGTGGCGCCGGGCACACGCGGGGTCAGGAGACGCCGAGCCGCTCCAGGATCAGCTGCCGGGCGCGCCCGGCGTCGGCCTGCCCGCGGGTCGCCTTCATGACCGCGCCGACCAGGGCGCCGGCCGCGGCGACCTTGCCGCCGCGCACCTTGTCCGCGGCGTCGGGGTCGGCGGCGATGGCGGCGTCGACGGCGGCGCCCAGCGCGCCGTCGTCGCTGACGACCTTGAGGCCGCGGGCCTCGACGACCGCGTCGGGCTCGCCCTCACCGGCGAGCACGCCCTCGACGACCTGGCGGGCCAGCTTGTTGGTGAGCGTGCCCTCGGCGACCAGGGCGATGATCCGCGCGACCTGGGCGGGGGTGATCGGCAGGGCGGACAGCTCCACCTCCTGCTCGGTGGCGCGGCGGGACAGCTCGTTCAGCCACAGCTTGCGGGCCTCGCCCGAGGGCGCCCCGGCGGCGACGGTGGCCTCCACCAGCTCGACCGCGTCCGCGTTGACCAGGTCGCGCAGCTCGGTGTCGCTGAGGTTCCACTCGGCGCGGATGCGGGCCCGCTTGGCGGCGGGCAGCTCCGGCAGGGTGGCGCGCAGCTCCTCGATCCACTCCGCGGACGGGGCGACCGGGACCAGGTCGGGGTCCGGGAAGTAGCGGTAGTCCTGCGCCTCCTCCTTGCTGCGGCCGGAGACGCTGGAGCCGGTGTGCTCCTGGAAGTGGCGGGTCTCCTGGACGACCTTGCCGCCCGCCTTGAGCACGCCCGCCTGCCGCTCGATCTCGGAGCGGACGGCGCGCTCGACCGAGCGCAGGGAGTTGACGTTCTTGGTCTCGCTGCGGGTGCCCCACTCGGCGGCGCCGCGCTCGTTGATGGAGACGTTGACGTCGCAGCGCATGGAGCCCTCCTCCATGCGGACGTCGGAGATGCCCAGGGAGCGGACCAGGTCGCGCAGCTCGGCGGCGTAGGCGCGGGCCACCAGCGGGGCCAGCTCGCCGGTGCCGGTGATCGGCTTGGTGACGATCTCCAGCAGCGGGATGCCCGCGCGGTTGTAGTCGACGATGGAGTACTCGGCGCCGTGGATGCGGCCGGTGGCCCCGCCCACGTGGGAGGTCTTGCCGGTGTCCTCCTCCATGTGGACGCGCTCGATCTCCACCCGGAACTCGCGCGGCCCGTCGGGGGTGTCCACCGTCACGTCCAGGTACCCGTCGACGCAGATCGGCTCGTCGTACTGGGAGATCTGGTAGTTCTTCGGCATGTCCGGGTAGAAGTAGTTCTTCCGGGCGAACCGGCCCCAGGGGGCGACGGAGCAGTTGAGCGCCAGGCCCAGGCGGACGGCGCCCTCGACGGCCTTGGCGTTGACCACCGGCAGGGAGCCGGGCAGCGCCAGGCAGACCGGGCACACCTGGGTGTTGGGCTCCGCGCCGAACCCGGTCGGGCAGGAGCAGAACATCTTCGAGGCGGTACCCAGCTCGATGTGGGTCTCCAGGCCGAGCACCGGCTCGTATTCGGCCAGCGCCTGCTCGTAGGCCACCGGGCCGCCGTTGGTGGTGGGAGTCACCGCGTGGGCCATCGCCGCAAACCCGTTTCCGTAGAGGACATACCTTCCAGGTCAGCCTACCGAGCGCCCGGGGGTGACGCGTCCGACGCCGGATGTCACGTGATGCGCACGATCAGGCCACCGTAGAGGTGTTCCTTCGTCACCCACGGTGCCGGACCGTTAGTCTGAGTGTCCCCAGGAGACGATTTCGCCAGGCCGAACACGGGAGCTGTACATGGGCGTCCTGCTTCGGTGCGCAACGCTGTTTTCCTCGGTCGCCCTCGTCGCGGCCCTGGCCGGAGCCCCGGCCGCCCTCGCCGACGACTTCTCCCGTGTGGAGCGCGACGCCGTGGCCGGGACGGACCTCGTCACCGCCGGCGGCGGACCCGTGCCCACCGCGCTCTACAGCCTGCGGACCGGGAACGAGGGCGCCGTGCGCGCCTACACCGCCTCGCCCGACGGCGAGGTCCGCCGGCGTGCCGCCTACGTGGAGTCGGGCTGGTCCGACACCGGGGCCGGGGACGGCGACCGCGCCCGGTGGATCGTCGCCCACTCCTACCCCCACGTGGACCTGCTGTCGCTGGGCCTGGACGTCGGCCTGCCGCTGGGCGAGGAGCAGGCGATCGCCGGCACCCAGGCCGCCCTGTGGAAGGTGCTGTCGGGCACCGAGCCGGACCGCGAGGCCAACGACGAGGCCGTGCTGGCCCTGTACGACCACCTGACCGAGGCCGAGGGGGTCCTGCCGGCGGGGCCGCGCCCGCTGACCGTGGACCCCGGCCACCTGGAGGCCACCGCCCCGCAGGAGCCCCTGGGCCCGCTCACCGTGTCGAGCACCGGCGACGGGCCGGTGAGCCTGTCGCTCAGCGGGGCGCCCGCCTCCTGGCTGGTGGACGCGCAGGGCGGCCGGACCGACCGGGCCGTCGACGGCGACCCGGTGTACCTGGACGTGAGCCCGTCCGTCCCGGCCGGGGTGGTGACCCTGCACGTGCGCGGCGAGGACCTGCCGCTGGCCGAGGGGAGCCTGTTCACCGGCCGCGACGGGGTGCGCACCCGCCCGCTGGTCACCGCCGAGCCGGCCGAGGCGACCATCACCACCACGGCGACGGTCACCTGGCGCGCCCCGAGCCCCGAGCCGACTCCGGTGCCCGAAACCCCGGCCGAAACCCCGGAGCCGGAGCCCGAAGAGCCCCTCACCGAGGCCGCACCGAGCCCGGAGGCCACGCCGACCGAGGCCGACCGAATCCCCGAGGAGGACCTGCCGACGACGGGCACCTGGCTGTCGGGGCTGCTGGTCATCGCGGGTGCCCTGGTGGTATCGGGCCTGATCATCCTGGTTCTGGGCCGCAAGCGACGCGAGTGACCCCCGTTCAGTTGCATAACATTCGCCCATAATGCGGCCCTGACCGCGCGCCATTTTTTCTCGCCCGTATCCGGTCACATTTTTCGCGAACCGGGTTGGAAGTGGCGAATGGGATCGCTAGTATCGGGCGGGCGATCGACCTAGTGCGGCGCCGCAGGCCCGCCCCCGCGAGACGGCTCAGCCCGGGACCGGGACGCTCCCACGCCCTTCCCCACGGCTCCACGCCGCCTGACCCCGACGTTGCTACCCCCGACCCGGACGCACGTGTGGCGGCCTGTACCGCCCGTCCTTCGCACGGATCGCACCGCGGTCCCCTACCGCGACCCGAACCGTTTCCATCCGGTCACCCCTAGATGACACCGGGATACGACTTGACTCAGATCTCCCTCCTCCGCACCGCCGGGCGCGCGGGCCTGGCGGCCACCGCCGCCGCCTTCCTCGCCTTCGGCCTGGCGGCCCCCGCCTCCGCCGAGCCCGAGCTCTACGAGGGCGCGGTCACCGGCACCTACGTCGGCAACGCCGAGAGCGGCACCCGCGTCAAGATGGACGGCGGCGCCGCCTCCACCAGCCTCTTCAACCTGAAGCTGCAAGACGGCACCATCCTCACCACGTACTGCATCGACTTCAGCACGAGCATCGTGAGCGGCGCGGGCTACGCCGAGGACAAGTGGGAAAACTACCCGGGCAAGGGCGACTTCGCCGAGCCCGCCAAGGTCCACTGGATCCTCCAGAACGCCTACCCGAACGTCACCGCCGAGGAGCTGGGCGCCGCCGCCGGGGTCGAGGGCCTGACCCCGAAGGACGCCCTGGGCGGCACCCAGGCCGCCATCTGGCACTTCAGCAACGGCATGGACCTGACCGACGACAACTCCGCCGGCGTCAAGGCCGTCTACGAGTACCTGGTCGGCAACGCCGAGGACCTGCCGCAGACCTCCGAGCCCGACGCGACCCTGAGCATCACCCCCGGCACCGCCGAGGGCGTGGCCGGCACCACGGTCGGCGAGTTCACCATCGAGACCAACGCGACCTCCGCCATCGAGGTGGACCTGAGCGCCCCCGCGGGCGTCGAGCTGGTCGACCTGGAGACCGGCGAGGCCGTGACCGAGGTCGAGAACGGCGACAAGGTCGGCTTCGAGGTGCCCGCGGGCACCGAGGCGGGCCAGGCCTCCTTCTCCCTGGAGACCAGCGCCCACGTCGCGACCGGCCGCCTGTTCCAGGGCATCGAGATCGTGACCCAGACCCTGATCACCGCCGAGGGCGGCGAGACCACGGCCTCCGCCTCGGCCTCCGCCACCTGGACCGCCGGCGGCGGCGAGGAGCCCACTCCCTCCCCGTCCCCGTCCGAGGAGCCCAGTGAGTCCCCGGCCCCGACCCCGGTGCCGACCCCGACGCCGTCGGAGTCCCCCTCCACCCCGGCCTCCCCGAAGCCGAGCGCCCCGGACGATGACCGTCCGGCCCTGCCGGTCACCGGTGGCGCCCTGGCCGGCCTGGTCGCCGCGGGCATCGCCGCCCTCGGCGCCGGCGGCGGCGCGATCTACCTGAGCCGCAAGCGCAAGGCGGCCGGTACCTCCACCGAGGACTAAGGCCACCTCGTGAGAGCCCCCTCCCGGGATTCACCCGGGAGGGGGCTTTCGCGTGTACACCGTTCGCCCCGCCCGCGCGTCCTCTTCCGGGAGCCGCGAACCGCGCTCCGGGGCCCCGCCTCTCTCGGCTTGGTGGGGACATCCCATATCGCTAATATCGGTCACGCGGTATTCGCCGACTCCCCGCTCACCCTCCTCACGGTGTTCCTCCTGCCGTGCGAGCATCCCCTGGTCCCTCCGCGGACACCACCGCAGAACTCAAGGAAGAGACGTGACGAACGTGTCCCTCCCCCGTGCCCTCGGGCGCACGACCGTCGCCGCAGGCGCGGCAGCCCTCCTCGCCCTGGGCCTGGCCGCCCCGGCCGCCGCCGACAACGCCGTCCGCGCGCAGTACACGGGTCCGGCGGACCGTGGTGTAGACGTCCGCATGGACGGTGTAAGCCAGAGCACGATGCTCTTCACCCTCGAACTGGAGGACGGCAGCACGTTCACCACGTACTGCATCGACCTGGAGACCGGCATCCGCGGCAATGCCTGGTACGTCGAGGACAGTTGGGCGAACTACCCGGGCCAGGGCGCCTTCTCCGCCCCGGGCAAGGTCCACTGGATCCTCCAGAACAGCTACCCGACGATCTCCGCCGAGCAGCTGGCCGAGAACGCTGGCGTGACCAACAGCCGCTTCTCGGAGAGGCACGCCATCGCCGCAACCCAGGCCGCGATCTGGCACTTCACCAACGGGGCCAAGGTCACCGCCAACGACCCCGAAGGCGTCAGGAAGGTCTACGACTACCTGGTCGAGAACGCCGTGGACCTCCCCCAGGAGCCGGGCCCGTCCCTGACCGTCACCCCCGGCACCGCCGAGGGTGAGGCCGGATCGACCGTCGGCGAGTTCACCATCGAGACCAACGCGACCTCCGCCATCGACGTGGACCTGACCGCCCCCGCGGGCGTCACGCTGGTCGACCTGGAGACCGGCGAGCAGGTGGAGTCCGTCGAGAACGGCGACAAGGTCGGCTTCGAGGTGCCCGCGGGCACCGAGGCCGGCCAGGCGTCCTTCTCCCTGGAGACCACCGCCGAGGTGTCCGCGGGCCGCCTGTTCAAGGGCGAGGACCCGGCCGAGCCGACCCAGACGCTGATCACCGCCAAGACCGAGAAGGTCACCGTCTCGGCCTCCGCGACGGCCACCTGGACCGCCGGCGGCGGCGAGGAGCCCTCCCCGAGCCCCTCCCCGTCCCCCTCCGAGGAGCCCAGCGAGTCCCCGTCGCCGACCCCGGGCCCGACCCCGACCCCGACGCCGTCGGAGTCCCCCTCCACCCCGGCCTCCCCGAGGCCGACCGCTCCGGACGATGACCGCCCGGCCCTGCCGGTCACCGGTGGCGCCCTCCTCGGCCTGGTCGCCGCGGGTGTCGCCGCCCTCGGCGCCGGCGGCGGCGCGATCTACCTGAGCCGCAAGCGCAAGGCCGCTTCCGGCCAGGAGTAATCCACCGGCCCTGGGGCCCCGTCCTGTTACAGGACGGGGCCCTTTGTCATGTGTTCAACGGACAAAAACCCCAACTGTGGACACAGTGCACTTGAGCCACTACCGAGGGTTGGTCTCATGGAGTTGAATCGCTACCATCGGCCCGGTATCCCCCAGCGGAACAGGTACCCCGCCGCCGTTCCCGAGCACCTCTCCCCCTCCGCTCCCCCCGACGGAAAGAGAACCGTGAACGCGTCCGCACTCCGCCGCCCCGCCCTCGCCGCGCTCACCGCCACCGTGCTCCTCGCGGGCCCGCTGGCCCTCCCGGCCGCCGCCGACCCCGTCCGCGGGCAGTACACGGGGGTCGACGAGCACGGGCACGGGATCGTCATGCGGGGCGAGGAGTTCACCACCACCGCGACCTTCGGCCTCGACCTGGGCGACCGCACCCTGCCGACCTACTGCATCGACTTCCGGACCGGGATCGTGGGGGGCGCCTGGTACGTGGAGGACAGCTGGGCCGACTACCCCGGCGAGGGGGACTTCAGCGAGCCGGGCCGGGTCCACTGGATCCTCATGAACTCCTACCCGGTCGTGGAGATCGGCGACCTGCGCGAGGAGACCGGCATCCCGGGGCTGACCAAGGCCGAGGCCCTGACGGCGACCCAGGCGGCGATCTGGCACTTCAGCAACGGGCTCGACCTGGAACAGGTGGAGCAGAACCCGGACCTGCCCACGGTCTCCGAGGAAGAGGTGGTGGAGCTCTACGAGCTCCTCGTCGCCGACGCGCGGGAACTGCCCGACGAGCCGCCGACCGCCCTGTCGGTGTCCCCCGAGGAGGCGTCGGGGCTGGCCGGGGAGACCGTCGGCGAGTTCACCGTGGAGACCAGCGCCGCGTCGGTGCCCGTCGAACTCGACGCGCCCGACGGCGTGGAGGTCGTCGACCTGGCGACCGGGGAGGCCGTCGAGACCGTGTCGGACGGCGACCGGATCGGGCTGTCGGTCCCGGCGGACGCCGCCGCGGGCGAGGCCGAGTTGACCCTCGCCGCGGAGGCGGCGGTGCTGACGGGGCGCCTGTTCAAGGGCGAGGACGCCGACGAGCCCACCCAGACGCTCATCGCGGCGGCCGACGGCGAGATCACCGTCTCCCGCACGGTGACCGCGGCCTGGGACGAGGCGGGCGGGACCCCGCCGCCGATCGCGAGCCCCTCCGCGAGCCCGGTGGCCGCGGCGGCCGACGACCGCGGCCTGGCCCTGACCGGACCGGCCGTCGCCGCCCTGGTGGCGGGCGCTGCGGTCCTCATCCTGGGCGGCCTGGCCTTCCTCCTGGCCGCGCGCCGGCGCCGCACCGCCCGGGACTGACCCCGAACCCGGGGCCCGGACCGTACCCCCCACGGCCCGGGCCCCGTCCCCACCCCCGGGGACCCGGCCACCACCGGAGGCGGCGCGGTGCCCCCGCCCCGCCGGGCCCTCCACCCGACCGGGGCGGCCGGGGCACGGCCGGAGGGCCTTCACCCCGAGGGGCCAGCCCCCGACCCCCGGCGCGACCGGGGCCCCGGGGCGGAGGCACCCCCACGGCCCGGGCACACGACGGCGCCCGCCGCCCCCTCCGGGGCGGCGGGCGCCGTGCGTCCGTCCTTCGCGCCTTACGCGTTGACCGCGTACGGGCTGCGCGCGATGAGCGCACCGTCCCGGTCGGCCAGGGCGCGCTCGACCGCGGCCGCCACCCGGTAGGTGCGGTCGTCGGCCAGCGGCGGGGCCATGATCTGCAGGCCCACCGGCAGCCCGTCCTCCGGCGCCAGGCCGCACGGCACCGACAGCGCCGCGTTGCCCGCCAGGTTGGACGGGATGGTGCACAGGTCCGCCAGGTACATCGCCATCGGGTCCTCGGCGCGCTCGCCGATCGGGAACGCGGTGGTCGGCGTGGTCGGCGAGACCAGCACGTCCACGCTCTCGAACGCCGCGTCGAAGTCGCGCTTGATGAGCGTCCGCACCTGCTGGGCGCTGCCGTAGTAGGCGTCGTAATAGCCGCTGGACAGCGCGTAGGTGCCCAGCATGATCCGCCGCTTCACCTCGGGGCCGAAGCCCTGGGCGCGGGTCAGCGACATGACCTCCTCGGCGCTGCGCGTGCCGTCGTCGCCGACGCGCAGCCCGTAGCGCATGGCGTCGAACCGGGCCAGGTTGGACGAGCACTCGCTGGGCGCGATGAGGTAGTACGCCGACAGGGCGGCGTCGAAGCTGGGGCAGGACACCTCGACGATCTTGGCGCCCAGGGACTCCAGCAGCTCCAGGCTCTCGTGGAAGCGCTGGCGTACCCCGGCCTGGAAGCCGTCGCTGTCCAGCTCCTTGACCACGCCGACGCGCAGGCCGTCGATGTCGCCGCGGCGGGCGGCCTCGACGATCGGCGGGACGGGGGCGTCGATGGAGGTGGAGTCGCGCGGGTCGTGCCCGGAGAACGCCTCCTGGAGCAGGGCGGCGTCGAGCACGTTGCGCGCGAACGGGCCGGGGGTGTCCAGGGAGGAGGCGAACGCGATCATCCCGTACCGGGACGAGCCGCCGTAGGTGGGCTTGGCGCCGACCAGGCCGCACACGGCGGCGGGCTGGCGGATGGACCCGCCGGTGTCGGTGCCGGTGGCCAGGGGGGCCTCGAACGCGGCGACGGCCGCGGAGGACCCGCCCGAGGACCCGCCGGGGATGCGGTCGGTGTCCCACGGGTTGCGGGTGACCTGGTAGGCGGAGTTCTCGGTGGAGGAGCCCATGGCGAACTCGTCCATGTTGGTCTTGCCCAGGATGACCAGCCCGGCCTCGCGCAGGCGCGCGGTGACGGTGGCGTCGTAGGGCGGCTGCCAGCCCTCCAGGATCTTGGAGGCGGCGGTGGTGGGCATGTCCTTGGTGACGAACACGTCCTTGTGGGCGACGGGCACGCCGGCCAGCGGGCCCTGCTCCTCGCCCGCGGCGCGGCGGGCGTCGACGGCCCGGGCCTGCTCCAGGGCGGTCTCCCGGCGCACGTGGAGGAAGGCGTTGATCTCGCCGTCCACGGCCTCGATCCGGTCCAGGTAGGCGTTGGCGGCCTCCTCCGCGGAGACCTCGCCCGCCTTGATCGCCGCGCCGAGGTCGGCGGCGCTGAGACTGACGATGTCGCTCATGGCTACTCCTCCTCCCCGAGGATGCGCGGGACCCGGAACCGCTGCTCCTCCACCGCCGGGGCCCCGGACAGGGCCTGCTCCGGGGTGAGGCACGGCCGGGCCTCGTCGGGGCGGAAGACGTTGGTCAGCGGCAGGGCGTGCGAGCTCGGCGGGATGTCGCCCTTGGCGACCTCCTGCACCTTGGCCACGGCGGTGAGGATGTCACCGAGCTGGGCGGCGAGCGTGTCGAGCTCGCTCTCGTCGAGCGCCAGCCGCGACAACCGGGCGAGGTGCGCGACCTCATCGCGGGTGATGGCGGTCATGAGTGTCTAACCGTTTCTTCGGCGGACGGGTGATCAGCACAATCCTATTGGCCCGAGTCCGCCGTGCGTCCCCGGTCGCCGTCACCGGAGGCCCATGACGCTCTCCCTCTCGGCGGCGTCGTAGTGGACGACGACGGCGCCGGGAACACTGATCGCGTCGTGTACGGTCATACCGCCTTCCGTGTCCAGGGTGAGGACAGCGGACCCGTCGGCCCCCTCGAAGCGGCCGAACCCCTCAGGACCCGATGGACTCTCGGAGTACTCGCCCAGATAGAGAACCCCGTCGGCCAAGCCGACCCGGTGGCCGTCGGACACAAGGTCACTGCTCATGGCCACGTCGCCGCGGTCCAGCGTCCGCTCGACGTTCCCGGACCGGTCCTGGACGCGATACTCACCCGTCTCGGTGTCCCACAGCCCCATCATCGAGCCGTCCGGTGAGGTCCACAGCAACTCGGTTCCCTTCAGATTCGTGGCCTCGCCCGCCTCGACGTCGAACAGCGAGATCCCCCACTTGTGGGGGAAAGCATGGCGGATGAGAACCAGACCGCCGGGACGGGGAACGAGCTCCCTTTCGAGAGAGTCGTAGGGCATTTCGCCGACGGAATGCTCGACACGCCAGAGCTCTTCCCCTGTCTCCGGGTTCAGGCCCACGAATTCCGAGGTGAATTCCCGGCCGACGGTCATGGCAACGCTGTCCTCGCCCTCCGGCTGCTCAAAGCACGTAGTCGCGGCCACGACCACTTCGTCCCACGCGATCAGGTCGTCGACCCATCCCTCGTGCGGGCAGTTCGGAACGTCCTCAGTGGCCCAGAGCGTCTCGCCCGTGTCCAGTTCAAAGGAACTGACCGAGTCCGGCGAGTCAGCGAGGACCCAGGTGCCCCCTGTGACACCGGATAGCGCGGCGTTCAGGTTCCAGGAGGAGAAAATCCAATCGTGGTCGAGTTCGGAAAGATCGACAGTGTACTCGTAGGCGACCCGCCCGGTGTCTTTTTCCAGGACGACAGTCCAAGACCCTTCTTCATCGTGGAGTACGACATAGGAACCGTTATCCGTGACAGCACCCAGAAGCTCCCGGCCTGTGTCACGGTAAGTCCAGAGTTCTTCCCCGGTTTCCCCCGCCAGTGCGACGACACCATTGTCCAGAAATACCAGCACTCCTTCCCCCGCCTGAGCAACGGCTACCGGTTCGCTGCCCCGCGGAGCCGACCAAGTCCAGGCGACCTCATCGACCCTCTCCCGGTACGCCGGCGCTTCCCCAGGCTCATGTGTGCTGGACGCGGCACCAGAGAGGGAGCACCCGGCGACAAGAAGCAGAGCGACAGCCGACACAGAAAAACGATTTCCCAATGAAGAAATTCTCAAAAACCTCAACCAACCCTGTTCACAGACCCCACCGCCCACAAAAAATTCAATCACTGCGTGGGGACATTGCCCCACTTGTTACCGGTCTTCTGGAAATCTCGAATGAAATCCTCCACAGCCTCCCTGGTATCGCTCTCACCATCCGGCCAAGGAAGATCATCGATGTCGCTGTAGTATTGCGAGAGGAGGCTATCGGATCCGGACAATCCCCAAGTGGAGTGGTCCGGGGGAACATAGATTTCACCAGATCCATTCCTCCTCGCAATGCCCTCTTCTTCGAGCTCTTCCATCAACTCTGGATCCCGCTCAGCCGCAGCACCGAGCGCGTATCCCATCATGCGCTCGGAATCGACCCAGTCCCCATTGACCTCGACCCGCGGCTCAGCTGGTTCACCCGAGACCCGGAACGCCTCACCCATGGCGGTTTTGGCTATCTCCACGATCAGACCGGACACATCCTGGTCTCCGGCGATCCCACCCAAAGCATTGATCGCCGCACCATTCACTCTGTTCCGATAGTCAATGAAGTCTTCATCGTTGGATCCGCGAATGACGCTCTCGTTCAACAATGCCACTTCCACCAGGCCCTGGAGGCTGGCCGCATCATTGATCGCCACGTAATCCCTGTCTCCGACATTGGTCGAGTATTCTTCCATTGCTTCCGCAGTACGATATGCGGCCTCTACGTAAACCTTGACCGCAGCATCCGGATCCGCCACGACGAGCTGAGTGAATGCCATTCGAGTCTCTGCCGGTATTTCAGGGCTTTCGCCATGCCCGAGTTCGACGTTATCCGGCAGGCCATCAGTATTAGCGAAGGCATCCTGGAACGAGATGAAGATGTCAGCGAACCCATCCGCCAACTGAGGGTTCAAGTGCCCCGCCGAGACGTTGTGCCAGGTATTCCCGTCCTCGTCCTCCACGTGTTCCCCGGTGCCGAACATGGACTCCCGGAAATCCTCGTTCTCCAGGAGGCCCATCAGCCCGAGCAAGGCGGTTTCGCGGAGGCCCCCCGCCGTGTCGTCATCACCGGCGCTGGGACCTCCCTCCGCGATCCAGTCGGTGATCCCCCGGATCGCGGCCCCGTCATCCCCCCAGTCGTAGGTGTACAGGTGCTCCAGCGTCTCGGTGCGCTGGTCCTCCGCGTTCTCCCCGCCCCAGGGCAGTCCGGCGTTCACTCCGGGCGGGTACTCTCCCGTGAGAAGCGCGTAGTTGGCGTCGTCGTTGCGTGTGGCGACCTCCAGGAGACCGGACATCGGCCCGTCGTCCCCGCCGAGGTCGTCGCCCCACATGCCGAGGCGCTCCGCCTCCCTGCCCACACAGTCCATCAGGCGCGTCGAGAACTCCGCACCGCCCTCGAGTTCCTCGTCGGCGTGGGAGAGCAGCTCGTTCAGTCCCGCGGCCTGCTCCTGCCAGGCCTGGTAGAGGGTGGGCACACCCCGGCCCGACATGTCCGAACTGAAGTCGGGTCCTTCGACGACGTCGCGCACGCTCTCCGGAAGGACGTCGTACCCACCACCCAGACTCTGGTCGGACAAGGTCAGGAGACCGTCGCCCAGAGTCCCCAGGACCTCATTGCGCTGTTCCTCGGTCAGGTGGTCACCGTCGAGACGGTCCGGAAGACCGACCACTCCGCCCTCGGACGCCTCGTCCAAGGCGGCGTAGAACTCCTCCAGATACTCGATCTGGTAGTCGAGTGGTTTCTCCCCGTTCCGCTTCGCGTCCATGGCGAGGGCGTTGACCGCCGCCAACTGGTCCATCAGGCGGTGGTACTCGTCGTCCGGTTCCTTCTCACCGGTCAGGTACGGCAGCAGGTTCTCGGCGTCCCTGCCTCCGGTGCCGAAGGTAGCCGGGTAGTACAGGATCTCTCGCGTGGAGTTGTAGGCCGCGAACCCGAGCACTCCGGCATCGATCAGTTCTCGGAGGTTCTCCACCGTGGGCCCGCCCCTCAGGTTGGCGGAGTTGTCCCCGGCCTCCCCTTCGAGGGTCTCCCAATAGCCGATGGCGCGATCGTTGAGGACACCGGCCAATCCCCGGCGTGCCTCGATCACTCCCGCGTCATCGGGAGGAAGGCCGAAGTTGTCGCGGAGTGCGGCGTCCCACTCCTCCTGTAGCCCCGCGATACGGGACTTGTAGCGATCAACGTCCCCGCTCCATTTGGTGAGCACGCCCCACACGTGCCAGCACACGGTCAGTGCGGAGGTCCATGCCGAGTGGTTGTCGTTCGCGGTCGCGTAGATGTCTTCGGCGATCAGGTCGGAGAACTCCCTGGCAGCGCTGTTGAAGAGCGCCTCCAGGTTCCCGTTCTTTCCAGTGATCCGGGAAACGATGCCGAGCATGTCTTCTGCGGCCTGATCGAGTTTCCCCGTGTCGATGTCACAGGGCGGGGGAGAGAAGTACACGGGTTTCCTTCGAAGAGCGATCAGTAGAGGTTGATCGAGCGGGGGAGCGGCACATCGACCGACTCGTAGAGTTCGCCGGACTCTGCATCGGTGTTGGCCGCCCCCGCGGCACCGCCCTGGACGTTCTCCGCCAAGGAGACTCCGTGTTCCTCGACTTCCGCGATCACGCCGGCCTGCTCCGATCCGTACGTGGACCAGCCGGTGACCTGGGGATCGTCCTTACAGGCATCCTCCGCGGACTGGAGGACGTCATTGAAATCGGCGTGCAGACCGTTGAATCCGGCCGCATACCGTCCAGCGGCACCACCCGCTCCGTGGGCGTCCTCGACGTTGACACCGACCGTGTTCTGGGGCATGGGGGAAGGCTTCCGTCGGCTCCGGGAAACTGGGACGCCGTTCAAGTTAGCAGTCGGACACCCAAGGTGATTTCACAGAATGACGGTTTCCGGTGGCCGAAAACGGTCATCCGCGCGATCGGGTGTCGATATCCGCCGTGTGTCCGGCGAGCCAGGCGGGGACGTCGGCGGCGGGCATCGGCCGGGCGAAGTAGTGGCCCTGGGCGGCCTGGCAGCCGGTGTCGCGGGCCGCCTCGGCCAGGGCCCGGGTCTGCACCCCCTCGGCGGTGGCGCGCATGCCGAGCGCGTTCACCAGGGCGATGGCGGCGCGGACGACGGTGGGGCCGTTGCCGGTGCCGTCGGTGAGCCGGGCGGTGAACGACCCGTGGATCTTGACCTCGTCCAGCGGCAGCCCGGCGAGCTGGACCAGGGTGAAGTGGCCGGTGCCGAAGTCGTCCAGGGCCAGCCCCACCCCCAGGTCGCGCAGCCGGTGGACGGCGGCGGTGGCGGCCTCGGTGTCGGTGATCAGGGCGTTCTCGCCGATCTCCAGCACCAGCCGCTCGGGCGGGACCCCGTGTTCGGCCAGGGCGGCGGCCACAGTGTCGGGCAGGTCGGGGTGCAGGAGTTCGCGCACGCCCAGGTTGACGGAGACGGGCAGCATGACGCCGCGCTCGCGCCAGCGCGCGGCGCGGGCCAGGGTGATGTCCAGGACCTGCCCGGTGAACGCCCGGAACAGGTGGGACTCCTCCACGACCGGCATGAACTCCCCCGGCTCCAGCAGCCCCCGGGAGGGGTGCCGCCAGCGGGCCAGGGCCTCCAGCCCGACGGCGTGCCCGTCGTCCAGGCTGACCTTGGGCTGGTAGTGCATCTCCAGGGCGCCCTCGGTGAGCCCGCGGCGCAGTTCGCTGAACAGGCTGAGCCGGGCGGTGGAGTTGCGGTCCTTGCCGGGGTCGTAGGACTCCACCCCCGAGCGGGCGGACTTGGCGACGTACATGGCGACGTCGGCGCGCTGCATGAGGTGCTCGAAGTCGACGGCGTCCTCGGGGTGCAGGGCGATGCCGATGCTGGCCTCCAGGTCGAGGTCCATGCCGTCCAGGCGGACGGGTTCGCTCAGGGCGCCGCGCAGCCGGGCGGCGACCTCGGCGGCGGCCTCGGTGTCGCGGATCTGGGGCAGCAGCACGGCGAACTCGTCGCCGCCGAGCCGGGCGACGAGGTCGCCGGGGCGGACGCTGTGGGTGAGCCGCCCGGCGACCGTCTGGAGCAGCCGGTCGCCGGTGGGGTGCCCCAGGGTGTCGTTGACCTCCTTGAACCGGTCCAGGTCGAGTAGGAGCAGGCCGACCCGGCCGCCGCGCCGCCGGGCGGCGTCGATCTCCTGGTGGGCCCGGACGGTGAGGAGCTTGCGGTTGGCCAGCCCGGTCAGCTCGTCGTGGTTGGCCTGGTGGTCGCGTTTGACCGACAGCAGGGCGCTGCCGTGCAGGGCGAGCAGCGGCAGCGCGAACAGCGGCACGTACAGCACCGAGTGGGTCGCGGTGACGGCCACGAGCGGCGCCAGGGTGATGAGGACGGCGTTGACCCGGGCCTGGCGCCCGATGCCCTTGAAGAGGACCTGGGACAGCGACACGCGTTCGTGCATGGCGACGGCGCAGGTCACCAGCACCCGGTTGACCGCGAAGTAGGCGGCCCCGGCCAGCCCGACGGCGATGAGGCCCTCTCCGGCGGGGATCCAGCCGGTGGCGCGCAGCGGCGGCAGGACCAGGCGCAGGACGGCGTCGGCGGCGCCCAGGGACAGCACGTACTGGGCGGCGTTGAACGCGGTGCGGTGGGCGGCGTGGCCGCGGGCGAACCCGGCGATGACGGTGGCGGCGGCCTGGACGAGCCCGGCCAGGGGCAGCCCCTGGAAGATGACCAGGGCCAGGGAGAACGGCAGCGAGGTGGGGACGCCGTCGCCGGGTGCCTGTCCGGGGATGGCGATGGGGCGCAGCTCGCCCAGTACGACCATGACGAGCAGGACCCAGGTGAGGGGTTCGACGGCGTACCGGAGCAGGTCGGGACCGGCCCACAGCAGGGCGGCGGCGAGCAGGAGCGTCCCGGAGACGACGGTGCCCGCCATGTACAGCCAGAGCGGGGTGCCGGCGCGGGGGCCGATGTCCCGGGTGCTGATGGGGTCTCTCATGCGTGCTGTCCTCATGAGGGGGACGCGGAGACCGGCGGCACCGTCGGTGCCACCGCTCCTGATGGTTCCGGCCTGCGGGAGCGGTCACCCCTCCATGACCGAATCCCGGGATCGGTGGTGCCCGTTTCACGGGGTGCGTTGTCCACCTTACGCCGCTTCGTCACCAAGTGTCGCCTGTTCGGAACTATCAGTTAACCAAGACGCGGGTCGATTGTGACGTGAACCGGGAAAAAGATACGGCGGCCCGGAACGAACCCCGATCCGCACGCCCGCAGAACAGGCGTGCGGTTCCGGGCGTGCCGGGCCGCCGTATCCGGTGCGCTACTCCTGCGCGGGGGCCTCCTCCGCCGCGTCCCCGGAGCCGTCCCCGGCCTTTTCGGCCTCGGCCTCGGCTCCGGCGGCGCCCCCGTCCCCGGGCTCCTCCTCCGGCGGGTTGATCCGCACCTTCTCCGCCGCCTCGGGCCCCGCCTCCAGCAGCACGCGGAACCCCTGCTCGTCGAGGATCGGCACGCCCAGCTTGACGGCCTTGTCGTACTTGGACCCGGGGCTGTCGCCCACCACCACGAACCCGGTCTTCTTGGACACCGACGCCGTGGCCCGGCCGCCGCGTTCGGCGATCGACTCCTTGGCCCCGTCCCGGGTGAAGCCCTCCAGCGAGCCGGTGACCACCACGGTCACCCCGTCCAGCACGCCCGAGAGGGCCTCGTCGACCTCGTCCTCCATGCGCACCCCGGCCGCCGCCCACTTGGCGACGATCTCCCGGTGCCAGTCGACCTCGAACCACTCCCGGATGGAGCGGGCGATGGTCGGGCCGATGCCGTCCACCGCGGCCAGCTCCTCCTCCGAGGCGGCGCGGATGGCGTCCATCGACCGGAAGTGCCGGGCCAGGTCCTCGGCGGCGCGCGGGCCCACGTGCCGGATGGACAGCGCCACCAGCACCCGCCACAGCGGCCGCGACTTGGCGATCTCCAGCTGCTCGAACAGCTTCTCCACGGTCTTCTTGGGCTCGCCCTTGAGGTTGGCGAAGAACGAGACGACCTTGGGCTCGCCGGTCTTGGGGTCGGTCTTGGGCTCGGAGGTGTCGGGGTCGAGCACGTGGGTGCGGATCGGCAGCAGCTGCTCGACGGTGAGGTCGAACAGGTCGCCCTCGTCCTTGAGCGGGGCGTCGGCGGGCTCCAGCGGCTGGGTCAGCGCGGTGGCCGCCACGTACCCGAGCGCCTCGATGTCCAGGGCCTTGCGGCCGGCCACGAAGTACACCCGCTCGCGCAGCTGTCCGGGGCAGGACCGGGCGTTGGGGCAGCGCAGGTCGACGTCGCCCTCCTTCTGCTGGCCCAGCGGCGTCCCGCACTCGGGGCACTTCTCCGGCATGACAAACGGCCGCTCGCTGCCGTCGCGTTTCTCCACCACCGGCCCGACGATCTCGGGGATGACGTCGCCCGCCTTGCGCAGCACCACCGTGTCGCCGATGAGCACGCCCTTGCGCTCGACCTCCTGGGCGTTGTGCAGGGTGGCGAACTCCACCTCGGACCCGGCGACGAACACCGGCTCCATCACGCCGTAGGGGGTGACCCGGCCGGTGCGGCCCACACCGACCTTGATGTCCACCAGTTTGGTGGTGACCTCCTCCGGCGGGTACTTGTACGCGATCGCCCAGCGCGGGGCGCGGCTGGTCGACCCCAGCCGCCGCTGGAGGGCGAAGTCGTCCACCTTGATGACGATGCCGTCGATCTCGTAGGCGGGCTCGTGCCGGTGCTCCTGGTAGTGGGCGACGTAGGCGCGCACCTCGTCCATGGTGGACACGACCTTGTAGCGGTCGCTGAGCGGCAGCCCCCACTCCCCCAGCAGGGCGTACGCCTGCGACTGGCTCGTGAACCGCACGTCCTCCGAGCCCTGCGCCGGGGTATAGGCGCCCACGCCGTGCACGATCATCGACAGCGGCCGGGTGGCGGTGACCCGCGGGTCCTTCTGCCGCAGCGAGCCGGCCGCGGCGTTGCGCGGGTTGGCGAAGGGGGTGTGCTCGCCGGTCTCGGTGATGCGCCGGTTGAGCGCCTCGAACGCCTCCACCGGCAGGAACACCTCGCCGCGCACCTCCAGCAGCTCGGGCGCCGGGCGCACGCTCTCGTCGAGCCGCTCGGGCACGACGTCGATGGTGCGGATGTTGAGGGTGATGTCCTCGCCCACCCGGCCGTCGCCGCGGGTGGCGGCGCGCACCAGGCGGCCCTTCTCGTAGACCAGGTCCACGGCCAGGCCGTCGATCTTCAGCTCGCACAGGTAGGCGCCCACGGGCACCTCCGCCGAGGCGCGGTCCGCCCAGGCGTTCAGCTCGTCGAAGTCGAAGGCGTTGCCCAGGCTCTCCATCCGCACCAGGTGCTCGACCGCGGCGAAGTCGACGCTGATCGGCGCGCCGACCTTCTGGGTGGGCGAGTCCTGGGTGATGAGCTGCGGGTGCTCCTCCTCGATGCCGCGCAGCTCGGCCATGAGGGCGTCGTACTCGGCGTCGGAGATGACGGGGTTGCCCAGGTAGTAGCGGTAGCTGTGGTCGTCCAGCTCCCGGGAGAGCTCCTCGTGCCGGTTGCGCGCCTCGTCGGGGATCTCGGTGCTGTTCTCGGGCGCCACGTGGCCGCCTTTCCGTCTCGTGCTCGACTACGACCGGTGGGGCTCGTCCCGCAGGACGCGCGCCCCGTTCCGGACGGCCTTCAGGGCCGCCCGGGCGTGCTCGGGGGAGGCACCGGCCAGCCCGCACGCGGGGGTGGGCACCACCGCACGGGTCAGCAGGTCAGGGCCGAAACCCAGCCGGTTCCACAACTCGCGTACGACCTCGACGTTAGCCGCCGGGTCGGACATTCGGTCGCGCTGCGCGGGGGGCGGATCGACCGCCGGAACGACGCCCAGCATCAGGCCGACACCGGCCTCCACGGCGGTGCCGACCATGTCGTCGTGGCGCCGGTCGAGCAGCGCGGCGTCCAGGCCCAGCGCCCGCGCGCCGCTGCGGCGCAGCAGGTCCAGCGGGGCGTCGGCGGCGCAGCAGTGGACGGCGGGCACCGCCCCGGCCTCCTCGACGGCGCCGAACAGGGTGCGCAGCACCTCCTCCACGCGGACCCGGTCCACCGCGCGCAGCCGCCCGTAGCCGCTGGCGGTGGGCAGTGCGCCCATGAGGACGGCGGGCAGGGAGGGCTCGTCCACCTGGACGAGGAGGCGGGCGCCGGGCACCCGCTTGCGGGCCTCGGCGATGTGCGCGAGTACCCCCTCCAGGTGGGAGGCGGCCAGGTCGCGGTAGGCGCCGGGGTCGGCGGCCATGCGCTGGCCGTTGCGCAGTTCGACGGAGGCCGCCATCGTCCAGGGGCCGGCCACCTGGATCTTGAGGGCGCCCTCGTAGGCGTGGGCGTGCTCGGCCAGGAGGTCCAGGTCGCGGGAGAGGAAGCCGCGGGCGCGGTACAGGTCGCGGCCGGGCGAGTCGGCGACGCGCCAGCCGGTGGGCTGTACCTCGACGGGGAACTCCACCAGGAGCCCGGCGGTGCGGCCGATGACGTCGGCGCCGACCCCGCGGCCGGGCAGCTCGGGCAGGTGCGGCAGGTCGGGGAGTTCGCCCAGGACGGTGCGGACCGCCTCGTCGGGGTCCTCTCCGGGCCAGGACCCGACCCCGGTGGAGGAGGCGGCGGGCCAGGGGTAGGGGTGCTGTTCGCTCACATCGCCCAAGGTTAGGGCAACGGCGGGCCAAGGAACGGTACGGCGCGGCCGCCCGGCCGGTCCGGCGCCGGGAGGGGGCGGCGCGGCGGCTCGCGGGGCGGGGTCAGCCGGCGGCGGTGCGCTCGGGGGCGGAGCCGGTCCCGGAAGCGGTGCCGTCCTCGGCCCCGGGCTCCTCTGCTTCGGGCTCCTCGTCCCCGGCGCCGTGCCCGGACGCCCGCGCCCCGCGGCTCCGGCGGCGCAGCAGCACCATGGCGGTGACCAGCACGGCCGCCACCGCGACGACGCCCACGGCGGTCCACGGCGAGTCCAGGAAGAGTTCCAGCCAGGTGCCGACGATCCCGGAGATGACCATGCCCCACAGGCCCGCCCAGGCCAGGCCGCCCAGGAACACGGCGGCGAAGTAGCGCGGGAAGCGCATCCGCACCACGCCCGCGGACAGGTTGATGGCGGTCTGCATGCCGACGGTGAAGAAGCTCAGGGTGACCACGGGGGCGCCGTAGCGGTCCACGAGGTTCTTGGCCCGCTCCAGGCGGGGCCCCAGGCGGGCGCCCATGCGGCTGCGGTTCACCCCGGCGCCCAGCCCGCGGCCGATCCAGTACGTCGCGGGGGCGCGCAGCAGGATGACGACGAGCAGGGTGAAGTAGACGACCCAGAAGGGTTGTCCTTCGAGGAAAGCGAACTGGGGCATGGACGGGTCTCCCAACCTTGACCCCCCTGAGTTTGCATTGCCTTACCTAACCCGGGCAAGGGGCGAAGGTCGGAACGTGACCGAAAAGCTGCCCCGTTCGTCCCTTTTTGTCCGATGGGTGGTGAGACTCACGCCCCGCCCGCCCGCGGCTCACTCCCAGGTCAGGCGGACACCGCCGCGCGCGACGTCGCGGAGATCGTCGCCGACCCCAGCACCGTGTCGCCCCGGTCCCCGTCGTAGACCACCACGGCCTGCCCGGTCGCCACCCCGGTGGCGGGCTCGGCCAGCCGCACCACCAGCTCGGGGCCGTCCGCGCCGTCCCGCTGGTGCACCTCGGCCCGGTACACCTCGCCGTGGGCGCGCAGCTGCACGTGGCAGCCGACGGGCTCGGCGGGCGGCTCGGCGCCGCTCCACACCGGGCGCACCCCGGTGATCGTGTCCACCCGCAGCGACTCGCGCGGGCCCACCGTCACCGTGTTGTTCACCGGCTCGATGGACAGCACGTAGCGCGGGTTCGGGGAGCCGCCCAGGCCCAGGCCCTTGCGCTGGCCCACCGTGAACGCGTGCGCCCCGCCGTGCGAGCCCAGCACGTTGCCGTCCTCGTCGAGGATGTCCCCGGGCCGCTCCCCCAGCCTGCGGTTGAGGAACCCGGCGGTGTCGCCGTCGGCGATGAAGCAGATGTCGTGGCTGTCGGGCTTGTCGGCCACCGACAGGCCGCGCCGCTCCGCCTCGGCCCGCACCTCGGCCTTGGTGCAGTCGCCCAGCGGGAACATCGCGTGCTCCACCTGCTCGGCGGTGAGCACGCCCAGCACGTACGACTGGTCCTTGTCCCGGTCCACGCTGCGCACCAGCCGCCCGTCGACCTTGCGGACGTGGTGGCCGGTGGCGACCGCGTCGAAGCCCAGGGCGACGGCGCGGTCCAGCACGGCCTCGAACTTGATCTTCTCGTTGCAGCGCAGGCACGGGTTGGGGGTGTTGCCGGACTCGTACTCGGCGACGAAGTCCTGCACGACCTCTCGGTCGAACTCCTCCGACATGTCCCACACGTAGAAGGGGATGCCGATGACGTCCGCGGCCCGGCGGGCGTCGTGGGAGTCCTCCACCGTGCAGCACCCGCGGGCGCCCGTGCGGTAGGACTGCGGGTTCTTGGAGAGCGCCAGGTGGACGCCGGTCACGTCGTGGCCCGCCTCGGCCACCCGGGCCGCGGCGACCGCGGAATCGACCCCGCCCGACATGGCGGCCAGTACACGCAAAGTCATAGTGCTTCCAGCCTATGCGCCCGCCGGGGGTGTGCGGGGCGGGTGTGGTCGTCCGCTCTGCGAAAATCGACCCATGGCTCTGTTCCGTCGTCGCCGCTCCAACGACACCACCGATTCGACCGCCGCGATCACCGCGTTCTGGGAGGCCTGGCCGTCCCTGCGCGACCCCCTGGCCGAGGCCGCCGAGGCGGACCGCCCGGTCTCCGACGAGGCCGCCGAACGGGTGACCGCGCTGGTCAAAGCCGTGCACCCGGACCTGGACTGGGAGGTGGGGCCGGCGCCGAGCGCACCCGCCCCCGACCTGACCGACCTGGACCTGTCGATGGACGTCGACCCCGACGAGCTGCTGGCGCGGCTGGCCGCGCTGGACGACCCCGGCTCCCTGGCCGAGCCCGCCGCCCACGCCCTCACCCTGCGTCCGGGCGCCTCCGACGACGCCCGCATCCAGTCCGAGCGCTGGGCGCGCTCGGCCCCCGAGGACGGCGCCTGGCGGTTCCTCCCGGCGCGGCCCGCCGACCACGACGGCCTGACCCGGACGGTGACCTGGGACGGCCACGAACTGGACCTGTCCCACGTGTCGGTGTCGATGCGCGTGAACCACGCCACGGGCCGGATCGAGGTGGGCGTCTACCACCCGGACAACATGTTCCTGTCCGAGGAGGTGCGCCGCTCCCTGGCGGACCACGTGGTGATGCTCGCCCTGGGCGAGGACGACATGGTGCGCTACATCGCCAAGGTGGACCCGCTCGACGAGTCGCCCATGGACCCGCTGCCGCCCACGTCGATCCCCGCGACGGTGCGCCAGATGGTGGACATGCTCGGCGGCGGCGAGGGCGGCTGGGTCACCCTGCACGGGACCGGCCCGGGCCGCGGGCGGGTGACCTTCTCCGCCCGCCACCCGCTGACCCGCCGCGACTTCCCGGCGCTCACCCTGGCCGTGCGCGTGATCGTGCCCTACGCCGAGACCACCGCCGACGGCAGCCCCGGCGAGTCGTCCGAGCTGGCCCTCCAGGACCTGGAGAACCGGCTCAACCGGGTGCTGGGCGACAACGGCGCGCTGTTCATGCACCAGACCGTGCCCGGCCGCAAGGACATGCTGTACTACCTCGACCCCGACTCGGGCGCGCTGGCCCCGTTCGAGGAGGAGCTCAAGGGCTGGGCCGAGGGCGACCTCAAGCTCAGCACCCAGCTGGACCCGGCCCGGAGCGTGTTCGGCGGCCTGCTGCGCCCCTACCGCTCCTTCTTCAAGAACTGACGCGTCAAGCGGCGCGGGCCGGGCGTGGACTCCCGTTGACCGTGGGACGACCCGGTGCGGACCCTCCCGCACCGGGGGCGCCGCGCGGGTCAAGTCCTGTCACCGCGTTGCACATCTGGCGCTCAAGCCCCAAGAGGCGTAACGTGGCCTCCCCGCCAGGAGGATGATTCGGCCTGATGGACGGTGTGCTTCCCCGCGCTCCCACGGGCCGGCCACGGATCGCCGCGGTCGGTGCGATCCTCGCCCTGTGCCTGGTGGGCGCCCCGCTGATGTCGCTCTTCCCGCTGGCGCTGTGGGAGTTCTCCCGCGCCCTGACGCTGAGCGACGCGGGCATGGGGCTGTTCCTGCTCGCCCCGGTGGTCACCGGGGTCGTCCTGCTCATGGCGTGGATGGCCGACCGCTGGCTGGCCGGGTTCGGCGTCGTGCACGCCCTGACCTGCTCGGTGCTGGTGACCGGCACGGCCATGGCGGTGCCGGTCGTCGTGTCGTTCCTGGCCCCGGACGCCGCCCCGCTGCCGGGCGGCCCCAACGTCAACATCCCGTTCCTGACCGGGGTGATCTCCACCCTGGGCCTGGGCGCCGCCATGCTCTCCACCCGGCTGCCGGGCGCCCGCGCCCCGGGCACGCTGCCCGCCGTGGCCGTGGTGTTCGTCCTGCTGCTCCTGCTCCCGGTGCTGTCCGAGGCGATGCGCGGCCACACCGCCGCCGAACGGGCCGGGGCGCTCATCCGCGGCTACGGGCGGCCGATCACCGTCCTGGACCACCCGGACTGGACGCTGGCCGCCGCCCACCGCACCCACCAGGGGCTGCGGCTCACCTACCTCGACGGCGACGGCGCCCCGCTGTACGTGGTCACCTGGGACCGCGCCTCCGAGGGGATCGACCAGGGCTGCGACTACCCGGGGACGCGGTGCGTCCGCAGCGGCGACACCGTCGCCGTCCACCACTCCGCGACCGAACCGGCCGAGCTGCGCGTCGCCATGGGCGACGGGCGGATCGTGAGCCTGTCCCCGGGCTGCGGCCCCGGGGCCGACCTCGCCGCCGCGGCCGACCGCCTGCGCCCGGAGTCCCCGGGCGAGCGCGACCTCCTCGCCGAGGCCCTCGCCCCCCTCCCCTGGCGCTGACGGCCCGCCCCGGGCGCCGGACGGACCCCCGGTCCGGCCACCCGGCCGACCGGGGGCCGCGACCGCTGCGGGAACGGGAACGGGTCCCGCTCCCGCCCCGGGGCCGCCTCATCCGTCGCCGCGTTCGGCGATCTCCTTGACGGCGGCGAGCCTGCGGTCCCATGCCTCGGCGACCCGTTGCAGGTCGCGGCCCACCTCGTCGAGCCGGGAGCCGATCGCCCGGTACACGACCTCGCGCCCCCGCCGCTGCGACTCGACCAGGCCGGCCGCGCGCAGCACCTCCAGGTGCTTGCCGATCGCCTGCCGGGTGACGGGCAGCTCCGCCGCCAGCGCCGACGCCGAGGCGGGCTCGCGGCCCAGGCGCACCAGGACCGCCCACCGGGTCTCGTCGCCCAGGGCGGCGAACACCGTGGCGGTGGCCCCGCCCCCGGCGTCCGGGACGCTCACTTCGGCTCCCCCGCCAGGTGCGCGGTCAGCGCGGCGAAGCCCCCCGCCCAGCCGTCGGCCTCCGCGGCGGCGTTGTCGGCCGCCGCGCCGAACCGGGGCGCGAGCGCGTCGAACCCCGTCTGGGCGACGGTGAGCAGGGTCCCCTTCCCGGAGGGGCGCACCGCCAGCTCGACCAGGGTGGAGCCGTCCTCCCCGGGCTCGGTGTCCGGCTCGGCCGCGATGCGGTAGGCGAACCGGCTCGGGGCCTCGGCCGCCACGACCCGCCCCCGGTAGGTGCCGTGCTCGTCCCAGTGCAGCGTCATGGGCGCCCCGGCCTCGGGGCGGAAGTCGGCGCCGCCGAACGCGTACCAGGCGGCGAAGTGCGCGGGCGTGGTGACGGCCTCCCAGACGCGCTCGGGCGGGGCGTCGATGTGGACGGCCCGGTGCACGGTCAGCGGGTCCACGTGCTCGCGGGCGGCGGCCAGTTCGATCCGCCAGCCCTCGGTGTTCTCCTCCAGGCGGCGGCGCCGGTCGGCCTCGGTTCCGCCGAGGGTGTCGAACCCGCTCTCGACCACGGTGAGGCGCACCCCGCCGGGGCGTTCCTCCAGGTGGAACTCGACCAGGGTGGAGGCGTCGGTGTCGGCGTCCAGCCAGCGGAACGCGGCGTAGCCGTGCGGGTCGAGCTTCTCGGTGCGGAAGCGGAAGTCGCCGTGCACGGGGTCGCGGACGATGTCGGTGTCGCCGTCGCGGTCGATCCTGTGGTCGATGACGGCGCCGTCGTTGATGAACCATCCGGGCCGGGTGACCAGGTCCCAGACGCGCTCCGGCGGGGCGTCGATGTCGATGGAGCGTTCGATCCGGTCGGTGTCGGTCATGGTGGAGCCCTCCTCTGGTGCAACCCCAGAGTTGCACAGCGAAGACCAAGGTGCAACCAAGGGGTTGCATGGCCTTCTTCGCGACACGCCCTCCGGTTGCGTCGCGGGAACGGCCCGCGCGGCGATCCTGAGGTGGTGGAGACGACGATGCCCGCCGCGTCCGTCGCCCGCGGCCGCCCCGTGAGGGCGCCCGGGCCCGACCGCCGCACGCCGTGGCCGCCGGCGCCGCCGCGGGGGGCCGACCGGTGACCGGGACGGAGTGGGGCGACGAGGAGCTGTTCGACGAGCTGCTGCACCGCCTGAGCCCGGGGGACCGCGCGGCGATCGCGTCCCCGGACCGCACGACGGTGCTGCTGGACGGCGGGGACGGCGGGAAGCCCTTCATCCTGCACGTGGATCCGGCCGCCCTGGGCGTCCGGCTGCGGACGACGGCCCGGGAGGCGCAGGAGGTCTTCCCCGACGCGGAGCCGCTGATCGCCGCGCTCCGGCTGTTCCTGGTCCACGTGGACGAGGCCGTCGACACGGCCCCGCCGGACCACCGCCACCTGGCCCTGGAGCCCGGAGGCGTCCGCGCCCACCGCGTCTGGGCCTGACGGCCGGTCCCGGAATGTCCGAGGGGCGCGGCATGCTCTTCCCATCGGCACGGCGCACCGGGGACGACTCGGGAAGGCGCCCGATGAAAGGACTTCCCCATGTCGTTCCAGGCCTACCTCGACACCATCGAGGACAAGACCGGTCTCACCCCGCGGCAACTGGTCGACCTCGCCAAGGAGCGCGGTCTCGACGCCCCCGACACCAAGGCCGGGGTCATCCTCGCCTGGCTCAAGGAGGACTACGACCTCGGCCGCGGCCACGGCATGGCCCTGGTCCACGTCATCAAGAAGGGGCCCAAGATCGACGCCAAGCACGTCGGCACCACTGGCTCCCACCGGGACGAGTCCGACACCCTCTGGCTCGACGGCAAGGCCACCCGCCCCTGACCCCTCCCCACCCCCCGGCCCCTCCCCCGGGCCCGCGACGGCCCCCGGAAGCACCGCCCGAACGGTGCGCCGGGGGCCGTCGGCGTTCAGGACGGGGCTCAGGCGGGGTCGCGGTCCGGGCCCGCCGCCCCGCGCACCATGGCCGCGACGAGCCTGCGCACGTCCGCCTCGCCGAACGCCCCCGCCGGACCGGTGACCAGTGTGAACAGCGCGCCCCCGTAGAGCGTGGCCAGGGTGGCCACCGCCCCCGGCGGCACCGACGTCCCCAGCACCTCGTGCAGATCGACGGTGTCGGCCACCACCGCCCGCTCCAGCCGCCCCAGCACCTCCTCCAGCGCGGGCCGCCGCCGGGCCTCCAGCCGGAGCTCGAAGATCGCCAGGTAGCGGTCGCGCAGCACGGTCGCCGCGCCCCACAGCGACGCCGCGATCATGTCGGTCAGCTCCTCGGGCCCGGTCGGCCCGGCCATCCCCTCCGTCGCGGCGGCCATGTCGGCGGTGTGCAGCTCCAGCACCCGTTCCGCGGCGGCGACCAGCAGCGCCTCCCGGTTCCGGAAGTAGTTGGTGGCCGTCCCGGCGGGCACCCCGGCGCGGGCCTCCACCGCCCGGTGCGTGACCCCGTGCATCCCCTCCTCCGCCAGCAGCGCGATCGCGGCGTCGGCGAGGGCCCGGCGTCGGCGCAGGTTGGCGGGTGGCATGGGGCCGAGTATAGGACTCGGCCGCTTACCACTACCATCGTATTGAATGGTGGTGGAGGACCGAGGCTTGGAGGGATCATGGGCGGCGGAACACTGACGGCGACGGTGGTCGGCGGCGGCATCGCGGGGCTGGCCGCGGCGACCGCGCTCGCCCGGGCGGGCTGGCGCACGACCGTGCTGGAACGCCGCACCGGCGGGCCCGAGGTCGGCGCGGGCGTCGCCGTCCCCCGCAACGGCGTCGCCGCCCTCGCCGCCCTGGGCATCGGCGGCGACCGGCTCGCCTCCCTGGGCCACGAGACCGTCGGCACCGGGTTCCGGGACACGCTCGGCCGCCCGATCCTGCTCATCCCGGACGACCTCGAAGAGGTGCGCGAGGCCGTCACCATCCGGGGCTTCCACCGCCGGCGCCTGCACGCGGCCCTGGCCGACGCCGCCCGCGACAGCGGGGTGGAGGTGGTCACGGGCGCCCGGGTCGCCAACCTGTCCGCCGGGACGCCCGGCGGTCCGCGCGCCGCCGTGTCGTGGCGGGACCCGGCGAGCGGCGAGGTGCTGCGCGCCGACGCCGACCTGGTCGTGGGCGCCGACGGGATGTGGAGCGCGGTGCGCGGCGTCCTCTTCCCGAGGGTGCACCCGGCGTACAGCGGCAGCACGAGCTGGCGGGCGATCGTCCCGGACACCGAGCGCGACGGGCGGCTCTTCGAGTACTGGGGGCCGGGCGCGGAGTTCGGGGTCATGCGGGTGAGCGACACCGAGCTGTACTGGTACGGCTACGTGCGCGCCCCGCGGGGCGCGGTCGTGGCCGACGAGCTCGCGACGGCCCGCGCCCGCTTCGCCGGCTGGGCGCCGGAGGTCACCGGGCTCATCGAGCGCACCGACCCGGCCGACCTGATGCGGCACGACGTCCACCACCTGCGCGGCGGGCTGCCGACCTACGTGCGGGGGCGGGTCGTGATGATCGGCGACGCCGCGCACGCGGCGCTGCCCACCATGGGCCAGGGCGCGGCGACCGCGCTGGAGGACGCGGTGGCGCTCGGCACGCTGGTCGCGGCCCCGGTCGCGGCGGGCGCGGACCAGGCGGAGGCGATGGCCCGCTTCGACGCCGAGCGCCGCCCCAAGTGCCGGAGCATCGCCCGGCAGGCCGCGTTCATCGCCCGGGTGGGCGCGGACCTGGGCGGCGGCTGGCGGCAGTCGGTGCGCAATGCGCTGCTGCGCCGGGTGCCCGCGCGGGCGCTCGCCCTGGCGGGCTCCTCGGCGGTGGGCTGGGACCCCGACCCGGCCGTCCTGGGCGGCCCGTCCGGACCGGGGGCCGATCCGGAGCGCCCCTGACGGCTCCGGCGGACGGGGTAGGTCCTCCCTGGAGGGCACACGGACGGTGAAGGGGGAACCGATGGGCGACGCCACGGGGTCGGGACGCGGCCGGGGCACCCGGCCGCTGCGCGGGGTCGGCGGGCTCAGCCGCGCCGAACTGGATGCGGCCCGCGACCGGCTGCTGCCGGACCTGCTCGCGCCGGGGATGAAGGTGGTGTTCTGCGGGGTGAACCCGGGGCTGACCACCGCCGTGCGCGGCCACCACTTCGCCGGTCCGGGCAACCGGTTCTGGCCCGCGCTGGCGCTGGCCGGGTTCACGCCCGAGGTGCTGCCCCCGGAGCGGGAGGGCGAGCTGCGGGGGTGGCGGCTCGGGCTGACGAACCTGGTGGCCCGGCCCTCCCGCGGCATCGACGAGCTGACTCCGCAGGAGTACGCCCGGGGTGCGGAGCTGCTGCGCGAGAAGGTGCGCAAGTGGGAACCGGAGTGGCTGGCGATGCTGGGCGTGACCGCCTACCGCGCGGCCTTCGGGGCGCGGAAGGCCGCGGTGGGGCCGCAGGAGGAGGGGATCGGCGGCACCCGGGTGTGGCTGCTGCCCAACCCGAGCGGCCGCAACGCCCACTGGACGCTCGCCTCCCTGGCCGGGGAGTACGCCCGCCTGCGGGAGGCCGCGGGCCTGCCGGACCTCCGTCCCGACCGCCTCCCCTGAGCCCGGCCGCCGACCGGGGGCGGCGGCCGGGGACGTCGGCCGAGGGGCGTCGGCCGGGAGCCGCGCGGGCGCGGCCCCGTCGGCGGGCCTGCGTGCGGCCCCGGCATGCTGCCCCGGAACCCGGCCCCCGGGCGTCCGGCCCTGGCACGCGGCACCGTCAAGGGTCAGGCGTGCGGCTCCGTCGACGGCCCGGATGCTGCCCCGGAGCCCGGTCCCGGCCACCGGTCCCGGAGCACGGCCCCGCCGACGGCCCGGCGCCCGGCCGCCCGGCGGGGCGGCGTCCGCCCGCCGACCGGCCTCGGCACGGCGCCCGTCCCCGCCGCCCGTGCGGGGACCGTCAGGCGGGGGTGATGCCCTCGACGATCCGCAGGACCTCCTCGGGGTCGCCCTCGGCGGTGAGGTCGTCGCTCTCCTCCACCTCGGCCCAGTAGGCGTCGTCCACGTAGGAGAGGTGGACGACCACCCCGGGCTCCGGGGAGAAGATCGCCGTCGACCCGTTGTAGTGCCCGTCGCCGTCCGGCAGCTCCCGGGCGGGCGAGTCGTGGAACTCCTCCTCCAGCACGGTCCCGGTGGCCTCGTAGTAGGCGTCGATGTCGGTGAAGTCGTCGCGCCGCATCACGGACACGTACAGGCTGGAGACGGCGACGGCCTCCCGTTCGGCCATCACCTCGCCGAAGTCGTCGACCAGGTGGTCGACCTGGATGGTGTCGGCCAGCCAGGAGCGCTCGACCTCGTGGGTGTCGGGAACGACGTGGCCGTCCCGCTCGGCCAGGGCCGTGTGGTCCAGGTCGTAGGGGGTGCCCGTCACGTCGTCGGGCAGGTGGCCGATCTCGTAGCCGTTCAGGTCGCCCTCGGCGGGCAGGTACCCCTGCGCCTCCAGGAAGGGAGCGGCCTCCTCCAGGGACATGTCCTCGGAGGGCGCCTGGCCGTCCGCGCCCGGGAGCGGCAGCCCGTCCTCCTCCACAGCCCGGACGGAGGCGGCCTCGGGGGTGGGGGCGCAGGCCGTGGCCGCGAGGGCGAGGAGGGCCAGGGCCCCGAAGGCGGTCTTCGCTCGGTTCGTCATGCCCCCATCCTCACCGCGCGGGGACGGGGGCGCCTGAGTACGGCGACGCGTTCCCTCTGGGGCGGTGAGCGCTTGTGCGCGGACGCCAGACCTGGTAGGCGCGGCCCGGAACGGCGGGGCGCCCCCTCGCGGGGCGAGGGGGCGCCCGGTGCGCCGGATCCCCGGCGGCCGGTCCGGGGCCCTCGGGCGGCGGTGTCAGTCGAAGAGGTCCTCGGCCCGGGAGATGTCGAGGGCCCTGTCCAGCCAGGAGTTCAGGGTGTCGAGGTCGCCGCAGGACCGGATCCGGGTGCGGACGCCGTCGGAGACCGCGATCCCCCTCTTGGCGAGGACGCGGAGCACGCTGTCGGCGACCCCCTCCTCGCGGCCCTCCTCACGGCCTTCCTCGCGGCCCTCTTCACGGCCGATGCCGACGTACTTGCGGGCGAAGTCGCTCTGCCATTCGTAGGTGTCCACGGACATCAAGCCCTCCAGCTCCTTACGGGCCGCCTCGTTGAGGCCGGCCAGCACGTGGTCATAGTAGAACGGACGGTTCGTCTCACCGGCGGAGTCCAGCGCCTCGACCAGGGCCTTCAGCACCCGGCCGTCGTGCCCGCCGTGGGCGTGCGCGGACAGCACCGCGAGTTCGGGCAGGGCGCGGGCCCGTTCGGGGTCCACCACCACCGGCATGGTGTCGGGGCCGACCACCAGGGGTCGCAGGGTGAACCCGGGGTGGCCGGTCTCGATCGGCCGCGCGCACCAGCGGGCGACCGCCTCGTCCGGGCAGAGCACCACCAGCACGGCGGGGCATTCGAGGCGCCCGTACAGGGTGGCCAGGTAGGCGGGCCGGCTGAAGTGCTTCTCCGTGTCGCGGTCGTTCTGGCGTTCCACGGCCACCGCCAGGACGGGGTGGCCGCCGTCGCGGAGCAGGACAGCGCCGTCGGCGTTCCACTCCTTGGGATCGCAGTTGGTCAGGACGGAGGAGGTCAGGACCGCCTCCGTGTGGCCGGTGGCCGGAAATCCCAGGGCCTCGCGCAGCAGGGCCGGGACGGTCTCCGGCCTGTTCTGGATCAGCCGGAGCGGGATCTCGTGGGATCGACTCGGCATCGGGCTCCTCGGTCGTTCGTCGCAGGGGTGCGGGGTGGGGGGCCGCGGGCGGGGCCCGCGGCCCGGAGGGTTCACGCGGTCTCGAGCAGGTCGGGCGGGTCGGGCGGATCGGGCAGGGTGAACGCCGCCCAGGTGTGGCGGCCCAGGTCGCAGCAGTCGCAGACCGGCCGGTGCCCCCACACGGTCGCGGTGGCCTCGATGAGGAGCAGGCCCCGGCCGCCCTCGGCCAGCGCCCACTCCTCGTCCGTGCGGGCGTAGGGGATGCGCGGGACCCGGCCGCCGGTGCCGCCGTCGTCGGTGAACCCGACGCAGACCCGGCCCCCGATCGCCCACAGGGTCCGGACCACCCGCCCGCCCGAGCGGCCGGAAGCGGTGTACTTGAGACAGTTGGTGAACAGCTCGCTGCCGCAGAGGAGGACCGCGTCGACCGTGTCGGGGGCGAACCCGCGCAGGTCGGCGGCCAGATCGGAGCGCATCCGGGCCAGCTCGGATGTGGTGCCCGGGTAGCGGCGCGGCGGCCAGGCGCGGACCCCGGTCATACGCCCGCCTCCCTGCGGTGGTTCCGGGCGACCCACACCCGGACGGCCCTCTCCAGGTCGGCGAGGTCCGGCGGCACGAACGGATCCCGGGCGGGGGCGGGCCGGGGCGGCACGGGGGCGAGCAGGTCCCCGGGGGGCATCGGGCGCGGTGCCGGGATACGGGGCGGCGCGGAGGGGTCGACGGGTCCGCCGGTCCAGCGGGCCAGGCGGGCGCGGGCGTCGGCCTGCGCGCGGTCGGCGTCCTCGGCGGCCGCGAGGGAGCGTTCGTGGGCGGTGTAGTAGGGCCGGACCAGGGCGACGTCGTCGGCCGGGAGGACCTCGGCGGGCGGCGCGGGGGCGGCCGGGAGGTGCGGGGTGGAACGCCGGGCGGGTCCGGGGTTCGCCGCGTAGCGGCGGACCCGGGCCGACCTGCGGCGGAACCCGAGGAGACGGGTCCGGGAGTGGCGGCCCCGGGGCGGGGAGAGGAGCGCTTCGAGCAGGTGCAGGGCACGGCTCAAAAGCGCGGCGCTAAACTGGCTCACGCTGGCAATCCTTTGGGTTCAATCAGGTGGAATTGCTGGCCACGACCCCGGGCGCCTTACGAGCGTCGCGGGGTCACTGTTTTCGGTTGTCAGGCAGAGATTATGCGATGGCAGAGACGATAGGGCCTGTTGGGGCGGGATCGGGCCGGGAAAATTTCATGGGGGGGCGTCTGTGCAGGTGGGGGCCTCTCTGGGAATTTTTCTGGCTATTTTCACCAAAGGTGCCATTCGGTCATTCGTCATGAAAAAAGCCCCCGTCCTGGAATTCCAGGTCGGGGGCTCGCACCGCCGCGCGGTCGGCCGGCGGCGCCCGCCGGGGCCGGGCGGCCACGGCCCCGGGGCATGGAGAAGTCCCCCGCACGGACGCGGGGGACGGGGGACGGGCCGGGGGTCAGCGGCCGGCGCGCACCCCGGAGAGGAGCGCGGACCACTCGGTACGGCCGAAGGCCAGGTGCCCGGCCTCGCGGTTCTGGGTGTCGCGCACGTCGGCACCGGTCTCGTGCTCGCGCACCTCCACGCAGTTGCCCCCCGAAGACGAGTAGGACGACTTGTGCCAGAGTTCATTGCTCACAGTAGTTCTTCCAATACCTTTCGCGACTGGCCAGCGGGAAGCGCGGCACCGAGCGCCTGCTTCACCAGACCCTGCAAACGGGCGTACCCGTCGGAGTCTGCGTAGACGACGTTACCGTCCACGTGGTCGCTGGAAACAGCCGTTCCGCCGTCGTGCATGTGGAAGACGAGGAGCATGGACGTCACCCCGAGCAGGAGGGAGCCGGAGGGGACCAGGTGGACCCTCACCCGCCCCGTGTCGGTCAGCTCCACCAGGTGGCGCGCCTGCTCCACGCGCACCGCCTCGGGCACCAGCGTCAGCGCCGTCTCCGGGAACACGGCGACGACCTTGGGGTCGTTGGTGCTGCGGAGCTTCTCGTAGCGCCCGCACCGCAGCGCGACCAGTTCGTCCAGGTCGGCGCCGGTCTCGCCCATCAGGGATTCTTCGAAGATCAGCCGTGCGTACGAGGGCGACTGGAGGAGGCCGGGAATCAGCAGCGGCGAGACCAGCTCGATCAGGCGCGCGAGCTCTTCGAGCCGCACCAGGTCGCGCATGTACGCCGGGAGGCCCGCGCCCTCCCTGTCACCGACCCACGCCTTCAACAGGGCGCCGTAGGCCTTGACCGCATCATCGAGGATCTGGACGTTGTCCCGTTGCGGCGTGGTCTTGCCCGCTTCCCACCGGGATACAGAAGCCGACGACGTACCCGCGCGCGCCGCGAGCTGCCTTTGTGTTAATCCTGCTAGTTCGCGTGCTTTGGCCAATCGTGCCGGGAATTGCTTTGCAGTCATGTTGCAAAGCCAATCAGAGCGCTACGACCCCGACCATGTCTTTACGGGAATACTTATCTATCTGGTGGAGCGCGCCCCGCGCGACGACCCTGGGGACATGAACGACACCGCTCACACCCCCGTCGCCGATGACGGAACGGCGGCCCTCGCACTGCGCTCGGCGCTGCGCCGCCGGGGGATCGCCGCGGCGGACGGCGACCCGCCGGGCTCGGTACGCGCCGAACACGCCGGACGCCGGCTCACCGTCCGCCACGCGGACGGCCGGTGGTGGCGGCCGATGCCGGGCCGACCGCACGTCCTCTTCCCGGTCGCCCCCTCCGGCGGCGAGGAGGCCCTGGCCCGCGACCTTGCCGCCGAACTCCTGCGCCGCCTGTGAACGGCCGCACCGGACTCACCTGGGCCGAGTTCGCCCGCCTCGCCGCGCCCCGGACCCGGCCCGAGGACGCCGCGCCCCCGACCGCCGGGCCGCTCCCCCGGCGCACCTCCACGACCCGCACGCCCGTACACACCACCGAGAAGGAGAACACGATGCCCGAACCGACCACCGCCGCCCGCGAGCGCCGCACCGACCGGCCCGTCACCCGGGCCCAGCGGGAGCGGGCCGACGAACTCTTCGACCGGCTGTCCTCGCTGCTGCGCGACGCCGCCGACCCCACCGTCGACCCGGCGTCCGTCCTGCGCCGCGCCGACCGGGCGTTCGAGGCCCTCCACCGGTACCTGCGCGGCGGCGGCGCCCTGCCCACCCCCTGGCTCGACGCCCGCCGCTGACCCGCCGCGGACGCAGGGGTCCCGGCGGCGGGGCGGAGGCCGGGCGGTGGGACGGCGGGGCCGCCGGGCGGTGGGACCGCCGCACGGCGGCGCGGGACCGGTGGGAACACCGCGTGCGCACCCCGTGCGGAACGCCCGTGCTCCGCACGGGACACGCCCCCGCTCCGCCGCCGGGCCACCGGGCGGTTCCGGTGCGCCCGGGGCGGGACCGGCGGATGGGCGTACGGCCGCGCCGGTGTCCGCTCCGCCCGGACGCCGGACCCCGGAGGGGCCCGCGGACCCGCGGGCCGCCGCGTCCCCTCTTGCGCTGCGGGGCCGGTGGGCCCCGGCCGACGCGCCGGTGCACCCTCCACCGCGCGGCGGGCCCGCTCACACCTCGCGGTGGTGCCCGTTCCCCTGCACCGCGGCACCCGCCCCGCAGCCGGCGTCGGCGACCGCCCCGAGGCCCGGCTCCCCGGCCGGGCCGGTGTCCGGCCCCGCACCAGGTCCGGCCCCGTCGGTCGCGCCCCCGTCACCGCGCTGCTCACGCAGCATCCGGTCCAGCCGCTCCACCTGCGCGCCCAGCTGCTCCAGCCGCGCCATGACCTGATCGTGCTGCACGGCCTCCAGCTCCTGGTCCTCCTCCCAGCGCACCTCGTTGACCTCCTGCTCCATGGAGGTCACGATGACGCCGATGACCAGGTTCAGCATGATGAACGCCGTGAGCACGATGTAGATCACGAAGAACATCCACCCCAGCGGGTGGTCTTCGAGGACGGCGTCCGACACGTCCGGCCAGTTCTCCGTGGTGAGCAGCAGGAACATCGTGTACAGCGACGTTCCCAGGTCGCCGAAGAACTCCGGCACGTCCTTGCCGAACAGCTGCTGGGCGATGATCGCCGCGGTGTAGATGGTCACCAGCAGCAGCCCGATGACCGTCCCCATGCCCGGCACGGAGCGGAACAGCGCCGTCATGATCATCCGCATCTGCGGGACCGCCGTGATGATCCGCAGGATCCGCAGCACCCGCAGGATGCGCAGCACGGAGAACGGGCCGGTCGCCGGGATCACCGAGATCGCCACGACCAGGAGGTCGAACCAGTTCCAGGGCGCGCGGAAGAAGTCCCCGCGCCAGGCGTAGAGCTTGAGCCCCATCTCGATGACGAAGACGCCGACGATCACGTGCTCGGCGACCAGAAGATAAGGAAGGGCGGAACCCCCATAAGTCGCCCAACCCAAAATCCCCGCATTGACCAGGATCACCAAAAGCATCACATTGGAGAACCACTGGCTCTCCACCACACGGGTGACCTGTTCCCTGCGCAATGTGCCGTTCCCCTCCGCAATTCCACCCCCGATTCGGACAGTGGCCACCCAGATATATCAAAAGCAACCGAACAACTCTTCGGCGCGTCCCCCGGCGGCGTTCGGCGCGTCGCCCCGGGCGGCCACCGCCCCGGCCGCCGCCCGCCGCCGACGGGGCCCGGGACCGACCAGGAAGGATACGGGGCGTTCCGTCGCAGGTCACCGAGGCCGCGCCCGCGGCCCCGTCCCGGCGGGGCGGCCCGGGACACCGCCACGGCCGGCGCCCGGAGCCGGGCGGGCACGGGCGCGCGGCGCCGCCGGTCCCGCACGGGCGCATACCGGCGCCGGACGGTCACGGGCGGATGACGACCGGGGCGATTCACGGGTGCAACACACCACATCGGCAATTCCGGCTGGAACACACTCGTCGCGTAAACCGGGCCGAAAAAGCGCCAACGGCGGGAAATCCGCGAGCCGGAGCGGAAGGAAGGCCCCCGGAGTCCGGTACGCCCGGACCCCTGTCGGGGTTCCTGCGAACGGGCGGCGCACTGGTATCTTCTCTGCTGGCCTCCGGCCCCCACCGTCCCCAGCCCCCTCGACCGCACCGGTCCCGGGACAGCGCCCGGACCGGCCCGTCCCGCCCAGCGGGAGGGCCGCCGGAACCGCCGCGCGAACCGGAGTCCGGAACCCGGGATCCGACGGACCGCACCCGGACCCCGCCCCCGACCGAGGAAAGAGAGCCATGGCGGAGCTGAAGTACTTCACCGGAGCCATGAACTCGGGCAAGAGCACCATGGCCCTCCAGGAGCACCACTCCCGCGGCAGCGAGGGCGTGCTCTACACCCGCCAGGACCGCGCGGGCGCGGGCATCATCTCCTCCCGCCTGGGACTGGTGTCCCCGGCCGTCGAGGTGACCGACGACCTCGACCTCTACGACGACGTCGCCGACCGCAAGGCGCCGTACGTGATCTGCGACGAGGCCCAGTTCCTCTCACCCAAGCAGGTCGGCCAGCTGGCGGGCGTCGTGGACGGGATGCGGATCGACGTGTACTGCTACGGGATCCTCACCGACTTCCAGGGGCGGCTCTTCCCGGGCTCGCAGCGGCTCGTGGAGCTGGCGGACAAGATCGAGGTGCTGCCGGTGTCCGCGCGCTGCTGGTGCGGGGAGCGCGCCACCCACAACGCGCGCGTGGTGGACGGCGTCATGGTGTACGAGGGCGAACAGGTGCACATCGGCGGCAACGAGTCGTACGCGACCCTGTGCCGCCACCACTTCATGGCGGGCGTCGCCTGACCCTGGGCGGGGACCGGGACCGGGGCCCGGGCCGGAGGGCGCGGGGGAGGCGGGGCGGTGCGGGCGCACGGGGCCTGCCCCGGGCCGCGTGTCCGGGACGCGGCGCCGGGCGGCGGGGGCGGGGGCGCGGGGCGCCGCGCGATCAGCCGACGTCCTTCAGGCACAGGGCGTTCCCGCCGAGCACGACGATCTGATCGCTCTCCGACACGTCCTCGCACCGGGAGCGCAGGCCCGAGGCACTCGTGGCGTCGGCCTCGTAGAGCTCCTCCCCCGGTCGGACGGCGAGCACCTCGTACCGGCTGTTCGCCGCCAGGCAGAAGACCTCGGTGTACACGGAGGACTCCGCCTCTTCGTAGACGGCCAGGCAGTCGCCCGCCTCGATGTCCGAGACACCGTCGTTCACCGCCTGGCCGACCCAGGCCGCGAACCCGAAGTGGTTGGCGTACAGCAGCAGGAAGACGACCGCGCAGCCCAGGGCCCACCACCAGCCGTTGCCGCCGTCCTCCTGGGGCTCCGGCGGCTTCTCCGGCTGCTTCTTCGGCGCGGCCGGCTTCGGGTCACGCTTCCCGGCGGACACCGCGTTCGAGGAGGTGCCCCACCTCTCCGCCCCCTTGGGAGGCTTCCAGGAGTCACCGGGTCCGCGGACGAACTCGAAGCTGCCCGACCACTCGTCCCACGTCCTGCTCGTGATCCCGTTCCGTGTGGAGGCGCGGTAGGACTCCCGCCCCGGGCGGACCGTGAAGGTGACACGGCCCCCGCTCTGGAGGGTGATCAGACCGGCGTGGACGGCGGCCAGGCCCACCGAGGAATCGTCGCTGTAGATGCCGTCGCCCCAGACGGAACCCGCGTTCTTCGTTCCTCCGGGCGGCAGGACGTAGGAGAAGGAGTGGTGGTCCCGGCCGCGGAACCGCTCGGCCGTGGCGTCCCAGCCGACCTTCTCCCCCTCACGCCCGAGGTCGTCGACCCGGCCGTGGAACGCGTCGGCCATGGCCTTGTAGTGGGTCCCCCGGCGGGCGTCGTGCCCCTCGGCCTCCGGCCGGCTCCCACCGCCCTTCTTCCCCTGCTTCGACCCCTCCCCCTTTCCCTGCTTGGTTCCCTTCCGCTGTTCCTCGGCGCCCTTCGACCCTCCCGGCTTCTCCTTCGCCCGGGTTCCGGACCGCGCGGCGGACCCCTCCTTCTTCCGATCCGGCTCCTGCGGCTCGGAGTCGACGAGGGTCATGAGCAGGGTCTTGTGCAGGGTGATGACCTCGGTGACCGACTCGGGCGGCCAGGCACCGCCCGCCCCGGGGACGTCCCCGGCGTCGGCCAGCGCGCGGAAGGCGCCCAGCACCTCGTCCGGGGTCGGCCGGTCCGCGGCCTCCTTGGCCAGGCAGCGTTCGACGGTCGGGGCGAAGCCGTCGGGCACCCCGCTCAGGTCCGGCTCCCCGTGCACGATCCGGTACGTCATCGCGTGGGCCGGGCCGTCGCCGAAGGGGCCGCGGCCGGTGGAGGCGAAGACGAGGACGCACCCCAGCGAGAACACGTCGCCGGGCGGGCCGACCGCGTCCCCGAGGATCTGTTCGGGCGGCATGAACGCGGCCGTGCCCATGACGGTGCCGGTGCGGGTGTACGACGTGGCGTCCAGGGCCCGGGCGATGCCGAAGTCGATGAGCCGGGGGCCGTCCTCCCCGAGGATGATGTTCCCCGGCTTGATGTCCCGGTGGATCACGTCCCTGGCGTGCACCGCCTTGAGGGCTTCGGCCAGGCCCGCTCCGAGCACGGCCGCCGACGCGGCCGGCAGCGGACCGCTCCCGGCCACCGCCTGGTGGAGGGTGGGGCCGGGGAGGTAGGTGGTGGCCAGCCACGGCGGGTCCCCCTCGGTGTCGGCGGCGGCGATCTCGGCCCCGTAGAAGCCGCCCACCTTGCGCGCGGTCCTGACCTCGGTGGTGAAGCGCCGCCGGAACTCGGGGTCCGACGCCAGGTCGGGGCGGACGGTCTTGACCGCCACCACGCGGCCGCCGGGCGAGCGGCCGAGGTAGACCACTCCCATACCGCCGACGGCCAGGCGCCTGTGGAGGGTGAAATCGCCGATCCGGGCGGGGTCGCCGTCCTGGAGGGGGGTCGTCATGGCATCGCTTTCCGCGGGAGGCGTCCGTCGGGTCGGGTGGATCATGCCAGAGCCGTACCGCCGTGGACACGCTCCGTCCGCTTCCGGCCACACGGGCACGGCGTCCGGGGCCCTGCGCTAGGGCGGTGGGGGTTCCGGGGGGTAGGACGGCGGAGCGGCCGGGGTGGTTCGGCGGGGCCGCGGGGAGCGGCTCGGCGGAGGCGGTTCGCGGGGCTCCGCGGCTGGAACGGCGGGGGTGGTTCGCGGGGCCGCGGGGCTCCGCGGGCGGAGCAGCGGGGCCGGACAGGGCGGGACGGGACGGCGGAGGCGGTTCGCAGGACTGCCCGGGACAGGACGGCGGAAACACGGGAGCGGTTCGGCAGGACTCCGGGGCAGGGCCGCGGAGTCGGAAGACCGCGGGGTCACAGGGTCGCGATCGGAGGCACGGTCGGGGCCGCGACCCTGAGGGCGCCCGCGCGCACCCTGTGGAACACCAGGGGGCGGGGCGCGCCGAACCGGGGCTCTCCCCTGATGTGCCCCGGCCGGGGCCGCGACTAATTTCGATTCCGCGGCCACACCGGAATTCTCCACCCTCGCCCCGGCCCCGGCCCCTCCGGGCGGAAAGGGATTCCCCGGTGAGAGAACCGCGGAACCCTCCGTTCCCGGAATCCACCGGCCGCCGGACCGGCCCGGAACGCCCCGCCCCCGGGGTGTTCGGCACGTCGGCGGCCATGCCCTCGGCCCTGGTCGGCGGCGGCGCGGACCGGTTTCCGAGCCTTTCCCCCATCAGGCCGAACACGTCGGCCGGCGAATCCCGGAAGTTGGGAGTTGCAGGTGCGGACCAGGGATTCTCTGTATTTCCGGTATGCGTACAACGACCTCAGGAAGAACAAGGGCGTCGCCCTCGCGCTCACCGTCGTCCTCACCCTCAGCGCCTTCCTCATGGCCACCGGCGCGATGGTCATGGAGCGCACCGTCGGCGCGGTCGACCGCCTCTTCGAGCAGGCCGAACCCCCGCACTTCCTCCAGATGCACCGGGGCGACCACGACCCCGGGGCGCTGGCGCGGTTCGCCGCCGAGCAGCCCGGGATCGACGCCTGGCTCATCGAGGAGATGCTCGGCTACGACGGCGCCTCCCTCACCTGGCGGCGCCCCTCGACCGGCGAGACCGGCGACTTCGGCGACAGCCTGATCGACAACCTCTTCGTCACGCAGAACGAGGAGTTCGACTTCCTCCTCGACGGGACCGGGGCCGCCCCGCGTCCCGGACCGGGCGAGGTCTACGTCCCGGTGGCGTACCGGCAGCGGTTCGACCTCCGGGTCGGCGACGAGATCGGGGTCGGCACGGACGGGGGCGTCCACCGGCTGCGCGTCCAGGGGTTCGTGCGCGACGCGCAGATGGCGTCGTCGCTGGCCTCGTCCACCCGCTTCCTGGTCTCCGAGGCCGACCACGCGGCGCTGGCGGCGGCCGGGGGCGGCGCCCCCGAGATCATCGTCGAGTACCGGCTGGCCGACCCCGCCGGGGCCGCCGACCTGCAACGGGCGTACGAGGCCGACGCGGACCTGCCCGCGAACGGGCAGGCGGTGACGTTCGCGATGATCCGCCTGCTCAACACCTTCGGCGACGGCCTGGTGGCGGTGGCACTGGTGTTCGCGAGCCTGCTGCTCATCGCGATCTCCCTGCTCAACCTGCGCTTCGTCATCCGCGGGACGATGGAGGACCGGGTCCGGGAGATCGGCGCGCTGAAGGCCATCGGCATCCCGGCCCGGGAGGTGTCCCGGCTGTACCTGGCGAAGTACGGCCTCATGACGGTGCTCGCGTGCGCGGTCGGCGGGGGCCTGGCCGTCCTCGCGCTGGAGCCGCTGACGCGGGGCGTGCGGATGAACTACGCCGAGCCGCCGCCGGGGCCCGCGACCGTCCTGGTGCCGCTGCTGGCGCTGGCGGCGGTGTACGTGTTCGTCCTGCTGGTCTGCCGGGGGGTCCTGCGCGGGGTCGGGCGGATCGAGGTCGTCAACGCGCTGGTGCACGGGAGCCTCCTCGACGAACGCGGGACCGCGCGCCGGGCCGCCCGCCGGGCCCGCCGGGTCCGGAGGTCCGCCCTCGCCCCGGAGACCCCGACAGCCCCTGGGACGACCGGCGCGGCCACAAGACCCCCCGGGATCGCGCTCCCCGGCTTCGGTGTGAACGGCCGCCTGGTCCTGCTGGACCTGCGGGCCGAACTCGGGCAGTGGGCGCTGGTCCCCGCCGTGTTCTTCCTCGCCGCCGTCCTCATGACCCTGCCGACCAACCTGCTCAGCACGTTCGAGGACCCCCGGTTCGTCACCTACATGGGCGCCCCGCAGAGCGACCTGCGCGCCGACCTCCAGTTCTCCGACGACGTCGACGCCGTCCGCGCGGCCCTGCTCGCGGACATGCACCGCGACGAGCGGCTGACGGGTGTGCGCGCCTTCGCCACCGTGCCCTACCGGGTCCGGGGCGAGGAGGGCTGGGAGACACTGCGCGTCGAGGTGGGCGACCACTCCGGCGACACGGTCGAGTTCGTCGAGGGCGGGCCGCCGGGGGCCGGGGAGATCGCGCTGTCCGTGCTGAACGCGCAAGCGTTCGGGGTCTCGGCCGGGGACGGGCTGACCATCCGCCGCGGCGGGGCGGACGGCGGGTCCGGGGAGGGCGGGTCCGGGGAGGGCGGGTCCGGAGAGGGCGGGACCGGGGAGGCCGGGGAGCCGAGCGGGACCGCGACCCTCACCGTCAGCGGCGTCTACCAGGACGTCACCAGCGGCGGGTTCACCGCCAAGGCGCAGGGCGAGGTGACGTCCGGCGCCACCGGCTACGTGGTCTACGCGGACACGGCCGGCGTCACCGACCCGGCCGGCGTCGCCGCCGACTACGGCGAGCGCTTCCCCACCGCCTCCGTGGTCCCCATGCGGGAGTTCGTCCGGCAGACCCTGTCGCACGTGACCGGCACCCTGCACGAGATCGCCGTGCTGTCCGTGGTCTTCGGGGTGGGGGTGGCGGTGTTCATCACCAGCCTGTTCCTCGAACTGCGGCTGGCCCGGGACCGCCGCAAGACGGGCGTGCTGTCCGCGCTCGGCTTCTCGGCCCGCGAGATCGCCGCGCAGGTACGGGCCAAGACCCTCCTCGCGGTGGTCCTCGGCACGGTGGCGGGACTGGTCTTCGCGGCGACGGCCGGCGAGGCCGTCGTCGGGGCGCTGCTCGCTGCGGCGGGGCTGGGGATCGCGGACCTGGCGCTGCTGCCGGACCCACTGCTGGTCTACGCGGCCTACCCGCTGCTTCTGGTCGGCGCCGGATACCTCGGCGCCGTGTTCCTCACCGCGCGTCCGCGCGGTACCGACAAGAGTGCATGGCTCAGGAGCTGACAGGGATGACCGGAACACTCGAGACGCACAACGGCCACCCGGCGCTGGAATGCCGCGGGCTGACCAAGGCCTACCGCTCCACCGACCCGCCGACCAGGGTCCTCAACGGGATCGACCTGAGCGTGGACAGGGGCGAGTTCCTGGTGGTCATGGGGGCGTCGGGCTCGGGCAAGTCGACGCTGCTGTACAGCGTCAGCGGCATGGACCGGCCCACGGACGGGAGCGTGCGCCTGGAGGGGCGCGACCTGACCTCGCTGGACGACGCGGAGATGAGCCGCGTCCGGCTGACGAGGATGGGGTTCGTGTTCCAGCAGGCGTACTTCCTGGAGAACCTGAACATCCGGGACAACATCCTGCTGCCCGCCCTCAAGGCGGTGCCCCGGGGCGACCGGGCCGGCCGGGACGCCGCGCTCGCCCGGGTGGACGCGCTCATGGAGCGGTTCGGGATCGCGCACGTCCGGCGGCACGGCGTCACGGAGGTGTCGGGCGGGCAGTTGCAGCGGGCCTCGGTCTGCCGGGCGCTGGCGTGCGGGCCATCGGTGCTGTTCGCCGACGAACCCACCGGCGCGCTGAACAGCGCCATGACGGCCGAGGTCATGGACACCCTCACCGACGTGCACCGGGAGGGCACGACCCTCGTCATGGTCACGCACGACCCGTCCTGCGCCGCCCGCGCCGACCGGGTGGTCTACCTCCGCGACGGCACCGTGGTGGACTCCCGCCGCCTGGGCCCGTGGAGCCCGGAGGAGGCGCAGCGGCGCGAGGACGACCTGCTCGCCTGGCTCCGGGGATTGGGTTTCTAGGGGGTGGGGCGGGAGCGGGGGCCCGGGACGTTCGGGACCTCGGTGACGGCCGTCCCCCATGAACCCCGACAGGACCCCGTCCAGGGAGAGGGCGGCGACGGCCGGGGCCCCGGGGCCGGTCCAGAAGCAACGGCTCAGTCAGATCCGGGAATCCAAATCTCGAACTCGATTTCGGAGATCCTGACCAACTTCGCCACTTCGCGGTGCATCGCATTCTGAGAAACGAGTTCTCCGGTCTCGGACTCCGACTCCGCCTCGATCTTGATCTCGTAGACGGCGCTCCGCGTCTGCGCCAGGAAGGTGTACCCCGTCACCCCCGGGGATATCTCTCCGTACACGAAGTACGAGCGGTCCGCCAGGTCACCCGGCCCTTCCGAAGCAACACTCTGGAAGCCTGCGGAGATCTCCTCGACCCGAGCGTCATAGGCCTCCGAGGCGACATCCACACGGCTCTCCCCCGTGGCAGAAACAATCGCTTCATAGGAGTACTCGAGCTCCCACGGACGCGCGACCGTGTAGTCGGGTACGAGTTCCCATTGGCAGAGGTCACTGATACGCCACTCATCGGCTCCAGCGGTGTCCTCGTAGTTACCTCCACCGTCGATCCGGGCCAACGAGAGGTTGGAGGACGCCTCCAGGTTCTTGGAGCAGAGGTCGATGTCGCCAGGTTCGATCGAGGCCTGCGGCTCACCGATCAATTCAGCGGACGTCGACGCGTCTCCCGGCTCCGATCCGATCCCCGAGGAAGTGAGATCGAGGAAAGCCCCGGCGATACCGACGAGAACACCGAACACACCGAAGGCCGCCAGCGTTCCGCAGCCGAAAACCGCGAGTGCGGCCTTCCACCCGTGCAGCCCCTGCTTCTTGGGTGGTGCCTTCTCGTCAACCACGGCTGTCCTGCGCCTCCAACTGGGCCTTCACATCGGGGTGCTCGAGCGGACGGGTGAAACCCACGATCTCCGACCGATTGGGGTCATCGTACTCGCGCACCGCGATCGGTCCACAGTTGGTGCACCAGGCCTCCACCATCAGGCCGTCGCCGATCACCATTGCCATATGCCCGGGTCCCGGCGGTTCTCCCGCCCGGGTCACATCGAAGAACACCAGGTCACCCGGCTGCTCTTCACCCGCGGGAATCTCCGGTCCGAATTTCCACTGGTCCTGCGACACCCGCGGAATCGTGACGCCGATGCTCTCGTACGCCTTCATCGTGAGGCCCGAGCAGTCGAACCCGTCCGGCCCGGTCCCGCCCCAGATGTACGGCTTCCCCCGCTGCGCCAGCGCCCAGTCGACCACGGCCTGCGTCAGCTCGTCCGGGGCCCGCCCGATCGGCGCCCCCTGCTCGTCCAGCTCGCACAGCACCGCGGTCCGGATGGGGTCCGAGGTGTTGTAGTCGCCTTCGGCGTACCGGTCCGCCCACTCCAGCACGTCGTCCACGTACCACCAGGCGTGGTTGTAGCCGAAGATCGCCTGCCGCACGTCGTCCTCGATGCCGTGGGCGATCAGGTAGTCGGCGGCGGCCGGAATCGCGTCGGCGGGGTCGTAGACGTTGACGATCCCGTCGCCGTTACCGTCCACCCCGTACCCGTTCTCCGGCCGGTCCTCCACCGGCTGGATCGGCTCGCCGCCCCAGCTGTTCCCGGCAGCGGAACCGTCCAGGGAACCGAACTGCATCGGCCCGGCCGCGCCCCAGTCGTTGTGGCCCTCGGTGATCCCGGGACCCTCCCACCTGCCGTGGTGGGACTCCACCTGGCCGACCCCGGCGAGGATGTTCCACGGGATCCCCCGGTCCTCCCCCACCTCCTGGTACAGCTCCAGGTAGTTCTCCGGGATCGAGTCCATCGCGTACCCGCTCGCCCCGGGCTGCTCCGCGTCGGCGTTCGGCGTGCACACCAGCCCGCTGGCCATGAGGCTCGCCAGCTGGCTCCCGGTTCCGGTGATCACGGGGATGACGAACATCGCCACCATGATCAGCAGCGCCGCGCCGATCGCGACCCCGCCGCCGAGCCACCAGCGGACCGCCCCCCGGTCACCGGAAGCGCCGAAATAGGAGAGCATCGGATCACTCCTCCCCGAACTGCCCGACATCGGCGGGCTGGAAGTCGAAGACCCTCCAGGTCCGCCCCTCCTGGACCACGGTGATCGCGAACTCCCCGAGTTCCTCGTCGAACTCGCGGTTCGCCGTCTCGGTGATGGACTGCGCCGTCACCACGAAGGTGATCGAGCTGTCCCCGAACGTACGGATGGACTGCACCTCGGCGCGTCCCTCGGCGATCGCCTCGGCCTCCGCCATCTCCGTCCAGAAGGCGCCGGCCCGGGAGGACTCCGCCAGCACGTCGGCGTACTCGTCGGTCGCCAGGGCGCGCATCGAGTCGTAGTAGGCCTCGGGGGATCCGGTGTAGTCGATCGTCCCGTAGGCCTCGGCGAACGCCTTCGCGGTCGTCCCTGCCGTACGGAGCTCCTCCTCCGGGAAGGGGAACCACTCCAGCACGTCCACGTCGTCCGCCGCCGTGGTCGGCAGCGGGCTGGGCTCCACACTGGACAGGGCGTCGGGGGCCCCGGCGCTGCCGCCGTTCTCCCCCTGCGAGACCTCCGGTTCGGCCGGGGCCTCAGCGCCCCCTCCGCCCCCGAATCCGCCCGTGCTGAAATACACCCCGGCCCCGACCAGCACGACGATGAGTCCGATGAACACGAACCTCTGGGCACGCTCGGGGAGGGGGTTGGGCATCGTCAGGGGCCTTTTGTCGTCGTCGGTCGGGGGTCGTCGGTCAGTCGTCGTTCAACCAGAAGGGCACGTCGCGCTTCCGGTCCCTGCGGGGAGAGTTGGAGCTCTCTCCCCAGAAGGGGGTGATGGGAGCATTGTCGCCGCGCTTGCCGGAACCACTCAACCAGCCGCCCTCACCGTCGCCGCGCCGACGCTCCGGGGCGGGCGGTGCCGGGCGGCCCGGACGCTGCGGAGCCGGACGCTCCCGCCGCTCGCGCGGCGCCCCCCAGCGGGACCCCCGCGCGTCGAGGTTGCCCCTGGGCGGGGTGTCCTCGCGAGCGCCGAAGATGCCCCGGCCGGTGCTGGGCTCCGGCCGTTCCGCGCCGGCCGCACGGCCGAACCCGGCCGCGGCCGCGCCGTCGTCCCGCTGCTCGGAACGCCCGCCGGAGGCGGTGCCGAACACCGAAGCCCAACCGGTGTCACCGGCACCGGTGTAGCCGCCGCTGGGCCGCGGCGGGATCGCACCGCTGCGCCCGCCCAGGCTCGGCGCGTCGTCGGCGGTGCGCCGGGATCCGGCAGAACGAGGGCCGCCGTCCTGGCGGCTGACGTTGAGCGGCGGCGCGGCCCCGTTGTCCCGGACCCTGCCGTAGCCGCCGGTCCCCCGCACCCGGGTCGGTTCCGCGGCCTCGCCGACGGCCTCCTCCGCACCCCTGAGGTCGGCCGTGGCACCGGTACCGGCCGGGATGCCGGCGGCGGCCCCGGCGATGGCGGCGCTGTTGCGGCGCCCCCAGTTCTGCGCCTTGAGGTAGGCCACCGGCGGCAGGACCGTCGCGCTCCTGGAGAGGACCTGGCTGTTCGCCGCGTCCCCGACGACCCGGGAGGTGAAGGAGTTCGCGTTGACCGAGGAGAACAGGTAGGCGAAGGGCTTGCGGTAGATGAAGAGCGCCAGCGTGAACAGGGCCAGCAGGATCATCTGGAGGCCCCAGCCCAGGCTGGTGGACATGACCATGCCGTAGCACATGACCAGCAGGGAGATCAGGAGCACGACGAAGATCTGTTTGAGCAGGAACCCCACCATCAGCTCGACCCAGCGCAGCAGGACCATGCGCCCGTAGCCCGGATGGATGCCGATCAAAAGGAAGACCGGGGACAACAGGAACAGGACCAGGAAGGCGATCTTCAGGACGATGAGGGCGACCGATCCGGCGAGGATCAGGCCCCCGGCGAAGATCGACGCGAACAGGGCCAATGTCGCGACGCCCAGTCGGCTGCCCTGGTCCTGCCCGGAGAAGAGCGGGTAGACGCTGGGGTAGGACGTCTCGATGCTCGAAGCGATCGTTTCGTAGCTCTCCTGCTTGTCCTGGATCAGCTGATTCGCATCGATCTCCTCATCGGCGAGCTGCTGCTGCTCGATCCGATTGATCCCCTGGGCCGCGATCAGGTCGGAGGCATGGTGGACGGCCGCGTTCTCGGCGATGTCCCCATTACCGAACTGCCCCGCCACCCACGGCTGGCAGACCAGGCTCGACCACAGCATGTCCGCGTTCCGGCGAACCTGGAAGTCGGACTCCGACTCCCAGTCCGCCCTCTCCGGGGCCTCCGCCCCAGGCGGGCACGTCCCCGACCCTCCCCCGTAGGGGATCTGTCCGACCGTGCTCGTCACCAGCTGGCTGCCCGAGTTCACCAAGCTGCTCGCCAGCCCCATGACCTGCGCCGGGTTGACCATGATCCACAGCCCCAGCGCCGTCGCCCCGACCATCCAGACCGTCGACTCGATGGTGAGCGTCATCCGCTTCCGGATGAGCCCGTACCACCCCAGCCAGATCGCGCCCAGGATCACCACCGTCGGGATCAGCGGTCGCCAGATCCCCTCCCGGAGGGTGACCACGACGTTCTCGACCAGCTCGTTGAAGCTGGCGAGCAGCCCGTCGGAGGTCGCCGCCTGGTACACGGTGATGGTCGACTGGTTGATGGTCTTGGACAGGTCCCAGGCCGTGTTCGCGAGGGTGGCCTGAGGCCCGTTGGTGATCCCGTCGACGCACGACTCGGTGATCATGTGCCACTGCTGCCCGGCCGTCCCGTACTGCCCGTACATGCTGGCGTCGGGCGGGAGGCCGTCGGGCGCTCCCTCGATGGCCGACTGGGACTGCGGCGGCACCAGCAGGCCGTCGGAGCCGCTGCCCGCGGACTCCGGCAGCGGTGCCGGCTCGCCCGGGCACAGCGGGTTGGCCTGGGCCGAGGTGAGCGGTAGTACCAGGAGGCCGGCCAGCATGAGGAACGTGATCAGGAGGCGTCGCCATCCCCGCCGTCGGACGTTCTGATCCGTCATCTGCTGGCTCCTGCGTCGTCGGTCGGTGCCCTGGGGTCATGATGGCGGACAACCGTGAGGCCCGGTGCTCTCCCGATGGCCGGCGCACGCCGTCCCACCGGATGCGCGCGAACGCACACCGGTGTGCGGCCGTGCGCGACCACAGGGCCCCCGGATGTCTTTACCCCATCCTCTATGGTGCTCCATCACCGGGTTCGCGTACGGGCACAACGCGATGGGTTTTCGGGTTCTCTATCCGACCACACCCGAACCGGGGGTGACAAAGGGTTCACATATCAATGTTTCCCCAGGTAGTGGACATCATCGGCCTTGCACAAGCACGGAAAAACTCCCATCCGCAATTACCCCTCCAGCCACTCTCTATGATCGGCGTCACACCATCACCCGTGTCCAAAAGTGGACACTCGACGGGCAATCGGACTGGTACGCGGTGCCGACCTCGGCTTCTGCGGAAACCGCAGCCGGGTTTGTCGCAGGACCGAAAAGAAGTTCTCCGGAGAGGTCAACGCCCCGGGTCCCCCACGCATCACACAGGCAGCGCCGGCACTCCCCGCCCCACGACCCCCACCTCCCTCGCCGCCCCTGCCGGTCGGCGGTTCCCACCATCCCGATCCGCCTCCGCCGCCCGCCCCCGTCCGATGACCCGAGCATCCGCTCACCCCTTCGACGCCGCTCCGGGCGGAGAGGGAGACCGACCGTACGCCCCCGCCTTCCGACGGCGACGACCGCACACCACCCCCGGACACCGGCGGCACGGTGCCCCCGGGAGGCACAGCGGTTTCGGCAGGGTCGGACGGCACGGCAGGGCCGACAGGGCGACCGCCCGGCCCCGCCGACACAGGCCCCCGAGCGGCACGAGCGGCGCGGAGTCCGCGACCGAGAGGACCTACCAAGTGACCGATACGAGCGATGCGACCGGCCGGATCGGCGCGTCCGGGCCCGGCGGCGGCACCCGCCCCGACCCGCGCGACCGCCCCCGGAGCCCGGTCGTCACCGCCGTGGCCGGAGTGGTCGGGGTCGGCGCGGTGTTCCTTCTGGGGGGCATCCTCAATCTCTTCGCCCTCTTCGGCATCGGAGACCTCGACGGCGGCGGGTTCGACCCGGCGGTGTTCGCCCGCGGCACACTGCTCGTGGGGCTCCGCTTCTGCCTGCCGGTCATCCTCGTGCTGGCCGCGGTGCTGTGGTGGGCGCGCGTACGCCACCCCCTGGCCGCGACGGGTCTGCTGACCCTGATCGCGGTGGCGTGCACGGTGGCCTCCGCCGTTCAGGAGCTCTCGTTCCCGTTCGCCCCCGAAGGGCTGTGGTGGGCGACGGTCGGCTGCCTGCTCATCGGCGGTACCGCCCTGGTGGCGCTGTTGCGCGGGCGCGGCCTGGCGTTCGCGGCGGGTCTGGCGGCGGTGCCGCTCCTGGCGTGGCCGCTGACGATGTGGGGGTGGCACTCGTACGTCCAGGCCCGGCACCTGGAGACGACCACCGCCGACCTGGAACGGTACCGGGACGGTCTGGACGGCGGCGGTCCCGGGTTCGTGCTGCTGGACACCCCGGAGTGGGAGCCCCTGAACGCGACGGTCTTCACCGAACCGGACCTGCACTCGATCCTCGTCTACGGGGAGCCGGAGGGGGAGCGGATGCTGGTCGTGCAGGGGACGGACCCGATGAACGGCGCGGGCGCCGACGACCCGCCGCGGGAGGGGTGCGACGACCCGGACGCGGAGTGCTTCGAGTACCCGGTGCCCGCGGCCCTCGGTGAGGGGACGGCGGTGCTGCGGATCCCGGGCCCGGACCGGACCGATGAGGACGACCGGATCCGGATGGAGGTGGACGGGGTCGTGGTCACCCTCGTCCACCGGGCGCACCGGGATCCGATGGAGACCCGCACCGGCCCGTTCCCGGACCCCGCCGCCGAGGAACTGGTGGGACTCCTGGACCGGTTGCGCCCGGCCGGACCGGACGACCTCAGGGCGCTCGCGGAGGCCGATACCCGTTCCCTGGAGGAGATCCACTGAGCGGGCGGGGGCACGGAGAGTCCACCCGCCCCGCTCGCCCCCGCCTGCCCCGAGCCTCCGAGCCGTCCCACCCGCCCCCATCGAGACCGGGTGTCGCTGCCCCGGGCGGCCCCCTCCGGGCCGGAGACTGGCCGCATGGCGGAGAGCACGGCGGTGGAGGACTCACGGCGGAGCGCCGCGCGCATCGTGGTGGCGGCACTCGTGCTGGCGGTCCCGGTCGTCAAGCTGGCCTGGACCCTCGGCGGCGGCTCGGCGGCCCGCGAGGCCCTGTACGCCATGGGGCCGAGCAACATCATGGAAGTGGCGATCGACCTGTTCCTGGCGGAACCGCTGCTGGCCGCGTCGCTGGCGGTCGTCGTCTCGCACATGAGCTACTCCTACTTCTCCGCCAGGGGCGGAGCCCTGCGCCACCTGCGCTCCCCGATCCCCCTGGCCGTCGGCTCCGCCATGGTCGTCCCGGTGGCCGTGGGCGTGGTGGTGGGCGCGATCAACGGGCCGGTGTGGGGAACGGCCACGGGCGCGCTCGCCGCCCTCCTGCGGCTGACGGTGTTCCTGGAGTACCGCACCGGCCGGCGTTCACCGGAGAGCGGGAAACGCACGGGTGAAGCCGTCGGCAGCCTCTGGCAGGGCGTCGCCGACGCCGGGCGGATCGCGGCTCTGGCGCTGACCGTCATCGTGCTGCCGCTGGTGGCGTTCGGCGTGGCGGTGAACGGGCACTCGTGGACGACCGTGATGTTCTGCGACGTCGACACGGGGAGCGGCACCGAGCGCGCCCGCGTGATCGAGCTGGGCCGCCAGGGGCACGGCATCACCGCGTGGAGCCTGGACGACCACCAGGTCGTGGTGGGCGAGAACTGCCTGCTCGATGAGGACGAGGTGATCCGCCCGCCCCTGTGGCGGAGCGTCTGACGTCCGCCGCGGCGACCGCACCGGAGGGGCGGGACGCAGGGCACTGGCGCTTGACTGCCCGTGGTCGTACGGCGACCGCACCGGAAGGGGCAGGTCCCCATGGAGCGCCGGTGTGGACCCTCGGCCGCGCTCCGCTCGGACCGTACGGGTTCCGGCGGGGACGGGACGGCCGCGCGGCCCGGATATCCCGGCCCGCATCGTCCCGGATCCCGCACCGCGCCGCCCCCGGCCCCACACGCCCACATCCCCACACGTCCACACCCCCCGACCGGCCACAACCCTTATCGGGCACACCCCTTGCCGGACACTCCCCTGACCGGCCACACCCCACCTCACCGACGGGAGGACACCGCCCCCAGGTGCTCCGCCAGGAACGCGGCCCAGGTGCGGGTGCCCCGGTCGGCGTCCGGGCCCGCCAGGTTCTCCCCCGCCCGGTACGCGCGCCCGGCAGCGCCGGGGATGCGCAGCGGCACCGTCGGGCGCCGGACGCCCCGCGCCTCCAGGTAGGTGCGCAGCAGGTCCGCCATCGGCAGCACCTCCGGCCCGGCCAGGTCCGCGACCCGGCCCGCGGGTCCGCCCGCCGCCAGAGCGGCGAGGCGTTCGGCGACGTCGCGGGCGTCCACCGACTCCCAGCGCAGGCCGGGGACGGGGACCAGCGGCGCCTTCGCCAGGGCCCGCACCGCGGTCAGCGCCAGGTCGTGGAACTGGGCGGCGCGCAGCACCGTCCAGGGCACCGCCGACTCCTGTACCGCCCGCTCCGCGCCCAGCTTCGCGCGGAAGTACCCCAGCGGGACCCTGTCGGCGGCGACCACCGAGATGAGCAGCAGGTGGCCCACCCCGGCGCGTTCGGCGGCCGCCACCAGGTTGCGGGTGGCGACGTCGTCGCCCTTGGGTCCGCCCGCCAGGTGCAGGACCGTGCCGACCCCCTCCAGGGCCGGGTCGATCCCCTCCCCGGTACGCAGGTCGGCCCGCACGTGGGCCAGGCCCTCGGGGGCGGGACGGGAGCCGCGGGTGAGCAGGCGGACCTCGTGGCCGGCCTCGCGCAGCAGCGGCACGACCAGGGAGCCGAGCGTTCCGGTACCCCCGGTGACGAGAACGGGTGCGTTCATGGTGGATTCTCCTCTGTGTCGGTGTGCGGTGGGCTCGGGCCCACCACCGGGTTCGTTGACGTGACCCGGGCGGAGAGGGGAACGTGACGGGAATGCGCGAACTTTTTTCTGCGGCTCAGCGGTTCGAGGAGCACCGGCCCCGGTTGCGGGCGGTCGCCTACCGGATCCTGGGGTCGGTGGGCGAGACCGACGACGCCGTCCAGGAGACCTGGCTGCGGCTGGAGCGCACCGGGATCGAGAACATCGACGACCTGGGCGCGTGGACGACCACGGTGACGGCGCGGGTGTGCCTGAACATGCTGCGCTCGCGCGAGCAGCGGCGCGAGGAGCCCCTGGAGGCCGGGCCGTGGGGCGCGGAGCGCCTGCCGGACCCGGTGGTGGGGCCGGCGGCGGCCGGGGACGACCCGGAGTCGGCGGCGCTGACCGCCGACTCGGTGGGGTGGGCGCTCATGGTGGTGGTCCAGGAGCTGAACCCGCTGGAGCGGGTGGCGTTCGTGCTGCACGACCTGTTCGCCGTGCCGTACACGGAGATCGGCCCGCTGGTGGAGCGCAGCGAGGACGCCGCCCGGCAGCTGGCCAGCCGGGCGCGGCGACGGGTGCGCGAACAGGGGACGCGGGGCGCGGTCCCGGACGGGGACCCCGTGCGGCGGCGCCGGGTGGTGGACGCGTTCTTCGCCGCGGCGCGCGAGGGGGACATCGACGGACTGCTGTCGGTGCTGCACCCGGATGCGGTGCTGCGCTCGGAGGGCGGCGTGCGCGGCCGGTACACGACCCGGATCACGGGGGCGGCGGACGTGGCGGGTCAGGCGGTCACGTTCCACCGGTTCGCGCCGTTCGTGCACCCTGCGTCGGTCAACGGCGCCGAGGGCGTCGTGGTGGCGACGGGCGGCCGGGTGCTGTCGGTCATGGGGTTCGCGGTGGTCGGCGACCGGATCGCCGCCATCGACGTCCTGGCCGACCCGGACCGCCTGGAGGCCCTGGGGCTCACCCCGGACGCCCTCGGCATCCGAGAGGGGTAGGCCCGAGCGGAGACCGGCGGGGCGGGGTCGGGCGGGCGGGACGGCGGCCGTCCGAGAGGAGGAATAGGCGAATCCGTTTCGGGGTCACCCTGCGTGAAGCACCGGGGGCGTCCGGGCGGGTTCCGTGAGGCGGGGAAAGGCACCGCCGAAAAGTGTGGGAACCGTGCCCCGCCGAGGCACCGGATAACCGGTGAACAGCAATGACTCCGTGTTCGACGACCGTTTCGAGCCGACCCGGCGACCCCTGGACACGGGGCGGCGAAGGGGGTTCGACCGATGACCGTTACCGGTCGCCCTCCGTCGCCCCCGTGCGGGGAGAGGGCGGGATTTCACAGTGAGAATGCTTCGGAAAGTGTCGGTGACCACCGATAACTCCGGTGGCGGGTCCTTTCTCGGATAGATTGGCCTGCGCATCGTCCCCCGACCCCCAGAAGGGATGCGCCCCTATGTCCACCCCCCGCTCCTCCGTCGGCCGGTACGAGCTGCGCGAGCGGCTCGGCGCGGGCGGGATGGGAACGGTGTGGCACGCCTGGGACCCCGCCCTCCAGCGCGACGTCGCCGTCAAGGAGGTCGTCCTCCCCGACGGCATGAGCCCCGAGGAACACGACGAGGCGCGGGAGCGCACCCTGCGGGAGGCCCAGGCCACCGCGCGGATCAGGAACGACGCCGTGGTGACGGTCCACGACGTGCTGGAGCACGACGGCAGCCCGTGGATCGTGATGGAGCTGCTCAGCGGGCACTCGCTCCAGGAGCACCTGGACCGGGACGGCCCCATGCCGGTGGCCCGGGTGGAGGAGGCCGCCCGGTCGCTGCTGGGCGGGCTGAGGGCGGCGCACGCGGCCGGGGTCACCCACCGGGACGTCAAGCCCGCCAACATCATGCTCACCGAGGACGGCCGGACGGTGCTGACCGACTTCGGCATCGCGAACGTCGACGGGAGCACCGCGCTGACCCAGACCGGCGTGTACATCGGCTCGCCCGAGTACATGGCGCCGGAGCGGTTCGAGGGCGAGCGGGCGCTGCCCGCGTCCGACCTGTGGAGCCTGGGCGTCACCCTCTACGCGCTGCTGGAGGGGCGTTCGCCGTTCAAGCGGGAGAGCATCACCGGGATCATCAGCGCGGTGCTGACGGCGCCGATGCCGCCGCGCCAGGTGGTCCCCGGCCGGGTGGACGAGGTGGCGGCGGCCCCGCTGCGGGCGCTGATCGAGGCGCTGCTGAACCGGGACGTGGCCTCGCGGCCGTCGGCGGCGCAGGCCGTCGAGCTGCTGGACCGGGCCAGGGAGGAAAGGGTCCGCGACGGGGGCACCACCCGGGTGACGGGGGTCCCCGGAGGGACTGGAGCGGCGACCGGGTCCGGATCCGAGAGCGGGGAAGGGCCCGGGAACGGCGAGGAGGCCGTGGACACGGGCGGAACCGCCGGGCCGGGTGGCGCGGGCGGGCCTGGCGGGGCCGCTGACTTTGGCGGTGCGGGTGCGCCCGATGGTGCGGGAGCACGCGGGGCCGTCGGAGTTCCCGGCGGAACCACTGACTTCGGTGGTGCAGGTGTTCCCGGTGGCACGAGTGCGCCGGGCGGTGCAGGTGTTGCCAGCGGTGCGGGTGCGCCTGGCGAAGCAGGTGTGCCCAGCTGGGCTGGCGTTCCCAACGGTGCGGGTGCGCCCTGCGGGGCCACCGGGCCGAACGGGGTTCCCGGGCACGGCGGCCCGGGCGGACCGGCGGGGAACGGGTCGGTGGCGGCGGGCGGAACCCCCGCCAGCGCCCCCGGCGGCGGGCCGGGTGCCGGTGCGGCGACGGGCCCGTACGCCCCGGCGTATCCGCCGCACACGGCCTCGGGTCCGCACGCCTCCCACGCCCCGCCGCACACCCCGTACAGCGCGCACGCCGCCTCCGGGCCGCAGGCGCCCCCCGCCGGGGCCGTCCCCCATGTCCCGAGCGGCCCGCAGAACCCCTACGCCCCCGGCGGCCCCCGGCCGCCGTACCCCGCCCGTCCTCCGCAGGCCGGTCCCCCTGGTCCGGGCGGACCGCAGGCGCCCGCGGCGGGCGGCACCGGCGGGAACCCCGCCCCATTCGACCCCGGAGGCCCGCGGCCGCAGCCCGGTCCCTTCCCCAACACCGGTCCCGGCCCCGGCTTCGGGCCCGGCGGCGACCCCGCCCACGCGGGCCACACCGGTTTCGGGGTCCGGCCGACCGGACCGCACCCCGCCCACGGCCCCGGCCACCGGCCTGACGGGCCCGTGCCGGTCCCGCCCATCAGCCCCCTCGGTCCCCCGGCCCCAGGGGCGCAGATCGACAAGACCACCGCGGCGCGCGGCTTCGTGCGCGGGGTGGGCCACACCAACCTCCCCGGGCCCGCCCCCACCCCGGGCGCCCCGGCGCCCAAGCCCTCGCCGTCGGTGATCGCGGCGTGCGCGATGCTCGGTCTCAACGCCCTCTACCTGCTGGTCCTGGCCCTGCTGTCACTGGGCGGCTCCGGCTCCGGGACCGCCTTCACCGGGTGGGACGGGCCGGTCGTGCTCGCCCTGTGGGGCGGGTTCTCGGCGGCCGCGGTGGTGGGCCTGCTGCTGCGCTCGCGGGTGGTGTACGGGCTGGTGGTGCTGTTGCAGACCGTGGTGTCGGTGGTGCTGGTCTTCACCATGTTCAGCGTTGTCGTCTACGCGCGCGGGGACCTGCCGTACTACCTGGTGCTGCTGCTGTTCAACGCCCTGATCGGCGCCCTGCTGCTGATCCCTCCCAAAGCCCGGGCGTACTTCCGGCTGGGCGCGGCGTTCGGCTGACGCGGCCGGCACCGCGAGCCGGTGCCACCGCCCGGCCTCACCAGCGGGTGACCTGCAACTCGCCCAGGTCGGCGAGGGCGACACGGCCCTCGTCGGCCAGGACGCGCACCATCTCCTCGGCCTCGGGGAGGGTGACGTGGCGGCCGCTGGCCAGGCGCTCGTCGGCGGACGGGCTCTCCATCCACAGCCTCGGCCCCTCCTGCCACATCATCTGGACCACCGCTCCCGAGCGCGCCGCGAACACCCCGAAGGTGCCGTCGACCGGCGTCAGCCGGTAGACGAGGTCGCGGGCGGCCGCGCCGCTCATGGGCTCGGCGTAGTCCACGAACCCCATGCCCCCGGTCGCCGCGTCGGCGTAGGTGACGTCCAGCGGGCGCGGGCCCGCGGTCCGGGGGTCCGGCCCGGGCGGTGCAGGCCAGCCGGCGCCCACCGCCCAGCGGGCCAGGAGGTCCTCGATCCGGTCGCGGTCCAGGACCGGGCCGCCCTCCACGCGCAGGAGGTCGGAGTCGCGGGTCAGGACCGCCGTACGGCCGCCCGCGCCGACCGTGGCGCGCACGCCGCGGGGCAGCCAGGGCAGCACCAGGCGGGCGAGTTCGCGGACGCTCACCCGGCCCCGGTGGCGGGTGACCCAGTCGGGGAGGCGGTACGGGCCGGGGTTGGAGAAGTCGGCGTCCACGTGCGGTTCGCCCTCGGAGGCGGGGCCGGGGAAGGCGGCCAGGCGGTCGTGGCGGCGGCGGCTCCAGTCCATGTCCACCTCGATCCGGCGCTCCGGGTCGCCGTCCCAGTGGGCGGTGAGCCCGTGGGCGCGCAGGGCCTCGGCCACCTCCGCGCCGACGGCGGCGCGGCGGACCCGGTGGGTGGACTCGAACCCGACCGTCAGCGGGGCGCCGTCGGCCGCGGCCAGGGTGTCCTGCCAGTGGTAGTAGGCGTAGCCGCGGCTACCGGTGGCGGCGGCCTGCGCGTCGAGGTCGGCGCAGGCGCAGCCGTCGCAGCAGAGGAACTCCTCGCGGGCGATGATCCCCGAGGCGTCCAGGGACCGGAACGCGCGGGTGAGGCGCTCGGAGTCGGTGCGGGAGGGGCGGCGGCGCTGGCGGTGGACGTGGTCGGCCAGGACGGCGTCGACGTACTCGGGCAGGGAGTCCGCGAGGGCGCGGGCCCGCGGGTCGTCCGGCGCCAGGTGTCCGGACAGGCCGGATTCGAGGTCGCGGCGGGCCCGGTCCAGCAGCTCGGTGTAGCCGCCTCGGGCCGCGGCGGCCCGGACCGTGACACCCCTGCGCACCGAGGCGAGCAGTTCCTCGCCGTCCCAGCGTTCGCTCATGCGCCCAATGTGTCAGAACCCGGGGGTGCTCGGTGCGGTTCGTCCGAGATATCGCTGTCCGCAAGCGGCCGGGCACGGAAATCGGAGGCGGCGGGCCCGCTCCGGCGCCCGGGCCCCGCCGCGCAGGCGCTCCCCGCCGCCGCGGGGCGCCGGCCGGTCCGGGCCCGCCGACCGGGCCGCACCCGCCGTCCGGGTTCCCCCGGGCGGCGGGTCAGAAGAGGAGGGAGTGGCCGGTGAGCCGCTCCACGTGCTCGTCGCGGATCCGGCGGGCCGCCTCGGCGGTGGCGGCCAGCTCGGACACCTCCGGCGCCCCGGCGCCCAGGAACGCCGCGGCGGCGCGGTGCTCGGCGTAGGCGGCGGTGGAGTCGGCGGCCTCCTGGCACTGCTCCCACTCGCGGTGGGCGGCCACGGCCCGCTCCACCAGGCGGCCGTACTCGACGATCTGCTCGACCCGGGCGTGCACGGCGTCCTCCACCGCGCACAGGTGCTCGCGCTGGGGCCGCAGCGCCTCGCGCACCCGCGGGGAGTCGGCGCGCTGCCAGCGGCGCAGGTGGGCGCGGCGCAGCTCGCGCTGGCGGGCGAGCAGGACGGCGATGCGCCACTCCTGGTCGCGCAGCACCGCCAGGGCGCGGTCGGTGTCCAGGGAGTCCCCGCCGCCGAACGCCTCGCGGGCGCGTTCGACCACGTCGATGGTGCGCTGGACGGCGCAGAGGGCGGCGTGGTCGGCCTCGCTGACGTCGTCCGGGTGGATGACGGACCCCTCCGGGGCGTCGTCGGACGGGCCCTCCTGGACGCGGGAGGTGAGGGCGTCGGCGGAGACCAGGGCCACCAGGACGCCGAACAGCCCCCAGGGGATGCCCGCGGCCGGGTCGCCGGGCAGGAGGTCGAGCAGCCACACCGGGATGGCGGCGAGGGCGCCCGCGCCCGTCGCCACGCTCGCGGCGCGGGTGGCGGGGTGGGCGTCGCCGCGCAGGGCGAGGGCGGCCACGTGGGCGACGAGGCCGATGTTGACGACGGCCATGCCCAGGTACCAGCCCGCGGTGGCCAGGGCGAGGGCGAGGGTGCCCCCGACCGCGAGCAGGTGGACCGCGGCCTCGCGCAGGCGGGCGCGGCGGGTGACGAGGTCGCCGCCGGACCACTGCGCGAGGGGGTGGGGGGCGGCGGCCCGCCTTCGCAGCTCGTCCCGTCGGGGGGCGGGGAGGGCGGGGTCGATGACGGGTCTGGGCCGGCGGATGACGTCCTCACTCATGGGCGGTCCCTTGTGAGTGTGTCGGTTCGGGGAGGGCGGCGGCGGTCGGGCACAGCGGGAGGAACCCGACAGGGTAAGAGATGCCCACCCTTCGCCCCCACCGAACACGGCTGTGCCCGGAGCTTGCCGGGCGGCCCCGGCCGGGTCCGTCGGCGCAGGTCGGAGGCGTCCGCTGGCCCGCTCCGGCCACCGGAGGCCCGGAGCGGGGCACCTGGGACGGGGCACGGGAGACGGGACCGCGCGCCCTACCCGACCGCGGGCGGGCGCCGACCACCCGGAGCGGCCCGGGGCGGCGTCGTCTGGCCGGGCGCGACGGGCCGGAGACGGCGGCTCGGTGGGGCGGCCTCGCACCCGCCGCCGGGGATACCGGTCGCCCGGGGCGGGACGTGGCGGCCCGGGACGGCGACGGCCCGGGCCACCGGCGGGCCGGGTCCCCGCCCCGGCCCGGGCCGTCAGCCCTCGCGGGTGGTGGTGACCAGGTCCTCGTCCCCCGCGCCCGGGCGGCGGCGGGTGGGGTTGGTGTCCAGCCAGCGCAGCAGGTCCTCCGAGACCAGGTCCACGGAGATCCGGGCGGCCCGGCCGTCCAGGTCGCGGAACAGGCACTCGCCGTTGCCGAGGTTGCGCAGCACCGCCAGGTGCTCCTCGGTGGGCTCCACCCCCAGCAGCGACATGACGCTCTCCACCTCGTAGCGTTCGCTGGAGCGGAACGTGAACACCGAGGACAGGCAGTTGGTGACCTGCTCGTTGAGCAGGTCGCCCGCGTTCTGGGACACCAGGATGAGCGCGGTGTTGCGGGAGCGGCCCATCCGGGACACCTCCGGGACCAGCTTGGCGCCCTCGGGGGTGGAGGTGACCGCCCACGCCTCGTCCAGGAAGATCGCCTTGGGTAGGTGCCGGTCCAGGCCGTTCATGAGGCGGCGGGCGAACTGGGACACCAGGTACAGCAGGGCCACCGACAGCCGCTGCTCGTAGGAGTAGTCGTCGCGGCGCAGCCCCGAGTCGGGCAGGGTGAGCCCGCCCAGGGTGAACACGGTGGTCCACCCCTCGGTGTCGATCTGCGCGTCGCCCTGGGGGTCGAAGCACAGGGACGCCAGGCGCATCTCCGACATGGAGCCCAGGACCGCGCCGAGGTTGCGGGAGGCGGCGTCGGAGGCGTTCGACAGGTGGTCGACGACCTTGGCCAGGGAGGGGCGGGGCTGGTTGGCGACCGCGGCCACGGCCTGGATCATCGCCGACTCGCGCTCCTCGCTCATGCGGGGCAGCAGCAGGCGCAGGGTCTCGGTGGCCATGGTCTTCTTGGCGGCCAGGTCGTCGCCGAACGCGAACGGGTCCAGCAGGCCGGGCTGGGCCGACCCCAGGGACATGATGCGGGCCTTGCGGCCGCGGCGCTGGAGGAGCTGCACCAGGGACTCGGCGTCGCCCTTGGGGTCGATGGCGGCGACGGTGACGCCGCGCAGGGCGAGCTGGTAGATGAGCAGCAGCGCCAGCGTGGTCTTGCCGCCGCCGGGCTCCCCGGTGATGGCGATGGCGGTGGGCCGGTTGCGCGCGGCGGCGACCAGCGGGTCGAAGTGGACGATGGAGCGGGCCCGGCCGATGGTCTCGCCGATGTAGGGCCCCACCCAGCCGTCGCCGGAGCGGTCGGTCCGGTCCCCGACGTCGACGGTGGCGGTGGGCATGCCGCCCGCGATGGTGCGCAGCGGCTGGCGCTGGGCGTAGGCGCTCAGCCTGATGCGGTCGCCCGGCAGGGACTCGTTGAACAGGGAGAACTGGTCGCCGGTGGAGTTGATGACGTCGATGCCGATGTCGCGGTAGTGCTCGATGACGGCCTCGACGTGCTGGACCAGGAGGCGCTCGGTGGGCGCGGACACCATGAGGCGGTGCCAGCCGTAGACGAACGGCAGGCGCTCCTTGGTGATGCCGTGTTCGAGCATGCGGGCGGCGTCGATCTGCTCGGCCAGGGCGATGGGGGCCTCCACCCCGGCCTCCCGGATGTGGGCGTCCATGTCGCGGGCGTGCGCGAGCTTGCGGCCGACGTCCTTGGACGCCTTGGCCGGCGGGATGAGCTTCATCCGCAGGGACATCTCCACCGGGAAGGGCAGGGAGTCGGCGTGGTGCAGCCAGGGCTCGCCGTCGGGGAACGGCATGAGGTCGGGGAAGCGCGCGAAGGACAGGAAGGCGACCCAGGTGGAGCCGGAGGGCTGTTCGAGGCGGAGCATGGAGCGGCCGTTGTGGAGGGTGCCGTCCACCAGGGCCTCGATCTCGCCGCGGCCCCAGGTGCGGCGCCCGGCGGCGGAGGGGCGGGGCTCCTCGGAGCTGCCGGTGACGGAGTGGCGGATGAGCCAGGCGATCTCGTCGGCGGTGGCGTGTCGGGCGTGCAGGGAGCTGGCGGCCAGCGCCCGGCCCAGGCGTTCGGCCTGGTCGGTCCAGCGGGCGAGCTCCTTGTCGTCGACGGCGTCGTCGACGATGCCGAGGATCTCCTCGGTCCGCTGGTAGGCGCCCCGGAACTGGGAGAACAGGCCCAGGCCGGTGCCGGAGCCGCGCAGGCCGAGCCGCACCCCGAGGTAGACCTCCTTGGTCCAGAAGTCCTTGGCCCACACGTGGCGGTAGGTCTCGTCGAGGTGGTCGTACCAGCCGGGGCCGGAGTCGGAGGTCTCGTCCAGGCGGGTGGCCCACTCGGCGGCGGGGTAGGTGCGGTGGGCGATGCGGAGGTGGACCTCGGCGTCGTTCATGCGGATGGCCGCGAGGGCGATGGTGATGTTGGTGGCCAGGGCCTGGCGCTCTTCGGGGGTGGTGAACTCGTAGGAGACCGTCGGCAGCCGGAAGTAGGCCCAGGCCTCGCTCTCGCTGAACAGCACGCGGTCGTCGAAGTAGCGGACCGCGAGGCGGGTCGAGCCGCGGGTCCCCCATGTGCCGGTCATCTTCTGCCGCCCCTCCTGGTCGCGTCGCGCGGCGACCGCGCCCGGCGGGGGGCGCGGCCGTGCCTGTGCCACCCCCATAGTGTGCTGCATGGGTACCCGGCGGTAGAAGCGGAACGCTTTACGGCGAGCCGGAAACCGCGGCGCCCCGCCCCGAAAGGCGGAGCCCCGTGCGGCGCGTCGCGCGGGGCCTGCGGGACCGGGCCGGCAGGGCCGGGCCGGCGGCCGGGCGGCGGGCCCGGGCGCCCGCCCCTGACGGCCGGACCGTGGACGCGCGACGGCCCGCCCCGGAGGGCCGGGGCGGGCCGCGGGCCGGGGCGGATCAGCAGCGGTTGTTGATGGTGCTCTGGATGGAGGACCTCTCGCTGGAGGTGACGGTGAGGTCGTAGCGGTACTTCACGTTGACCCACGCCTTGACGTAGTCGCAGTGGACGGCCGTGTTGGGCGGCATCCACTGGGAGGGGTCCTTGTCGCCCTTGGAGCTGTTGACGGACGCGGTGACCGCCCACAGCTGAGGCGAGTTCACGTCGTTGGCGAAGGCGCGGCGCTCACCGGTGGTCCAGGAGGCGGCCCCGGTCTTCCACGCCTCGCTGAGCGGGACCATGTGGTCGACGCTGATCTGGGAGACGGCGCCGGTCCAGGTCACGGCGTCGTAGAAGCTGTACCAGCTGCCGGAGGTGGGCTGGCAGTCGGAGTCGGTGACCACGTTGTGCCCGTCGCGGACCAGGACGTACTGGCGGGCGGTGCAGGGGCTGTCGACCACGGCCCAGTGCGGGAACAGCGAGCGGTCGTAGCCGGTCTGGGGCCCCTTGGCGGCGACGGTCAGGGAGTTGAGCTGCGACTGCGCGGTGGAGGTGGAGGGGATGCCCGGGGGGAGGCTGTGGGCCGCGGCGGCCGGGGCGGCCCAGCCGACGACGACGGCGAGGGCCAGCGCGAAGACCGTCGCCAGGGCGGCGCGCAGCCCGCGGGGGGTGGGGGTCATATTCTGTTCTCTCCTCTTGAGCGGGTTCGAGGGAAGGACCTCCACCACTGTGCGGCGGCCGGGGCTTTCGCACCAGACCCCCGTACGGGAATTCCCGGAGAATCCGGTGTTACGGCCCCGGGTTCCGGGCCGGTGCTTTTGCACCAGACTCCGCACCATATCCATGTGAAGTGGATCACTTAAAAAAAGCGCGTGGCCGGACCGGGGTTTGGGCGGATGGACCGCCCCTCCCGCACCTGCGGCGATGAACGCGGTGTCACCGCGCGGAGCACACGGTGTCGCGGCCGGTGCGCGAAGGGCGGGGGCACATGGGAGAACGCCGTACCAAGGGACGGCAAGAACACGAAAGGCGCCCTTGACCTTTCCGCCGGGCGCCCCAGAGTAGGCCCGTTTTACCCCCGCCGAAAGCCGATAAACCAGGCGGAGGAAATCGCCTGAAATCACCCTGCGAGGTGTTTGTTACGTTCGGATGTCGTACGACCCGTCCAACGAAGAGACAGCGACACCGAAGCGACACCGAAAGGATCACCCCGCACAGGGGTTCGGCCATGACGTTGCAGATGGATCTCCCGACACTGGACGACTACCCCACCCGCAAGGGCACCGAGGCCGCGCTCCTCTACCGGAGGGACCCCACCGTCTGGGGCACCGCCGAGGACGGGCCCCTCACCGACGAGCGCCTCCAGGAGCACGACCGCCGCGGGTACACCCGGTTCGCGTCGCTGCTGGGCGAGGACGAGGTCGCCGGGCACCTGGACGAGGCCGACCGGCTCGTCGGCGACCCCGGGCTGCGCGACGACGAGCGCGCGGTCGTGGACCCCTCCGACGGGGGCGTCCGCTCCGTGTTCGAGGTGCACCGGGTGAGCGAGGCGTTCGAGGCCCTGGTGAACGACCCCCGACTGCTGGAGCCCGCCCGCCAGATCCTCGGCTCGGAGGTGTACGTGCACCAGAGCCGGCTCGACCACCGCCCCGGGTTCGGCGGCGGCCCCCTGTACTGGCGCTCGGACTTCGAGACCTGGCACGCCGAGGACGGCATGCCGCGCATGCGCGCCGTCGGCTTCTCCGTGGCGCTGACCGACCACCACCCGCACAACGGCGCGTCGCTGGTGATGCCCGGCTCGCACCGCACCTACGTCTCCTGCCTGGAGGAGGGCGACGGCGGCCGCGCCGGGACCCCCGACCGGGCGACGCTGACGATCCTGGCCGACCGGCACGGCATCGACGCCCTCCAGGCGACGCCCGGGGACGTGACGGCGCTGGACGCCAACTGCATGTACGCGGCCGGGGCGAACATCACGCCGTGGGCGCGGTCGAGCGTGTTCGTCGTCTACAACAGCGTGGAGAACACCTGCGAGAAGCCGTTCGGGGGCGATGACCCCAGGCCGGGGTTCCTGGCCTCGCGCGACTTCACCCCAGCCGGGAGGTGAACGCGCCGGTGCCCCGCCTCCCGGGAACGGGGGCGGGGCACCGCCGTGTGCGGGCCGGGCCGGACACGCGGGCGCCCCGCCCGGGGGCCGGACGGGGCGCGGGGCGGGCGGGGCGGTCGCGGCCACGGCGGGCGGGGTCGGAGCGGACCCGGCCGGAGCGGACGGGGCCGGGCTCAGGTGAGGAGCTTGTCGACGATGACGCCCGCCAGGGCGCCGTGGGCGCGCTTGGTGCTGGCCCGCAGGGCGCCGACGTCGATGCGCGTGTAGGAGGACCCCAGGTGGTCGTCCCACGGGATGCGGACGATCGCCCGGCAGCGGCCGCGGGCGACCCGCTCGGCGGCGTCCACGTCCGGCAGGCTGCGCTTGCTGACCCCGTTGACCACCAGGACGGACCTGGCGCGCAGGGCGCCGTGGCCGTTGCCGTCGAGCCAGTCGAAGGTCATGGAGACCGCGCGCTCGGCGTCGGCGTTGGCCGGGGTCACCAGGACCAGGCCGTCGGCGGCGGGCAGGGCGCGGGCGACGCCGGTGGCCGCCGGGTCCAGCACGGTCACCGCGTAGAAGCGGCCGAGCAGCCCGGTGAGCTGGGCGTAGTCGCGGTCGTCGAGGGTCTGGACGTAGGGGTCGTCGAGGGTCTGGACGACCTCCAGGCCGGTCTGGGTGCGGCCGGTGTAGGCGCTCATCGCCTCCTGGTCGCCGATGCCGTCGGCGTTGGCCAGCAGGGCGGTGAGGGTCTCGGGCGCCTGCGCGCCGATGCGGCGGGAGAGGCCGTTGGGGCCGGGGTTGACGTCGACCGCGACGATGCGCTCGTCCCGGTAGCCCGCCAGGGTGTGGCCGATCATCAGCGTGGTGACGGTCTGGCCCGCGCCGCCGGTGCAGCCCAGGACGACCAGGCTGCGGGGGCCCGCCAGGGGGGTGCGCAGGCGCTCGACGTCCTCCGGGGACAGCTCGGAGCGCACCGGGGCGGCGCCGCCGGTGACGACCTTGGCCAGGCGCCGCCAGCCGCGGGTGCCGCCGGAGTCGTCGGAGGACGCGGCCGGTGCGGGCGCGGGGGCCTCGGTGCGGACGGCGGAGGCGCCGGCCGGGGTGGCGTCGCCGGCGGTGGGCGAGCCGTGCGGGGTGTCGCCCAGGCTCTCCTGCTCGCCGGTGCCGTGGTCGAGTTCGAGGTCGGGGCGGGGCTCGCGCCGGGGCGGCTCGGGCTCCTCGCCGGGGGCGGGCTGGCCGAAGAGGCGGCCGATCCGGCGGGCGTTCTGGGCGACCCGGTGGAACATGCCGTCGTGCGGGTCGTGGCCCGGCTCCTGCTCCGCCTCCCGGGACTCCCGGGCGGCGGGGGCGGCCGGGTCGGCGGACTCCGCGGCGGCGTCCGGCTCCGCGGCGCCGGAGGCCCGCATGCTCCACTTGACCGGGGCCGGGCGCTCGCCGTCGGCGGCCGCAGGCCCGGGGTCCGGGGTCCGGCGGCGGGCCAGGGCGGCGGCCTCGGCCGCTTCGAGGTCGGCCGCGGTGCGGCGGCGCTCGGGGGCGTCGCGGACCTCGGCGAACCCGGCCAGCTCGCCGGTGCCGTGGTCGAGCTGGGTGGGCGGCTTGGCCGCGGGGGCCGCGTCGCCCTCGCGCAGCTCCCCGGCGGGGATGACGGGGTTGTCCTTGTCGCCGACCCGCGGCTGGTCGGGGTGGCGCTTCTTGCCGTCGTCGAACCACTCGGAGGGGTCCTTGGCCCCGCGCGTGTGCCCGGGGACGACGTCGGCGAACTTGGGGCGCGGCGGGGCGGGGGTGTCGGCGGTGCTGAGGTGGCGGTCGAGCACGTTCATGTGCTCGTTCCACTCGGGCCCGCGGTCCTCGGCCTCCTGCGGGCGCACCGGGATGGACTCCTGCTCGCCGGTGCCGTGGTCCAGCTCCAGCGGGGGCTTCGTGCCTGTGGGGCCCGGTACGGGCGCCGCGTCCGCGGCCTCCCGGCCGTCGGCGGCCCCGTCCTCGGGAGCCCCGGGGCGGGACTCCGTCTCGGAAGCGGGCGCGGCGGCCGCCGGAGCCACTGGATGCGCATCCGCCTCGGCGGCAGTGCCGGTCTCAGCCGTGGGACGAGAGGTGCCCATGGGACGGGAGGGACGGGCCGGAGCGTCGGCAGCGGCCTCGGCCGTAGGACGGGCGGCGTCTGTGGAACTGGCGGGGCGGGCGGGAGCGACCGCATCGGCACGCGTCGGACCCACCGGACGCGCATCCGCCTCGGCGGCAGTGCCGGTCTCGACCGTGGGGCGGGCGGTGCCCGAGGGACGGGCGGGGCGGGCGGGAGCGACCGCATCGGCACGCGTGGGCCGCATGTCCTCGTCGGCACCGGTCTCAGCCGTGGGACGGGCGGTGCCCGAGGAACGGGCGGGGCGGACGGGAGCGACCGCATCGGCACGCGTCGGACCCACCGGACGCGCGTCCGCCTCGGCGGCGGGTGCGGCGGCGGACGGGGCCACCGGCCGCACGACAGCGTCCGCGTCCGCGTCGGCATCAGCGGAACGAGCGGTGTCCGTGGGACGGACCGGAGCGGTCGCGTCGGCACGCGTCGGACCCACCGGGCGCGCGTCCGGGCCCGCGGCGGGCGCCTCGGAGGCGAGGGAGCCCTCGGCGGTGCGCACCGGGTCCGCCTCGTCCTCGGCCGGCTGCGGGAGCCAGGGGGCGGACGTGGGCTTGGCGGCCGGACGGCCCGTGGCGGCGGCGTAGCGGGCGGCGTAGTCGGACACGTCGTAGCCCGGCGCCTCCTCCGCCCGCTCCTCCCGCGCGGTCTCGCCCAGCTCCCACGGGGCGGCGTGCGGCCGCCCCCGGCGGCGGGGCCGGACCGGCTCCGGCGCCGACGCCTCCTCCTCGGCGGGCACCCCGGTGGCGCGGCGCTCCTCCAGCTCGCGGGCCACCCGGATCCCCTGGGTGCGGCCGCGCAGGCGGCGGGCGGCCGGGGTCTCGTCGTCGTCCTCCTCGCCCCCGACGGCCCCGGCGACCTCCTCGCGGCTGAGCGCGGAGGTGTCCCCCACGGAGTAGGCGCTCTTGGAGCTGAGGTTCACCGGCGTGTGCCCCGAGGAGGCGCGCAGGCGCGAGAACCACTCGTCGCTGTCGCGCTCCTCCTGGCCCGCGGTGTCGTAGACGGGTTCGGCGAACCCCTCCTCGAAGTCGTTCCCGCCGGTCTCTGCCGGGGCCTGCGCCGGGGCGCGGTCCAGGGCGAAACCGAAGTAGTTGAGCACCCGGACGCCCACGCCCGGGCCCCCGGGGGCCTCCGCCCCCTTCTTCTCCTCCCGGTCCCCGTCCCCGGTTCCGCCGGTGTCCGCCGGGCGCTCCACGGCGGTCACCGTGGCGACCGCGGACCGCGCGGGCTCCGCCCGCTCCGCCTCGTCGGCGGGCGCGGACGGCGCTTCGGCCAGGACCGGTTCCCGGGCGGGCTCGGGCGCGACGGGTTCGGGCGCGACCGGCTGCTCGACCGTGACCGGCTCGACCGCGACGGGCTCCGGCGCGCGGACCGGGCCCGCCTCGCGGACGCGGCGCAGCGGCGGCGCCTGCTCCGGCGCGGGCCGCACCTGCTCGGCCTCGACGGCCTCGGGTGTCTCCGCCGCCTCGACCGGCTCGGCCTCGCGTTCGGCCCGGCGGCGCGGCAGCGGCAGCGGGCCCGCCGCCGGGTCGCGGTGCCACACGCGCACCGCGACGCGCACCTCGGCGGGCTCGTACTCCGGGGCCAGCCGGGTGTACACCCGCGCCTCGGCGAGGTAGCGGGCCTGCGACAGCAGCAGTTCGGTGAGGCGCTTGCCCTCGATCACCGGTCTGGTGACCAGCACCGTGATCACGCCGGGCGGCACCACCCACAGCACCAGGTGCCACCCGTTGCCGAACACGAACGGGGCGTTGAGGATCCCGAGCAGGATCACCCAGACCAGGAACACGCCCACGGCGACACCGAAGGTGCCCACCGGGAGCGGCATGGGCAGCCGGAAATCGTAGAGCTTGTAGAGCCGCTTCTCGATACGCCAGATGTTGGTGTACGTGGGCAGATCCACGTTCCCGGCCTCCCTCGCCTATTCCGTCGAAACGCCCATCGCTCGCGCGAGCGCCACCGCGATGACCTCGATGATGCCGGGGACGTAGAAGACGATCCCGATGAAGATCGCCAGGATGATGAACTGAGCGAACCGCGTGATCTCCCTGGTGAACAGGAAGAAGATCGCGACGATGGACACGATGACCAGGAACAGGGGTCCGAAGAAGCCGCGCAGGAACTCCGCGAGGCCGCCGGTGTCGGGGGCCTGCGAGTCGGCCAGGACGAGGGGGTCGGCCCCGCCGAGCACGGTCACGGTCTCGGCCGCGGTGGACAACAGGGGGAGCATGTCAGGCGCCGCCTCCCGGTGTCGTTTCTGCTGTGCTCATGGTCCTTCTCGTCTCCTTGCCTACGTGCCCCGTCACTCGCCGAACGAGTGGGGGGCTCCCTGGATGTCACGCACGTGCCACTCGTTGCCGGAGTCCACGACGGTGACCAGATAGCTCTGCCTCAAGGTGCCCGCCGCCTCCCCCTCGGGGGCGGGAGCGGTCCAGTGCACGGTGACGGCCACCTCTCGTACGTCATCATCCCCGCTCTCGCTCCGGGATGGCACCGTGATATCGGACAGTTCGGAGAATTCCAGGGTGTTCGCCGGAAGTGGGGCGATCGTGACGCCGGGTTCGACGTAGCGCTCCAGGTGGCCCGGCTCCTGCGCGTAGGCGCCGAAGAACCCGGTCAGCACCTCTTCCAGCTGCTCGGCGGCGGCCGGGTCGGTGTCGAAGGCGGCCTGCTCGGGCAGGGAGGCGCGGGCGGGCGCGGCCAGCAGGGCGGGGCGGCCGGAGACCACGAGGGAGTCGCCGTCGGAGTAGACGGGGACCTCCAGGCTCACGGGTTCGCCGTTGACGTCGGCGCGGACGACCACGAGGGCGTTGTTGTCGTCCTTGACGTCGACGGCGGTGACGGCGAGGTTCTCGCCGGCGAGCGAGCCCGCGGGGACGTCGAGCCCCTCGGCCTCGCCCTCGGGGACGAACGCGGCCAGGGCGGTGCGGCGGGCCTCGATGTCGTCGGTGGTGAGGTAGGTGTCGGCGAAGCGGAGCGCGAAGTCCGCGGCCGAGGTCTCGGGGAAGGCGGGGGCCTGGGCCTGCTCGGGTTCGGGGTCGGGGGCGGGGAGCGCGAGGCCGCCGCGCAGGGGGAACCAGATGCCGTTGAAGATGACGACGATGAGGAACGCCCACAGGACGGCGCGGCCCACGCCGACCCACCAGCGGCCGCCGGCGCCGGGGCGGGGGCGCCGCCGGGGGGGCGGGGCCTCGTGGTCCGCGTCGTCGTGCCGTTCGCGCACGGCGGCACCGCGCCGTGGTGCGTTCGCCATCCCCGACCTCCTGCACACAGTTCCGCGCCGCCCGTTCGGACGGCGTATCCGCCACGCCCTTGTCTACCCCATCCCTATAGTGAGGCATTGTGCGGGTTGGGCGAGGGCATGGGCGCTCCGCGTTTCCCCGTCAACCGCGCATTGCACGCAACAGTCGAAGTTCCCAAAGACGGAACAATACGGCAATAAGCAGACGAACTCATCTGACGGTTGTCCCCCGTCCGGGCTTTATGGTCGGCCCGAAAATGGATTAGTCACCTGTTGGCGAGCAACATGTGTCCCCGGGGACAGAGAACGGCCGCCGGATTGTGACCGGGGTCTCCCCTGGGGGCCGCCGGACGGGGGTGTCTATGATGACCCGATGATCCCCCGCGAGACCCTCCCCCGCGTCCTGTTCTCCCTGTTCGCCCTGGTGACGGCCGTGCACCTGGCCGTGCAGGCCCTCGGCGCCGAAGCCTGGTCGCGCCCCACCCAGGCGCTGCTCATGCCGCTGCTCGCGGCCTTCGTCTGGACCGCGGCCCCGCGCCCGCACGGGCGGCCGGTCCGCCTGGTCCTGGTCGCGCTGTTCTTCTCCTGGCTGGGCGACACCGCCCCGGCGCTGGCGTCCGGGGACGCGGCGTTCCTGGTGATGGTGGGGTTCTTCCTGGTCGCCCAGGTGGTGTACATCGCCGCGTTCGCACCGTGGTGGGCCCGGAGCCCGCTGGGCACCAACCGGACGCTGCTGGTGCCCTACGGGGTGGTGGTGGCGGGGCTGGTCGTGCTGTGCGCGCCCGGGGCCGGGGCGCTGCTGGTGCCGGTGCTGGTGTACGGGCTGCTGCTGGGGACGACGGCGGTGCTGTCGGTGGGGGTGCACCGGTGGACGGCGATCGGCGGGGCGCTGTTCCTGCTGTCGGACGGGCTGATCGCGCTGCGGGCGTTCAGTCCCGGGTTCGACCTGCCGCTCAGCGGGGTCTGGGTGATGCTGACGTACGCGGCGGCGCAGGCCCTCATCGTGCTCGGGGTCCTGGCCCGCGACCGCGAGCCCGCCGAGGAGGTCCCCGCCTGAGGCGCGGGCCGGCAGGGGGTTCCCGGTCCCGTGCGGGGCCGGGGGCCGAGACGCGGTGCCGGCGGGGCCGGGACGGCAGGGCCCGTGTCCGACGGGACGCCCCTAGAAGACGTACCGGTGGACCGCGCCCGGCGGTGCAGGGCCCGTGTTCGACGGACTCCCCGGCATCGACCGGGCTGCGCCGGAGCACGCCCGCGGCCCGGGCCGGGGTGCCGGAACGCCCGTCCGCGCCGCCCCGGCGGACCGGCCGTCCCGGCCGGGGCCGTCAGGCGACGGTGACGAAGGGGGCGCGGTGCTCGGCGCCGTCCGGGGTGCGCCAGGTGGCGGAGACGTGGCCCGCGCCGTCCGGCGCCGGGGCCGGGGCGAGGGCGCGCGCGACGCGCAGGGCGAGCCGGTCGCCGGCGGTGGACTCCAGGTCGATCACGGTGCCGCCCGGGCCGTGGGCGGTGGAGAACGAGGCGACCGCGGCACCGGGGGCCACGGCGGCCGGACGGACGAGCACGGACGGGTCCGGGGTGTCGCTCACGCTCTGCTGCTGCGGTTCGGCCGCCCCCAGGAGCAAGGCGAGCAGTTGACCGACCAGGACCGGGTCGCGGGTCCCGTCGTACACCCACCGCTTCCCCAGGACGCCGTGCTCGGCCGTGCCGAGGAGCGCGTCCCGCGCGCCCTCCAGCGGTGCCCCGCGGTAGGTGAGGGGCACGTGGTAGGCCGCCGCGCCGTCGGTGACCACCATGAACTCGATGCCGACCTCCCCCTGCGGGTCGTCGAGCCGGAACCCCCCGGCCTTGGCCGGGTCCGGCCGCTCCCCCGCGTACCACGGCTGCGCGGGCAGCCAGGCCTGGAGGAGTTCGAGCTTGGTGGGGGTCATGGTGGTGCGGTGGACGACGGCCACGGGGCGTCCCTTCGGCGACGGGTCAGGCGGTGACGGGCAGCAGCGTACCGCCGGTGAGGCGGACGAGCTCGGAGGCGGTGGTGGGGAAGACGGTGTGCGGGGTGCCGCCCGCCGCCCAGATCCGCTCGTAGTCGGTCAGGGCCTCGTCGACCACAGTGGGCAGCGGCGCGGGGTGGCCGACCGGGGCCACGCCCCCGATCGCCTGCCCGGTGGCCTCGCGCACCTGGTCGGGCGTGGCGCGGCGGAGTTCGCCGCGGCCCCAGCGGGCCGCCAGGGCGGCGGTGTCCACCCGGTGGCGGCCGCTGGTCATGACCAGGACCGGCACGCCGTCGGAGACGAACACCAGGCTGTTGGCGATGGCGCCGACCTCGCAGCCCAGCGCGGCGGCGGCCTCGGCCGCGGTGCGCGCGGACTCGGACAGCTCGCGCACCCGGCCCGGGACGCCCGCGGCGGCGAGGGCGCGGGCCACCTCCCGGCTGCGGGCGGGCAGGGACTCGACGGCGTGCGCTTCCATGACTCTCCTCGACATCGTTCTGTCTATGGAACGATAGGAGAACGCCGGTGGCGGATCAAGCCGGATACGGACACGGGAGGAGAGGCCATGGAGCTCGCCGTGCGGGTGGGGCTGCGGCTGCGGGAGCTGCGCGGACGGCGGGGCCTGTCGCTGTCCGAGCTGGCGCGCCGCTCCGGGGTCGGCAAGGGCACCCTCTCCGAACTGGAGTCCGGTCGGCGCAACCCCACCCTGGAGACGCTGTACGCGCTCACCACCGCGCTCGGGGAGCCGCTCGGCTCCGTGCTGGGGCCCGTCGCCGAACGCTCCGAGATCTCCGGCCGCACCGTGGACGCCGTCCTCATCGACCGCTTCGAGGACGGCGCCGCCACCACCGAGACCTACCGCCTGCGCATCCGCGCCGGGGCCGTCCAGGAGTCCCCGCCGCACGTCCCCGGTACGACGGAGCGCCTCATCGTCCTGAGCGGCACGGCCCGCGCGGGCGCCGCCTCCGCGCCCCTGGAGCTGGGCCCCGGCGAGCACGGCTGCTGGACCTCCGACGTCCCGCACGTCTACAGCGCGCCGCACGGGGACGTCGAGGCGGTCCTGGTCGTCCGCTACCCGGTGCCCGCGCCGCCCGCCTCCTGACCGCGGCCCGCGAACCCGTCCGGTCCGGACCGGTTTCCGCAGCACCGCCGCAGGGCCGGGGCAGCGCCTTCGGCTTCAGGTGGACGGGGGACCCGAGGCCCGCTTCGAGTCGGCCCGGCCCCGTCTCCGCCGCAGTGGTGCGGCACCGGCCGGACGGGGCGGGGCGGCGGGGGCGGGAGGTCCGGGAACGGGGAGGGGCCGGATCCGGTGGATCCGGCCCCTGGGGCCCGTGGTCGCGCGGTGGGGCTACACGTTGAAGCGGAACTCCACGACGTCGCCGTCGGCCATGACGTACTCCTTGCCCTCCATGCGGACCTTGCCCGCGGCGCGGGCGGACTGCATGTCGCCGGCCGCGACCAGGTCGTCGTAGGAGACCACCTCGGCCTTGATGAAGCCGCGCTGGAAGTCGGTGTGGATGACCCCCGCCGCCTCCGGCGCGGTGGCGCCCTTCTTGATGGTCCAGGCGCGGGCCTCCTTGGGCCCGGCGGTGAGGTAGGTCTGCAGGCCCAGGGTGTCGAACCCGACGCGGGCCAGCTGGGCCAGGCCGGACTCGGTCTGCCCCATGGACTCCAGCAGCTCCTGGGCCTCGTCGTCGTCCAGCTCGGCCAGCTCCGCCTCGATCTTGGCGTCCAGGAAGATCGCCTCGGCGGGGGCGACCAGCTCCTGGAGCTTGGCGCGCAGGGCCTCGTCGGCCAGCTCGCCGCTGTCGAGGTTGAACACGTAGATGAACGGCTTGACCGTGAGCAGGCTCAGCTCGCGCAGCCGGGCCAGGTCGACGTCCTTGTCCCCGGCGGCGTACAGCGAGGTGCCGCCGTCGAGGATCTCCTGGGCGGCGCGGGCGGCGGCCAGCAGCTCCTGGGAGTCCTTGTCCTTGGCGTTGCGCTTGGCGTCCTTCTCCAGGCGCGGCAGGGCCTTCTCCAGGGTCTGGAGGTCGGCCAGGATCAGCTCGGTGTTGATGGTCTCGATGTCGCGCGAGGGCTCGACCTCGCCGTCCACGTGGGTGACGTCGGGGTCGTCGAAGACCCGGATCACCTGGCAGATGGCGTCGCTCTCGCGGATGTTGGCGAGGAACTTGTTGCCCAGCCCCTCACCGGTGGAGGCGCCGCGCACGATGCCCGCGATGTCCACGAAGTCGACGGTCGCCGGGAGGACCTTGGCGGAACCGAAGATCTCGGCGAGCCGGCCGAGCCGTGCATCGGGCACGCCGACGACTCCGACGTTGGGCTCGATGGTCGCGAACGGGTAGTTCGCGGCCAGAGCGTCGTTCTTGGTCAGCGCGTTGAAGAGGGTGGACTTGCCGACGTTGGGCAGTCCCACGATCCCGATAGACAGACTCACAAGGTGAGAGTCTATGCGGCCCGGCGGCCCGGCCGATCCGTTCCCGGGGGGGAAACCGGACCGATCGCCGAAACACGCTGCGCAGGCATCACTACGCACAGTAGGTTCGATTCATGTCGCCGGGGACCCGGGCGGGAGATGTCCGACCCGCCGACCCCTTCCCCGGTACCCCGGCCTGCGAGCCACGGCCGCGGGTCCCGGCGGCGGGGAGGCCCGCGCACCACGCGGAGCGCGGGCCGGTGCGCGGACGACCGCCCGGGCCCCCGACCCGTTTCTTGGGGGGAACATGGTCACCGACCACCTGCGCGAGATCGTGCGCCGCTACCCGCTGGTGAGGTTCGCGGCACGGCGGCTGCGCGTCCGGCTGCCCCGGAGCATGGGCGGCCTGGACCCGGGCCGGGTGCCGCCGTGGAGCCGCACCTTCACCCTGGCCCTGCCCGGGGGCGGGGCGGGCGATCCGCGGGAGCTGACGCTGCACCTGCCCGGCTACCTCACGGTGCCGCGGAGACTGGCCGCCAACGGGCTGGCCGGGCACGGACCCGACGCCCTGTCCTGCTTCCTGGCCATGCTGGACCGCACCCGGCCGGGGGCGGTGCTCGACGTGGGGTCGGGGGTCGGGGTGTACGCGATGCTGGCGGCGACGCGGTCGCGGCGCCCGGTGTTCGCGTTCGAGCCGACCCCGGAGATCGCCCTGGCGGCCCGGTCGGCCGCGGAGGCCACGGGCCGGGGCTTCACGGTGGTGGAGGCCGCGCTGAGCAACCACAACGGCAGCGCCTACCTGCGGCGCGCCCGGCACAACGACATGTGCAACACGATCGGGCTTCCGCGGCGCCAGGACCTGTCGGGGACGACGGTGCGGGCGGCCACGCTGTCGCGGTGGTGCGAGTCGGAGGGCTGCTCCCCGGCCGTGGTGAAGATCGACACGGCGGGCACCGAGCCCGACGTCGTGGCCGGGGGCCTGGGGGTGCTGCGCCGGTTCCGGCCGTGGCTGCTGGTGAGGGTGCGCCCGGACCGGGGCCTGGAGGAACGGCTGATGGCCCTGCTGGACCCGCTGGAGTACACGTGGTACCCGGTCAACGGGCGGCCGCCGTACCAGCCGAGCCGGGAGATCGCGGCGCGTTCGTCCCCGGCGTGGGAGCGGATGTGGCTGCTCACCCCCGAACCGGCCGGGGAGGGCTTCTGGGCGGCGGCGCGGGCCTGGCGGGAGGCGCTGGCCGCCTGTTCCTGAGGCCGGGGCGCCGCCGGGGTGCGGCCGGGATGCGGAGCGCGGTCCGCGGGACGCGGAGTTCGGTCCGGGGGGTGGGGCGTGCGCCCCGCCCCCGGTCCGGCCGGCGGGTCAGAGCCAGGAGTCCAGCTCGGCCAGCAGCCCGGCGGGGTTGTCGCGGTGGATGCAGTGCCCGGACCCCGCGACCCTGCGCACCTCGAAGCCGCGCTCGACGAGTTCGGCGGCGGCCCGGTCGTCGATCGTGATGGCGTCCTCGCCCCGCAGCACCAGGGACGGGACGTGCGCCTTGTCCGGCAGCAGGTCGCGCCCGGCGACCTCGGCCGCGACGAAGGCGTAGAACTCCGGGTCGCAGGCGGCGAAGCCCGCCAGCTCCTGCTCCACGTCGAGGTCGTTCCAGCGCGGGTTCATGGCCCGCACGTGCGCGGCGTCGGCGGTCTCGAAGACCCGGCGCATGCGCTCCCCCGCGTCGGCGGGCATCGGCGGCAGCCGGAACGCCGGGTCCAAGTAGACGGCCCGGGCGGGGGCCGAGCGCTCCACCGCCAGGGACAGCGCCAGGCCGCCCATGGAGTGGCCGATGGCGAGGTCCGCCCCCGAGGGCAGGGAGTCCACCAGGTCGTCGCCCAGCGCCTGGACGCTGTAGCCGCCGCGGCCGCTGGCCCCGTGGCCGCGCAGGTCCGCGGACACGACGCGGTACCCCCGCTCGACGAGGGCGGGGACCAGGGCGTGCCAGGTTCCGTGGTGGGCCCCGGCCCCGTGGACGAGCAGGGCCGTTCTTTCTCCGGTGCCGGTGGTGTAGGTCTCCAGGTTCAATGGGACTCCTTGCGAAGGGACGAGAGGCCGCCCCGGGACCGGGAGGGGACCGGTCGACCGGAGCGGTCATCTCAGCCTCTCGGACAATCCGGGGACCGAGAAGGAAATGACCGGAAGCGGACGTGCGCGCGCAGCTTTCCTCCCCGGCCACGGCACCGGCCCCGTCCCGCGCCCGGAACCGGCGGGCGTCAGTCGGCGCCCAGGGCCGCGACGAGCGCCGTCAGCCCCTCGACCCGGGCCGCGTCCTCCTCCTGGGCGTAGGCGCGGTCGACGCCGAGCGCGCCCACCGACACGGCGCCCTCGGCGAGCAGTGCCACGGCGTCGGCGTCCTCCCGGGTCTCTGCGACGCAGCCGGAGGCGCCGGGTTCGCACAGGCGCACGACCGGGGTGAAGGACTCCTCCCCCTCGTAGTCGACGGCCAGCACCGACCCGGTGCCCGCCCGGGTCCAGCGGACGTCGGTGCCGGGCGAGCCGTCGGGCGAGGCGGGGTGGTTGACGTTGACCACGTAGCCGGGGTCGAACAGGTCGGCCCCGCGCATCCGGGCGATGAGGTCCGCGCCGAAGGCCGCTGTGGCGGCGAGGGTCTCGGGGGTGACCACCAGGTCCTCGTCGACGCTCGCGCTCAGGGCGACGGCCGGGATGCCGGAGGCGACCGCGGTGGAGGCCACCCCGACCGTGCCCGAGTGCGGGATCTGAGAGGCGACGTTGGGCCCGGAGTTGACCCCCGAGACCACGAGGTCGGGCGGGCCGTCCCAGCCGACGACCTCGGGCAGGCCGTGGGCGAGGGCGAAGGAGAGCGCGTCCACCGGGGTCGCGCTCGGCGAATCCGGGCGGCACGGGCCCTGGGCCAGGCACACTCCGTGGACGGCTCCCCCGGAGGGCGCGTCGGAGCAGGCGTCGGCGTACTCCTCGGGAGGGTCGGGCGGGGTGCCCAGGCCGAACTCCGCCTCGTGGGAGAGGGCGGCGCTCATACTCGACTGCTGTCCCCAGGGGGCGAAGACGACGACGTCGGCCCCGGCCTCGCACAGGGCCGCCCGCAGGGCGTACAGGCCCAGGCCGTCGGTGCCGTCGGCCTCCTCGCCGCGCATGGAGTCGTCGTTGCCGACGAGCACCCGCAGTCCGTCGAGGGGGACGGGTGGGAAGTCGGCGGCGGTGGGCGCGGGGTCGGCTGCGGGCAGAGGGTCGGCGGCGGTGCACGCCGCCGCGGCCAGCGGGAGCAGGGCGAGGGCTGCCGCGGCACGGCGCAGCGGTCTCGGCGACACGGGGGTCTCCTTCTTGGGGGGTGGGGGGTGGGGGGCGGGGGTGGGGGCGCGGCACCCGGGGGCCGGGCGCCGCGCGGGGGGCGGCTCAGATCCAGCCGTCGAGGGAGGCGAGGAAGCCGGGCAGGTCGTCGCGGTGGATGCAGTGCCCGGCCCCGGCGACGGTGCGGACCTCGAAGCCCCGCTCGGCCAGGCGGCGGGCCCCCTCGGCGTCCACCGTGAAGCTGGGGTCGGCCAGCTGCACCAGGGAGGGCACCGCGGCCGCGGCGGGCATCGGGTCGTGCGCGGCGGCGTCGGCGACGACGTCGAAGAACGCGGGGTCGAAGGCGGCGAAGCCGGCGAGCTCGGCGGCGATGTCGGCGTCGCTCCAGCGCGGGTTCATGGCGTGCACGGACTCGGCGGTGGCCTCGGCGACCATCCGCCGCATGGCCGCGGAGGCCTCCGGCGTGACCTGGGCGAACCCGAAGGCGGGGTCGGAGTACACGACGCGGGCGGGTGCGAGCCGCTCCACCGCCAGGGACAGCGCCAGGCCGCCCATGGAGTGGCCGATGGCGAGGTCCGCGCCGACCGGCAGGGAGTCCACCAGGTCGTCGCCCAGCGCCTGGACGCTGTAGCCGCCGCGGCCGCTGGCCCCGTGGCCGCGCATGTCCACGCCGATCACCCGGTAGCCGAGGCCGGTCAGGTGCGCCTCGACGGCGTGCCAGGTGCCGTGGTCGGACATCGCTCCGTGGACGAGCAGGGCGGTGCGGTCACCGGTACCGGTGTCGTAGGTGGCCAGTTCCATGGGTTTCCCTTCGGTTGCGGGCGGTGTCAGCGGACGCCGCGGACGAAGACGATGGCGAGCGCCCCGAGCAGGCCCACGGCGGAGCCGACCAGGAACAGGGAGCCGTATCCGCCGAGGTGGAGGATGATCGTCGAGGCGATGAACGGGGCGATGACCTGCGGCCCGGCGGCGGCGATGTTCAGCACGCCCATGTCCCGGGCGGCGTCGGCCCCGCTGGGCAGGACCAGGGTGGCCAGGGCGGTGTCGACGGCCATGAAGCAGCCGAAGGCGCTGCCGTTGACGACGGCGAAGACCAGCATCCCGGTCCAGGTCGGCAGGAAGAACGGGATGAGCATCGCCCCGGCCGACACCACGCCGCAGACCAGGGCGAAGAGGCGGCGCCGGTCGAGGCGGTCCGAGAGCGGGCCGCCGACCGCGGTGGTGACGGCGGTGGCGGCGGCGGTGACGAGGCTCAGGACGGTGACCCCGGCGGCGGGGGCCAGGCCCTCGGGCATCTCGACGAAGTAGTCGAGGATGTAGAGCTGGAAGCCCAGGACCAGGAAGTAGCCGAGGAAGAGCAGCGCCCGGCCGACGAACACCAGGGTGAAGTCGCGGTGGGAGAGGGCCGACAGGAAGCGGCCCAGGGCGGCGAGCGGGCCGACCCGCCCACCGGCGGCGACGGGGGGCAGCTCGTCGCCGCGGGGGTCGTGGGTCGTGGTGGTGAGCACGACGGCGACGGCGACCACGAGGCCGCCCAGGACGATGTAGCCGAACGGCAGCGCACCGGTGAACAGGGTGGCGACCCCGGTGCCCAGCACCCCGGCGGCGGCGACGGCGATGCCCATGGCCGCGGCCGCGGTGCCGCGGCGCTCGTGGGGGACGCGGTCGGGGATCACGGCGGTGACGGCGGCCTGGTGGAGGTTCATGGCCCCCTGGGCCAGGCACCAGCCCAGGGCGATCATCAGCAGCGAGTCGGCGAAGCCGAGCACGAGGACCAGCAGCAGCCCGGCGACGGCGCCGCCGAGGATCCACGGGTTGCGGCGCCCCCACCGCGAGCGCGTGCGGTCGGACAGGGCGCCGCCGATGGGGTTGAAGACGGTGCCGAAGACCGCGGCGACGCCCGAGACCAGGCCGAGGTTGGAGACGGCGGCCTCCTCGTCGCCGGGGGTCAGGCCCTGCACCTGGAGGGGCAGCAGGACGGCGCCGATGCCCAGGTAGAAGGCGTAGACGGCGAGGTTGCCGACGCCGAGCACCGGGATCAGGCGCCGCAGGCTCCGGCGGCCGGTGGCCGGCGGCCTCTGGTCCGAGAGGGGGGAAACGGATTCGGACATGTCGCATCATCCTTGGCCGGAGTGAGGAGAAACACCTGTTCAGGTCTGGTTATTCGTTTAAGCTAGTTACACGTTTAACTATTGTCAACGGTCCGGTGACCGGAACTTCACACCCTCCTGAGAAGACAGGGCACACTAGCCGCATGACCTCGATCCGCCCCCGACCCGCGACCATCTCCGACATCGCCCGCCGGGCGGGAGTGTCCACCGCGACCGTGTCGTACGTGCTCAACGACGCCCCCGCGGGCGCGCGCATCCCCGAGGAGACCCGGGCCCGGGTCCGCGCCGCCGCCGACGACCTGGGGTACGTGCCGCACGCCAGCGCGCGGTCGCTGCGCACGGGCGCCCGCGACCTGGTCCTGTACGTGCACTTCGACGTGGCGCACGGGCCGCTGGCGTCGGAGTTCCTGTACGCGCTCGCCCGCGCGCTGCGCGACCTGGGCTACACGCTCATGCAGTACGGCGCCGAGAAGAACCGCGGAGTCAAGGCGGCCCGCGCCTGGGCGGCGCTGCGCCCGGCCGCCGTCCTGGCGGGCGACGACCGGCTCACCGCCGCGGGCGTCGAGCTGCTCACCAAGGCGGGCATCCGGGTCATCGGCCTGGGCTCGGACCCGGCGCGCGCCAAGGGGACGGGCCTATCCACCCTGGTCATGGACCACCACGCCGTCGGCCTGGCCGCGGGCCGCCACCTGACCGGCCGCGGCTACCGCGACCTGGCCGTCGTGCTGCCCACCGACCCGCCGCTGCGCACCATGGGCGAGGGCCGCCTCGCGGGCGTCCGCGAGGCGGCCGCCGAGGCCGGCGCCGCCGTGCGCCTCCACGACATGGACTACTCCCCCGCCTCCGCGGCCGGGATCGTCGCCGCCTGGCGCGCCGAGGGCCTGCCCCGCGGCGTCTTCGGCTACAACGACGAGTTCTCCGGCCTGCTGCTGGGCGCCCTCCTCGACGCCGGCGTGCGGGTCCCCGAGGAGGTCGGCCTCGTGGGCGCCGACGACCTCATGCTCTGCGAGATGCTCCGCCCGGCCCTCACCAGCGTCCGCCTGCGGAGCGAGAGCCCCGAGGAGATCGCCCGCCGCATCACCGAGGCGATCACCGAGGGGGCCGAGGTGCACCTCTCCCCCTGGACCGCCCACCCGGTCCCCCGCCGGACCTGACCCCGGGCACACCGAGGGGAGGGGAGGGCACGAGGTCCCCTTGCCTATAGCGGACCACGGCGGCGCCCCCGCGCGCCACCCACACCCCCCGCCCCTGTGGACGAACGCCGCCCCGGCCGCGGCTCGCCCCCCGGACCGCGACGCAGCGGGCCGGGGCGGGGCGTGGGCACCCCGCCCCGGCCCTCCCGGTCCGTCCGCCCCCGGCGGCTAGCCGAGTTCGGCGCGGGCGGTCAGGCGCACGTCCGCGTAGGAGCGGCCGACCAGCAGGTCGTAGCCGCCCGCGGGGTACTCCCACTCACCGGCGTCCTCCGCCCAGGTCCGGATGGCATCGCGCGGGACGTCGATCTCCACGTCGACCGTCTCCCCCGGCTCGGCGGACACGGCCGCGAACCCGGCCAGCCAGCGGGCCGGGCGGTCGCCCGCCTCGTGGGGGGCCAGGTAGAGCTGGACGACCTCGCGGCCCGCCCGCTCGCCGGCGTTGGTCAGGCGCACCCGCACCCGGGCCACCGCGGCCTCCTCACCGACGGCACCGTCGACGTCACCGGCGCCACCCGCGCCGCCGGCCCCACCGGCCGCGTCGGCGCCGACGGACACCTCCAGGGCGTCGTAGCGCCACCGGGTGTAGGACAGCCCGTGCCCGAACCAGTAGGCGGGTTCGGCGCCCGACCGCTCCCAGCCGCGGTGGCCGACGAACACGCCCTCGGAGTACTCCAGCGCCCCGTCCTCCGGCACGACCCGCGTGACGGGGGCGTCGGCCAGGGCGACCGGCCAGGTGGTGGGCAGCCGCCCGGACGGGTCCTCCCCGCCCAGCAGCACGTCGGCCAGCGCCCCGCCGACCTCCTGCCCGCCGAACCAGGCGAGCAGCACCGCCGCCACGTCCTCCCGCCAGGGCATCTCCACCGGGGCGCCCGCGCAGACCACCACGACGGTGCGGTCGTTCACCTCGGCGATCCGGGCGACCAGCTCGTCCTGGCGCCCCGGCAGGGCCAGCGAGTCCCGGTCGAAGCCCTCCGACTCCACCTCGTCGGTGGTCCCCACCACGACCACCGCGACGTCGGCGCCGCGCGCGGCCTCGACCGCCTCGGCCAGCAGCGTGGCGTCGTCGGCCAGCGGCGCCCGGTGGGTGACGGTGAACCCGATGAACGCGAAGTCCCCCATCCCCAGGTCCTCGTGGGCCTTGACCACCGAGAGCCGGACCGGCCGCCCCGCGGTGAGCGCGACCGGGACCGCCGCGGTCGGCGGCGCGAACATGGCGGCGGCCGGGTCGTCCCCCTCCGCCTTCAGCTCCCCGTCGAACACGGTCTCCCCGCCGACCGCCAGCACGTACCGGCCCGCCCCGGAGACCCCGATCAGGTGGTCGCCGTCCACGTCCGGGGTGAACTCGCCGGTCAGCTCGATCCGGTCGAGCTCGGCGTTGGACACCCCGGCCGGGAGCTCGCCGATCCACCGGGCGGTGCCGTCGGGCAGCGGCTCGGTGGCCAGGACCCGGCCGTCGGCGGCCAGGAACGCGGCGCTCAGGGGCGCGGCCACGGCGGGCGGCCCGGTGCGCGGGTCGGTGCCCACGGCGTGCACGAGCTCCACGTCCCCGGGCAGCGCGGCGCGCAGCCCCTCCAGCGGCGAGACGGTGCGCTCGGCGAACACGCTGGCGCTGCCGCCGCCGCTGGTCCGGGCCTCGGAGGCGGGCAGGCCGATGAGCGCCACCCGGCGGATCCGCTGGGGCTCCAGCGGCAGCGCGGAGCCCTCGTTGCGCAGCAGCACGAAGGACCGCGCGGCGGCCTCCCGCGCCACGGAGCGGCCGTCCAGCGCGGCGGGCCGGTCGGCCGGGGCCACCACGGGCTCGGCCCCCTCCAGCAGCCCCACCCGGGCGGCCAGGCGCAGCACCCGGCGGGCCATCCCGGTGACGGCCTCCTCGGGGACGCGGCCGTCGCGGACGGCGTCCACGAGGTGGCTCCCGTAGACGGTGTTGGGCCCGGGCATGGCCACGTCCATCCCGGCCAGGGCGGCGGCGACGGTGTCGCGGGCGGCGGTCCAGTCGGAGACGATGAACCCGTCGAAGCCCCACTCCTCGCGCAGTACGGCGTTGAGCTCGGCGTGCTCGGTCAGGGTGGTCCCGTTGACCTTGTTGTAGGAGGCCATGACGCCCCAGGGGCGGGCCTTGGCGACGATGCGCTCGAAGGGGGCGAGGTAGATCTCGCGCAGGGTGCGCTCGTCGGCGCGCACGTCGACGGTGAAGCGGTCGGTCTCGGAGTCGTTGGCGACGAAGTGCTTGACGGTGGTGGCCACACCGCCCTCCTGGACGCCCTGGACGTAAGCGGCCCCGATCTCGCCGGTGAGGAGGGGGTCCTCGGAGTAGGTCTCGAAGTGGCGGCCGCCCAGCGGGGAGCGGTGCATGTTCACGGCGGGGGCGAGCAGGACGTGGACGCCCTTGCGCCGGGCCTCCTGGGCGAGCAGCCGGCCGACGGTGCGGACGAGGCCGGGGTCCCAGGTGGCCGCGAGGGCGGTGGGGCTGGGCAGCTGGATCGAGGGGTCGCTGGGCGTCCAGTGCTCGCCGCGCACGCCGACGGGGCCGTCGGACATGACGAGGCGGCCCAGGCCGATGGCCGGGTTCGCGGGGACCGCCCACATGGAGCCGCCGGACAGGAGGGCGACCCTGCCCTCCAGGTCGAGGGCGGCCAGGGCCTCCTCGACGCGGCGTTCGCGGTCGGCGTCGGATGCGTGCATGGTGAACCTCCGAGGGTCGCGCACGGAATTTACCTACCGAGCACTCGGCAAATTATGACCTTCAGGTTAAACGCTTAACTCAGCCTTGTGAAGCCCCGGCGCCCCCGAGTCGCGACGGACTAGCCTGGGACCCGATGACCGAACAGACACCCGCCCCCGGACCCGCGGCCGACCCCGCCCCGGCCCCCGCCCGCCGCGGCCGGGGCCGCCCGCCCGCCACCGCCCGCCGCGAACAGATCGTCACCGCGGCCCTGGAGGAGTTCGCCGAGCACGGGTTCCACAACAGCTCCCTGGCCTCCGTCGCCGAGCGGGTCGGCCTCAGCCAGCAGGGGCTGCTGCACCACTTCCCCACCAAGGAGGCCCTGCTGGTCTCCGTCCTGCGCCGCCGCGACGAGATCGACGAGGCCGACTTCGGCTCCCTGGACGACCTCGACCGCCTGCGCGACGTCGCCGAGCGCAACGCCTCCCGCCCCGGGATCGTGCGCCTCTACACCCTCCTGTCCGCCGAGGGCCTGGCCGAGGACCACCCCGCGCACGGCTACTTCGCGGAGCGCTTCGCCGTCCTGCGCGCCCGGATCGCCGCCGTCCTGCGGGGCGCCCACGGCGACCGCCTGCCCTCGGGCGCCACCCCCGAACAGGCGGCGGCCCTGCTCATCGCGGCGATGGACGGGCTCCAGCTCCAGTGGTCCTACGACCCGGAGGCGGCGGACATGCCCGACTTGTTGGCTCTGCTCACCGATGTCCTGCGTGGCGGGGGGACCCGGCCGGACACGGACTGACACCATAGGGCGCCATGGATCTCCTCTCACTGATGGCGGTACTCCTCGTCGGCATCGCGGTGGGCGTCGCGCTGGGCCTGCTCTGGGCCCGGGGGCAGAGCGCGCAGGCCCGGGCGGAGGCCGAGGCGGCCCGGGACCGGGCCGAGTTCATGGAGGAGCGGCTGGCCGAGCGCTTCCGGGCGCTGTCCGCCCAGGCCCTGGACCAGACCAACCGGAACTTCCTGGAGCTGGCCGAGGGGCGGCTGCGCGCGGTCGGCGCGCAGGCGGGGCACGACATGGACGAACGGCGCAGGGCCGTCGAGCGCATGGTGGAGCCGCTGACCGAGATGCTGGACCGGGTCGAACGCCAACTGCGGGAGGCCGACGCGGGCCGGGCGGCCGCGCACGCGGAGCTGGCCAAGCAGGTGGAGTTCGTGCGCGAGGGCTCCGAGCGGCTGCGCGACCAGACGCAGGCTCTGGTGACCGCGCTGCGCCGCCCCGAGGCGCGGGGCCGGTGGGGCGAGGTGCAGCTGCGCCGGGTGGCCGAGCTGGCCGGCATGAGCGCGTACTGCGACTTCGAGGAGCAGGTGGCGGTCCAGGGCGGTGCGCGCCGCCCGGACATGGTGGTGCGCCTGGCCGGGGGCAAGAACATCGTCGTGGACTCCAAGGTGCCGCTGTCGGCGTACCTGGACGCGGTGGCGGCCGAGGGCGAGGCTCAGGTCCGCGAGCGGCTCCGCGCGCACGCCCGGCACCTGCGCACGCACGTGGACCAGCTGGCCGGCAAGGCGTACTGGTCGGCGCTGAGCCCGGCGCCGGAGTTCGTGGTGCTGTTCATCCCGGGCGAGGCGTTCCTGGCCCCGGCGCTGGAGCACGACCCGGCGCTGCTGGAGTACGCCATGGGCAGGCGGGTGCACATCGCGACGCCCACGACGCTGATCTCGCTGCTGCGCACCGCCCAGTACGCCTGGCAGCAGGAGGCCCTGAGCCGCAACGCCCGGGAGGTGTTCGAGCTGGGCAAGCAGCTGCACGCGCGGCTGTCCACCCTGGGCGGGCACGTGGAGGGGCTGGGCCGGGCGCTGTCCCGGACGGTGTCGGCCTACAACCAGACGGTGGGGTCGCTGGAGAACCGGGTGCTGGTGACCGCACGCCGGTTCGGGGAGCTGGGCCTGGTGGACGGCGACCTGGAGCGCCCGCGCGGGGTGGAGGAGCCGCCCCGGACGGTCGCGGCACCGGAACTGGTCGAGGACGCCGCCATTCGGCTGACAAATAACGGCCACAACAGCGCGACCTAAAAAGAAAGATCCCCGCCCGGGCGGGCCGGAATGGCCTCCCCCGACCGAAAGAAAACCAGGTCAGGGCACCCCCGGCGACCCGCGGGACGAATGCGGACACTTCATCCGCGAACATGGTGAACCGCGGCACCGCATCCCGGTGTCCAACGGGAGGAAGGCGTGTTCGGTGCGGAAGGGGCAAGTGGACGAAATGACGACACGTTCCCCGGAAAAGACACCGAACGCTCACGAGAAGTGACACACTAAACACTGTGAGTAACACACTTGGGAGGCGCACGGCCATGCCCCCGCGCAAGACGGACGGCCCGGAACCCGGGCGGGCACCGTACTTCGTGCGGCCCGAGGGCCGTTCCCGCAACGCGCCGAAGACGAGGAAGCCCGCGCCCGTCCACCCCGCCGGTCCCCCCGGCGGCGCGTCCGGGCCGCGGCCGACCGCTCCACGCACCCGCCCCGCCACGGGCGCCGCACGGCTCACCGGCCGCGGCGGCGTCCTCGTCATCGCCCTGTTCAGCGTCGCCGGCACGGTGATCGCGCACGTGGCCGCGCTGCCCGCGGCCCCGGGCGTCGCCTTCACCCTCGCCTGCTTGCTGACGGTGTCGCTGGTGCGGCCGGGCGACCTGCTCTCACTGTCGGTCAGCCCGCCGATCGCGTTCTTCGTGGCGGTGGTCGCCACGGAGAGCGTGCTCGCCCTGGGCAACGAGGGCTTCGCCCGGGTGCTCCTCCTCGCCCTGGCCTCGCGCCTGGCCCAGGTCGCCCCCTGGCTGTTCCTGGGCACGGCGCTGGTGCTGGTCATCGGGGTGTTCCGGGGGCTGCCCGGCAACCTGCGCGACCTGGGCGACGAACTCAACGGCCGCAAGTGAGCCGGGGCCGCACCGGCCCCGGATCCCCTCGCCCCCGCCCCGGCGGCCCCGGCGGTCCGCCGCCGGACGGCGCCCTCAGAAGGGCGTGTCCGCGTCCTGGGGCGCGTCGTCCTTCCCGCGCTCGTCCATGGCCGCCGCCATCGTGGCGCGGGCGCCCTCCAGCCAGCGCTCGCAGATGCGGGCCAGCTCCTCGCCCCGCTCCCACAGGGCCAGGGACTCCTTGAGGCTCAGCCCTCCCGACTCCAGCCGCCGCACCACGGTGTTGAGCTCCTCGCGGCTCTCCTCGTAGCTCAGCTCGGGCTCGTCGGCCCCGGCCTCGCGGCCCGCGTCCTTCTTCGCCATGTCTACTCTTCTCCTCCGGTGCTGTCTGCGGTCTCGTCGCCCGTCTCCGGGTCGGTCTCGACGGCGTCCACGGTGACGGCCAGGCCGTCCTCGGCGAAGCGAACCCGCAGGGTCTCGCCCAGGTCGGGTTCGGCCGCCGAGCGGACCACCGTGCCGTCGGCGCGCTGCACGATCGCGTACCCGCGGGCCAGGGTGGTGGCCGGGGACAGGGCGTGCAGGCGGGCCCGGGTGTGGCCCAGGTTCTCGGCGGCGCGGTCCAGGGACACCGCGAGGTTGCGCCGGGAGCGCTCGCGCAGGTCCAGGACCTGTTCGGTGAGGCGGTCGATCTCCCGGACCGGGTCGGCCAGCGCCGGCCGGGAGCGCATCGAGGCCAGCCAGGCGCTCTCCCGCTCCAGGGCCCCGGCCAGCACCCGGCGGCCGCGGTCGCGCAGCTGGCGGATGATCTCCAGCTGCTCCCCCACGTCCGGGACGGTCTTCTTGGCCGCGTCGGTGGGGGTGGAGGCGCGCAGGTCGGCGACGTGGTCCAGCAGCGGGGCGTCCTGCTCGTGGCCGATGGCGCTGACCACCGGGGTCCGGGCGGCGGCGACCGCGCGGACCATGGCCTCGTCGGAGAACGGCAGCAGGTCCTCCAGGGAGCCGCCGCCCCGGGCGATCACGATGACGTCCACCTCGGGGCGGGAGTCGAGGTCCTTGAGGGCGTCGACCACCTCGCGGACCGCGCGGTCGCCCTGGACGGCGACCTGGCGCACCTCGAAGCGCACGGCGGGCCAGCGGCGCCGGCTGTTCTCCAGGACGTCGCGCTCGGCCGCGGAGTCGCGCCCGCAGATCAGGCCGACGGTGCCCGGCAGGAACGGCAGCGGGCGCTTGCGCTCGGGGGCGAACAGCCCCTCGGCCTGGAGCGTGCGGCGCAGCTGCTCCAGGCGGGCCAGCAGCTCGCCCAGGCCGACGTGGCGGATCTCCAGGGCGCGCAGCGAGAACGTGCCGCGCACCTCGTAGAAGTCGGGCTTGGCGTGCACCACGACCCGGGCGCCCGCCTCCGGCGGGGGCTGCTGGGCGTCCAGGACGGACGTCTGGCAGACCACCCGCACCGAGACGTTGGCGACCGGGTCGCGCAGGGTGATGTAGGCCATGCGGCCGCGCCGGTTCAGCTCGGCGATCTGGCCCTCGACCCAGATGCGGCCCAGCCGGCCGATCCAGCCGCCGACGGCGTTGAGGACCACGCGGACCGGCTGCGGCGCCTCGGGGGAACTCTCCATGCCCATGACACCCGAGCCTAGGCCAGGGGTGCGACCGTTCCCCCGAGCCCCGGGCGCCCGGCGGGTTCCGGGCCCGGGGCGGGCGGGCCCTACGGGGTGGCGTCGCCGCCGGAGGAGACGGAGTTGTTGCCGCCCAGGTCGGTGACCTCGGGCTCGCCGGAGGCGTAGTGGACGGTGTTGTCCGCGCCGATGACGTGGATGGAGTCGGCGGAGCCGATGTGCACCGTCAGGTTGCTGCCCGCGACGGTGACGGTGGTGCAGGAGCCGTTGAGGACGACCACGGCGTCCTCGGAGGCGATGTTGACGGCGCGGCCCTCGCAGTCCTCGGTGAGGTCGCCCCCGGTGACGTTGAGGACCTCGTCGCCGCCGACGCCCACGCCGCCCTCGCCGTCGACGGAGACCTCGCCCTCGCCGTTGTCGACGCTGACCCCGCCCTCGCCGTCGACGGAGACCTCGCTCTCGCCGTCGCGGACGCTCACACCGTCGGGGTCGACGGAGACGTCCTGTCCGCCGGGGAGGGAGAAGGAACAGCCGGTGAGCCCGAAGGCCGCGGCCGTGGCGAGCACGGCGGCCAGGCGGGCCGGGGTGCGGAGGGCGGAAGCGGTCATGGCGGTGGGCCTTTCGAGCCGGGAACGGAGATGTCTCTCACCGGATGTGACGCTCCGGGCGCCGTCCGGGTTCCCGGTGCGGCGGCGGGGCCGCCGTCCCCGGCGGCCCCGCCGGTCCCCGGACCGCGCCCGGTTCCCCCGTTCGGGCACGGCGCGCGGGGGCCGGGATCAGGCCTCGGCGTCCTCCAGCTTGGCGATGCGGTTGTCGTACATCTTGATGAACTCGGCGCGGCCCTGGTGCGCGACCTCGTAGGCGCGCAGGTCGCGGACCTGCTCCACGGTGAGCTTGCGCAGGCGGGCGCGGACGGAGGGCAGGGTGAGCTCGTCGTAGGTGGGGACGGCCAGGTCCTCGACGGCGGGCGCGTTCTCGCGGCGGACCTTCTCCAGGACCTCGGAGTCGGCGACCTCGGTCTTGGCCTCGGCCACCGCGAGCTCCTCGGCGACGGACTCGCCGCCGTCGGGCAGGTCGGCGGTGGCGGGGACGGCCGGACCGGCCTCCTCCGCGGGCTTCTCCGCCACGGGCTCGGCGGCCTCGGCGGCCGGCTTCTCAACGGCAGGCTCGACCGGCGCGGCGGCCTCGGCCGGCTCGGCGGCGACGGGCTTCTCCTCGACGGGCTCCGCGGCGGCGGGCTCGGCCGCGGGAGCGGCCGGGGCCGCCTCCTCCGTCTCGCCGGCCTCCTGCGCCGCCTCGGCGGCCGGCGCCTTCTCCTCGGCCTCCGCCTTCTCCCCGGCCTTCACCGGAGCGGCGGCGGCCTCGGCGGGTTCCGCGGCGGCGGCCTCCTCGGCGCGGGGAGCGGCGGACTCGGGCGCGGCGGCCGTGTCCTTGCGCCCGAAAAGGCCCTTGAACAGGGTCGCGACTTTCGTGGCGAACGTCGGGTTCGACATGGGGCGGGGGCTCCTGATTGCTCTCGGCGGGGCGAATCGCACCCCGTGATCCGGCCGGACCGGGTGAGGGCGAACCGCCTATAACACAATGCGATGGTGAACCAGGATAGAGGAGGGGAGAACACCATGAGCAGGGGATAAGTGAACGATTTCGCCACTTCGAAGCGGAACCGGAGGCCTCCTGTTGCGATACCGTCACCATTGACGCCGGGACACGGCCCACCGCGGCCGCCCGGGTCCTCCGCCCTGTCCGGACGTGCGCTCCCCCACGCCCGCGCGGCGCACCCGCGTACCCCACCTAGGATGTATTGCATGACAGCGACGACCACCGCCACCAAGCAACGCCGCGTGCTGCTCGCCAACCCCCGGGGTTACTGCGCCGGTGTGGACCGCGCGGTCATCACCGTCGAGAAGGCCCTGGAGCAGTACGGCGCCCCGATCTACGTCCGCAAGCAGATCGTGCACAACACGCACGTGGTGCGGACCCTGGAGGAGCGCGGCGCGATCTTCGTCGAGGAGACCGACGAGGTGCCCGAGGGCGCGATCGTCGTGTTCTCCGCGCACGGCGTCTCCCCGGCCGTCCACGTCGAGGCCGCCGACCGCGGCCTCAAGACGATCGACGCCACCTGCCCGCTGGTCACCAAGGTCCACAAGGAGGCCAAGCGCTTCGCGGCCGAGGACCGGGACATCGTCCTCATCGGGCACATCGGCCACGAGGAGGTCGAGGGCACCAGCGGCGAGGCGCCCGACCACATCCAGATCGTGGAGAGCCCGGCCGAGGTCGACCGGCTCCAGGTGCGCAACCCCGACAACGTGTCCTGGCTCTCGCAGACCACCCTGTCGGTGGACGAGACCAACGAGACCGTCGACGCCCTGCGCCGCAAGTTCCCGAACCTGCTCGACCCGCCCAGCGACGACATCTGCTACGCCACCACCAACCGCCAGGTCGCCGTCAAGACGATGGCGCCCGAGTGCGAGCTGGTGATCGTGGTCGGCTCGGACAACTCCTCGAACTCGGTGCGGCTGGTGGAGGTCGCCCTGGCCGCCGGGGCCGACGCCTCCCACCTCATCGACAACGCCTCCCTCCTGAAGGAGGAGTGGCTGGAGGGCGTCACCACCGTGGGCGTCACCAGCGGCGCCTCGGTGCCCGACATCCTGGTCCGGGAGCTGCTGGACCGCCTGGCCGGGTACGGCTACGGCGACGTGTCCCTGGTGACCACCGCGGACGAGACCCTGACCTTCTCGCTGCCCAAGGAGCTGCGCCGCGACCTGCGCGCCGAGTAGCGGGACCCAACGGCGAAGGGGGCCCGGACCATGCGGTCCGGGCCCCCTTCCGTACGTCGTCGGGGGTCCCCCTCAGGAGTCCCCCGCCGGCTCCTCCGCGGCCCCTGCCCCGTCGCCCCCCTCGGCGTCCGTCTCCAGCCCGCCCGCGAAGTGCGCCAGCTCGTCCAGGTCGGCCGGGCCGGCCACCACCAGCGTGTACCCGTCCTCGCGCAGGACCAGGGCCGACCAGTCCTCGGACTCGTAGTGCTCCCACTCCCGGCCGCCGACCGCGACCGTGCCGGTCTCCTCCGCCCCCCTGGAGCGGTCCGCCACCACCGCGTCGGGGTCGCCGTCGCTCTGGGTGAACATCACGTGGCTGTCGGCGGCGGTGGCGAACCCCACACTCCACTCGACCGGTCCGGCGGTCTCCAGGGTCGAGCTGGTGGGCGTCCACCCCTGCTCGGCGAGGTCGTCCGCGGGCATCGTCACCGGGTAGTCGGCGCTCCCGCGCAGCACCTCGGCCTCGGGCCGGTAGTCCACGGACGGGATGTTCTCCCCCGATCGCGTGGAGACCACGAACGCCAGCGCCAGGACGATGGCGATGATGACGCCCAGGGAGATGGCGTAGTTCTTGAAGGTCGCGCTGGACCGGCTGTACTCACTCATGACGGTTCCAGCTTGCCGCAGGTCGCGGCCCGCTCCGACCCGGGGTGCGGTTACCGACCCGGCCCCGCGGGGCGGGTCGGGCGGGTCCGGCGCGCCGGGCGGGGCCTCACGGCCGGTCGTCCTCGCGGCGCAGCGGCTGGAGCTGGTCGAGCAGCCGGGTGATGTCGTCGGCCAGGCGCAGGGAGTCGGCGTCGTCGCGGTTGACCACCTCGGCGACGGCCAGCAGCATCGCGCCGCTCACCACGATCAGCAGCGCCTCGTCCACCGGCTCGTCGGCCTTGCGGTACAGGGCGACGTTGCGGTCGGTCCACTGGGTGAGCCGGGCCCGCAGTTGGTACTCGAAACCGGGCGGGCCGTCACCGCTGAAGAACAGGCGTGTGGTCTCCCTCTCCTCGATGCAGCCGAGCAGGTAGGCGCGGGCGGCGATGTTCATCAGCCGGGTGGGGTCGCTCTCGCCGCGGGCCCGCGCGTCCACCACCGCCTGGTGGGTGCGCTCCTGCTGCCGCTGCTGGAACTCCTCGTACAGGGCGAGGTAGAGGTCGGCCTTGCCGGTGAAGTGGTGGTAGAGGCTGCCCACGCTGGCACCGGCGACGGCCACGACCTCGCTGACCCCGGCCTTGGCGAAGCCCACCGTGCGGAAGACCTGGGCGGCGGCCTTGAGCAGCGCGGTACGCGTCGCCGCGCCGCGCGGGGAGACCCGGGTCGGCCGGTCCGTCTTTTCCACTGTCATGCCTCACTCCCGTCCGGATCACGCCAGCGTAGACCTTACGCTTCCGACCGGACACGGGAGCGTGCCCGCCGAGGCGGCCGATCATGCCGGGTGACTACCCTAAGACGTGAATCCCACCCTGTCCCCGACGGAAGGCACCTTCCCATGTCACAGGCCGGCGGTCCCACCGCGCCCGACCGCAACCTCGCCCTCGAACTGGTCCGTGTGACCGAGACCGCGGCGCTGGCGGCCGCCCGCTGGGTCGGCAAGGGCGACAAGAACGGAGCCGACGGCGCGGCCGTGCGCGGCATGCGGCACATGATCAGCACCGTGTCGATGAACGGCACCGTCGTGATCGGCGAGGGCGAGAAGGACAACGCCCCGATGCTGTACAACGGCGAGCGCGTCGGCGACGGCGGCGGACACGACTGGGACGTGGCGGTCGACCCGATCGACGGCACCACCCTGACCGCGATGGGCATGCCCAACGCGATCGCCGTCATCGCGCTGAGCCCGCGCGGTTCGATGTTCGACCCGTCCGCCGTGTTCTACATGGAGAAGCTGGCCACCGGCCCCGAGGCCGCCGACGTGGTGGACATCGCCGCGCCCGTGGCCGACAACATCCGCGCGGTGGCGCGGGCCAAGGGCAAGTCGCCGCAGGACGTGACGGTCGTCATCCTCAACCGCCCGCGCCACGAGCAGATCGTCAAGGAGGTCCGCGACGCGGGCGCCCGGATCAAGTTCATCAGCGACGGCGACGTGGCGGGCGCGATCATGGCGGCCCGCGCCGGCACCGGCGTCGACCTGCTGCTGGGCATCGGCGGCACCCCGGAGGGCATCATCACGGCCTGCGCGATGAAGTGCCTGGGGGGCGTCATCCAGGGCCGCCTGTGGCCCAAGGACGACGCCGAGCGGGCCAAGGCCGTCGACGCCGGGCACGACCTGGACCGGGTGCTGTACACCGACGACCTGGTCTCCTCCGACGACGTGTTCTTCGCGGCGACCGGGATCACCGACGGCGAACTGGTCGGCGGCGTGCGCTACGAGTCCTCGCGGGTCATCACCGACTCGCTGGTGATGCGCGGCCGCAGCGGCACCGTCCGCCAGGTGCTCAGCGAGCACCGGCTGAGCAAGCTGTCGGCCTACAGCGGCGTGGACCTGACCTCCGCCCCGCAGGCCTGACGGCCGCCCCCACCCCCGGCGGGTGGTCGGAGGACGGGCCCCGGAACCCCGTCGCACCGGCCACCCGTGTCACATGTCGCGCGGGAGTTCCCCCCTCCCTGTGAGAACCGCGGCGGGGGGAGGCGGCATCTGAAAGTTCGTTGGCAGCGCGGACACCGCGCCTGTGAGAAATCCGTCGGAGGTCCGATGTCCTACCCCGATCCCCCCCGGCAGCCCCAGTGGCAGCCGCCGAACCAGCCCGCGGGCCCCGTCCCCGGGCAGCCTCCGGCGCCCGGCGCCGTGCCCCCCGGCGTGCCCGGACAGCAGTACGCCGGCCCGGGCGGACCCGGCTTCCCCGGCGGTCCCGGTGGTCCCGGTGGTCCGGCCGGACCCGGCTTCCCCGGCGGACCGGTGCCGCCCGGGGCCCCGCGCAAGCGCAACCGCTGGCTCATCCCGGCCGCGGCCGGCACCGCCGTCGTGGTGATGGCCGGGACCGTGTGGGCCACGGTGTCCCTGGTCTCCTTCGGCGGCCCCCAGCCGGAGGAGGTGCTGCCCGGCAGCTCCATCGCCTTCGGCAAGGTCGACCTGGCGATCGACGGGTCGCAGGCGATCGAGCTGCTGGAGTTCGTCGACCGCCTCCCCGCCGAGGTCGTCGAGGAGACCGGGAGCCCCGACGGGGACATGACCGAGTTCTTCGCCGAGACGTTCGTGGACGCGTTCCCCGACAGCGCCCCGAGCCAGGACCGGGTCGAGGAGTGGATCGGCCAGCGCGCGGGCTTCTCGGTGTGGCCGGCCTCCGGCGAGGCCGAGCTGGAGGAGGGGGCGGGGGTCGCCCTCGCCATCGCCCTGGCCGTGGAGGACCCGCGCATGGCGGAGGAGGACTTCGCCGACATCGCCGCCGCCGAGGAGGACATCTTCTACTCGGTGGACGGCGACTACGTCGTCTTCACCCACTCCCAGGCCGCCCTGTCCGACCTGGAGGCGCAGGTACAGGAGCACGGGTCGCTGGCCGACGCCGACGTCTTCTCCGACGACATCGCGGGCGTCCCCGACGGCAGCCTGGCCCTGGCCTGGGCCGACCTGGGCGCGGCGATGGAGATCGAGTCGTTCGCCAACGAGTTCTCCGCCGACCTGGCCGCGGAGCCGGCCGACTTCTCCGGCCGGGCGACCGCTTCGGTGCGCGTGGACGGCGAGTACCTGGAGGCACGGATGGACGCCTTCGCGTTCGAGGTCAACGAGGCCGACCTGTCATGGCTGGCGGAGACCCCGGGCGAGAGCGTGGCGGCGCTGGGCTCGCTGCCGGACGACACGGTGATGGCCCTGGGCGCCAGCGGGCTGGACCAGGCGCTGATCGACGCCTACAACAACGACGAGATCCCGCTCTTCAGCAGCTCCGGCCAGCAGCAGGAGTTCGAGCGCGAGTTCAACGGCATGGGCGTCTCCATGCCGGAGGGCATCAGCGACCTGCTGGGCTCCTCGACCGCGTTCGGCGTCACCGGGATCAGCCTGGACGACTTCTTCGGCGGCTACGGCGGCGAGCAGTTCTCGTTCCAGTACCGGGCGGTGGGCGGTGACGAGGCCGTCATCGGCGACTTCGTCGAGGCCATGGTCGCCGACCCGTACTCCACTCCCCCGGGCGTCTCCTCCGACGGCGACGCCGTGGTGGTCTCCCAGGGCAGCAGCGGCACCGGCCGCCTGTCCGACGACCCCGTCTTCCAGCAGACCATGCAGGAGATGGACGAGGCGATCGTGGCCGGGTACTTCGACATGCGCCAGGTCCTGACCCCGGAGGACGTGCAGGCCCCCGAGGAGTGGGGCGCGCTCGGCCTGGCGCTGAGCGTCACCGACGAGGGGCAGCGCAGCAGCGTCGAACTGCGCTGGGCCCCCAGCGCGGGCTGACCGGGACCACGCACAGGGGGAGCGGCCGCGGGCCGCTCCCCCCTTCGCGCTCTCCCGGTCAGGTGACCACGCGGCGGTGCATCTGCGACCCGGCGAGGAACCACATGAGCACGATGAACGCCAGCAGCACCCCGACGTGCAGCAGCGCCGCCCCGGCGGACAGGCCGCCGAAGACCGAGCCGCGGATGAGCTCCACCGCGTGGTAGAGCGGGTTGGCCACCGCCAGCCCCTGGACCCAGTCCGGCAGCTCGGTGAGCGGGAAGAACGTGCCCGCCACCAGGAACAGCGGTGTGAACAGGCCGCTGAACACGTAGTCCATGGACCGCACCGAGTTGATCACCGCCGAGATCCAGATCCCGAACAGGGCGAAGGCGAACCCGGCGAAGAACGCGATGAACGGCACCAGCAGGCCGCCCCACCCGGGCCGCAGCCCGAACCCCATGGCGACCAGCAGCGGCACGCACCCGTAGACGCCCGAGCGCATCGCCAGCCACAGGGCCTCGCCGGTGACGAGCTCGCGCACGTCGACGGGGGCGGCGAGGATGCCCTCGTAGGTGTGCAGGAACCGGCGCTTGATGAAGGTGTTGATGACGGCGGGCATCATCGACTGGAACATCACCGACACCGCGACGATGCCGGTGCCCAGGAAGTCGATGTAGCTGAAGCCCGCCAGGGTCCCGATGAGCGCGCCCATGCCGAACCCGAAGCAGAGCAGGTACAGGGTGGGCTCGACGACGGCGGCGAAGGTGGTGGCCCGCCAGGACCGCCCGTAGAGGATCCACTCGCGGGCGACGACGCCCAGGACGGCGTCGGCCTCGAACCGGCCGGGCCGGGCGTGCTCGTCGGGGCGGGCGTCCTCCCGGTCGCGCAGCCGCCGGGCGTCGGCTTGGTCGGTGCTCATTCCACGTTCTCCCCGGTCAGGGTGACGAACACGTCCTCCAGGTTGCTCGCGCGGCGCAGCGGCACGGGGAGCAGGTCCCGGAGCGACTGCGGTAGCTCCTCGGCGCGCAGGACCGAAACGGTGGTACCGGTGCGCCGGGTGGTGAATCCGTGGTTTCTGATGCGTCCCTCCAGGGCGTCGATGCCCTCCCCGTCGGGGAGGTACTCCTCCACGGTGGTGCCCGCGTACTTGGCGACCAAGTCGGTGGGCGTACCGCGTTCGATGATGCGTCCGGCGGCCATCAGGGCCACCTCGTCGGAGAGCCGCTCGGCCTCCTCGATGTAGTGGGTGGACATGAGCACCGTGGCGCCCTCCTGGCGCAGCGCGTCGATGACGCCCCACAGGTCCTGGCGGACCTGGGGGTCCAGGCCCACGGTGGGCTCGTCCATGAGGACCAGCTCGGGTCGGTGCAGCAGGGCGCGGACGATGAGGAGCCGGCGCCGCATGCCCCCGGACAGGTCCTCCACCACGGTGTCGCCGCGGTCGGAGAGCTGGGCGATGCGCATGGCCCGGGCGATGGCCTCGCGCCGGCGGGCGCGGGGCACCCGGTACAGGAACGAGAACATCCGGAGGTTCTGCTCGACGGTGAGCTCCTCGTCGAGGTTGTCGTGCTGGGGCACGACGCCCATCCGGGCGCGGGCCCACTTGGACTCGGCGGGGATCTCGTGGCCGAGGATGCGGATCTCGCCCTCGTCGGCCATGGACTGGGCGGTGAGCATCTTCATGGTCGTCGACTTGCCGGCGCCGTTGGGGCCCAGCAGGCCGAGCACGACGCCCTGGGGAACCTCCAGGTCGAGGCCGTCGACCGCGGTGAAGGATCCGAAACGCTTGACGACTCCGCGCAGGTGCAGGGCGGGGACGTCCGCGGCGGCCGACGCCGCCGCGCGGTCCGGGGTGTGGAGACCGGGTTCGGAAGAGGTCATGGGGCCCACGGTAGGTCGTGGGTGTGACGGAAATCCACGGATTTTACGCGCCGCCGGGGGCACGGTGCCCGAAAAGGGAGGCCCTGCCCGCGGGCGGTGCGGCGGCGCCCCGGGACACCGGTCCGCACCCCTTCACGGAGAATTCCGGCAGCGCCGGAACACCGTTCCACCTCCCCCTTCCCGGCCACGGCGGGCCGGTCGGCGGGCGGTCGAGCGGTCGGCCGAAAAGGGATCCGACCATTGCCCGGAACACCCGGAGAAAAACGGACGTCCGCTTTTCCCGGGAAAATCCCCGCCTTTCACGGAGACATACGGACCGCGGCCTTTCCCGCCGTCCGGACGGCCCGGAGGTCCGGGGCCCCGGCCCGCCCGGCGGGTGTCCCGCCTCACCCGGAAAATCCGTTGCCCCGCCCCGGACCGCGGCCTACCATCGACGGCGACCTTGCAACGACGGACACCGAGGGACCCTCCCCGGTGAAGGGGAGAGTGTCTTGATGACCCGGAACGCGCCGAGCGCGCCTCACCAGAACCGGAACGCCCGCTCCGACCGGAGCCGCTGACCCGACCACCGAGTAGCGCTCGGCCTGCTCCCGCTGACCCGTTCCACCTCCAGCGAGGAGTTCCTCCGGTGTCCACCACCGAACCGAGCCCCACCCTGCGCACCGCCACCTTCACCTGCGTGCGCTGCGGCCTCACCGTCTCCGCCCTCGATCCCGACGGGCGCGGGCGCGACCACTGCCCCAGCTGTCTGAGCTCCCGGCACACCGTCGACCGCGTCGACGGCGGGGCCTCCGACTGCGGCGGGCGGATGGTGCCCATCTCCATCGCCGTGCCGCGCAGCGGCGCCTGGGTCCTCATCCACCGGTGCACCCGGTGCGACGAGCTGGCCGAGGCGGCCGTCGCCGCCGACGACAACCACCTCGTGCTCATGCGCATCGCGGTCCGGCCGCTGGCCGACCCGCCCTTCCCGCTCGACCTGTTCGGGGAGGTGTGACGTGGCACGACGCAACCGGGACCGCCGCGAACGGCGGCCCCAGCGGCCCAAGACCGTCCTGCACGCCCACGGCGAGGCGGGCCGGGCCGGGTCGTTCCGCTGCGCGGGCTGCCGGCTGGAGGTGCCCGCGACCGCTCCGGGCACCTCCCACCGCAACCACTGCCCGCACTGCCTGACCAGCCTGCACGTGGACCTGCGGGTCCCGGGCGACCGGGCCGCGGACTGCCGCGGCCCGATGTCCGCGGTGAGCATGGCCAGCCGCGCCGACGGCGAATGGATGCTGGTCCACCGCTGCGCCCGCTGCGGTGAGCTGAGCGTCAACCGGATCGCGGGCGACGACAACGCCCGCGCCCTGGTGCGGCTGGCGGTCCGCCCGCTGGCCGGGGCGCCGTCGGGGTTCGCTTCCGTGGCCCGCGACGCCCTGGTCCGGCTGTGAGCGCGGGTCCCGGACCCGGTCAGCCCCGCAGGGGCTCGAACGGGTCCGGGACCGCGCCGGTCCACCGGTGCAGTCGGGCGACGCCCGTCTCCAGGGTGGTCCCGCCCTCCTCCCGGCGGCCGCGTTCGACCACGTAGAAGCGGCCGTCGCCGAGGGAGGCCAGTCCGTACGGCCCCCCGCTCACCGGCCAGCCGGACACCCCGGAGGGCTCGTGGACCTCGCCTTCCCGGCTCAGGTGCAGCAGCCACCCCCGCTCGTCCCGGGCCTGGCCCCGGATCGGGCCGTGCACGGGGCGGCGGGACCCGTCGACGACGTACAGCGAATGGTTGGGGAAGTCCGGCTTCACCCCGTTGTAGACCGCCATGTACCAGTCGCCGGTGGCCGCGTCGTACTCCAGGTTCTGCACCCCGTAGGTGGTGTTGCCGGTGTACACGAAGTACTTGCCCTCGGGGCGGCGGGGGCCGCTGGTGTGCGGGTCGTCCTGGTCCAGGGGGCGGTCCAGGCCGCGCCAGCGGGACACGTCGTACTGGAGCAGCACCTGGTGGTCGTTGTCCCCGCGGTCGGCGTTGGAGTACACGCCGTAGGCGACGGTCAGCATCGTCCGCCCGCCGGGGCGGCCGAACTCGGGGCCGAAGGAGACGCCGTCGATGCCGCTGCACCCGTACCGGTGGTCGGCGGTGTCGGCGACGTTGCCGTCGAAGACGCCGTCGCCGTCCATGTCGGCGGTGTAGTCGGCGACGACCTCCGACAGGTGGACGGTGGTGAGCACGCCGTCGTCCTCCGCGTCCATGCCCACCCGGGTGATGCGCTCGGGGTCGAAGACGGCGATGTAGAACGCCTCCGCCGCCTTGTACTCCAGGGAGCCGTAGACCCGGCCGTCGCGTTCGTCGACGTCGAGGTCGCCCAGGTGCCCGGTGAGCCCGGTGACGGTGCCGACGACCGTGCCGGACAGGTCGGTCTTGACGAGGGTGTCGGTGAAGGAGAAGTACATGTGCCCGCGTTCGGGGTCCAGGCCGATGCCCTGGACATGCCCGGAGTCCCAGGCTCCGCCGTCCACCGAAGCCGGGAGGTCCGCGGCGGCGGCCGCGGCGGCGGTGGCGGTGTCGGCCGGGGGTCCCGCGGGAGCGGGTTCGGCGGCGGCCGGGGCGGTGGCGGCCAGTGCCGCCAGTGCCGCTCCCAGGGCCACCGCCCGGTGGGTCGGGGTCTTCCACGTTCCGGTCGCGCGCATGGGGGGTCTCCGTCCTCCGCGTCCGTACTCGCAGCAACGGACCGGATGCTAGGAGTGCCCGGTGAACCGGGCGCGGGCGGCCGGGCGTCGGTGTGGGGAACAGCGCGCGAACCCGTACCGGCGCCGGGGACCCCGGTCGTCTAGGGTTGGCGGTGTGAGCGAGCGGATCCCCCCTGAACGGCTGCGGGCCTCCCACAGCGACCGCGAACGGGTGCTGAAGGTACTGCGCGAGGCCGCCGCGGACGGGCGCCTGGACCTCGACGAGTTCCAAGAGCGCTCGGACAGGGCCCAGGAGGCCAGGACCCTGGGCGAGCTGCCGCCGCTCACCGCCGACCTGCTGCCCGCGCAGGAGCAGCCCATCCGCCTGGACCACCAGCCCGCCTTCGGGGTGTTCGGCACGGCCGTCCGCAGGGGGCGGTGGGTCGCCTACCCCGGCGACCTGGCCCTGGCCGTGGCGGGCCGGGTCGAGGTGGACATGCGCGAGGCGCTGCTGCTGCGCGGCCACCACCGGATGACCGTCACCGCGGTGCTGGGCCGGGTGGAGATCCTGGTGCCCGACGGGGTGGAGGTGCGCGTCAACGGCCGCTCCGTGCTGGGGCTGCGGAGCACCACGGCGCGGAGGTCGGACCTGTCCGATCCCCCGGTCCTGGAGATCAACGGGTTCTGCCTGCTGGGCACCGTCCGGATCAGGGCGCCCCGGCGGCCCTTCCTCACCCGGTTGCGGCGGCGCGAACGGCGTCCCGGCATCGGGTCCTGACCTGCCCCGATGTCAACATGATGCGCGTAACACCGCCTTGGCGGGGTGAGGTGGCGGTGTGCCCCCGTGCGTCTGGCAGGCTGGGATTCACAGGTTTTCCCAGGAGAGTGTGGTAGCCAATGAGTGAGTTCCGCATCGAGCACGACTCGATGGGTGAGGTCAAGGTCCCGGCCGACGCCAAGTGGCGTGCCCAGACCCAGCGCGCCGTCGAGAACTTCCCGATCTCGGGGCAGGGGCTGGAGGGCGCCCACATCGCCGCCCTGGGCCAGATCAAGGCCGCCGCCGCCAAGGTCAACGCCGAGCTGGGCGTCATCGGCGACGACCTGGGCAAGGCGATCCGCGAGGCCGCCCTCGAGGTCGCCGACGGCAAGTGGGACTCCGAGTTCCCGATCGACGTGTTCCAGACCGGTTCGGGCACGTCGAGCAACATGAACACCAACGAGGTCATCGCCACCATCGCCAAGGAGCGGACCGGCCTCGACGTCCACCCCAACGACCACGTCAACGCGTCGCAGTCCTCCAACGACGTCTTCCCCTCCTCCATCCACATCGCCGCCACCTCCGCGGTGATCAACGACCTGATCCCGGCGCTGCGCCACCTGGAGGGCGAGCTGACCCGCAAGTCCGTCGAGTTCGCCTCGGTGGTCAAGAGCGGTCGCACGCACCTGATGGACGCCACCCCGGTCACCCTGGGCCAGGAGTTCGCCGGGTACGCCGCCCAGGTCCGCTACGGCGTCGAGCGCCTGGAGGCCTCCCTGCCCCGGGTGGCCGAGCTGCCGCTGGGCGGCACCGCCGTGGGCACCGGCATCAACACGCCGGAGGGCTTCTCCGCCCGGGTGATCGCCGAGATCGCCGCGCACACCGGCCTGCCGCTGACCGAGGCCCGCGACCACTTCGAGGCCCAGGGGGCCCGCGACGGCCTGGTGGAGCTGTCCGGCCAGCTGCGGACCATCGCGGTCGGCTTCGCCAAGATCGCCAACGACGTCCGCTGGATGGGCTCGGGCCCGACCACCGGCCTGGGCGAGCTGTTCCTGCCCGACCTCCAGCCGGGCTCCTCGATCATGCCGGGCAAGGTCAACCCGGTGCTGTGCGAGGCCGTGCTCCAGGTGTCCTCGCAGGTCGTCGGCAACGACGCCGCGGTGGCCTTCGGCGGCGCCAGCGGCAACTTCGAGCTCAACGTGCAGCTGCCGCTGATCGCCCGCAACGTGCTGGAGTCGATCCGCCTGCTCGCCAACGTCTCGCGGGTGTTCGCCGACCGCTGCGTCGCCGGGATCGCCGCCAACGAGGAGCAGTGCCGCACCTACGCGGAGTCCTCCCCGTCGATCGTCACGCCGCTCAACCGCTACATCGGCTACGAGGAGGCCGCCAAGGTCGCCAAGCAGTCGCTGAAGGAGAAGAAGACCATCCGCCAGGTGGTCCTGGAGCGCGGCTACATCGCGGACGGCAAGCTCACCGAGGAGCAGCTCGACGCCGCCCTCGACGTCCTGAAGATGACCAACTCGCAGTAGCGCCGCCGGGGTCCCGGGGCCGGGGGTCCCCGCCCTCCGGGACGCCGGACACGACGGCACCGGTCACCCGAGGTGACCGCGGGGCACCCCGCCGGGCGGGGTGCCCCGTCATGTGTCCGCGCCCTCCCCGGGGAGGGCGCGGGAAGGTGACACTTCCGTTCCGATGCCCACTGTTCAGGAACCTTCCCCATTCGGGAGGCGTCGGACATTCTTGACAGAGCACCCGTGAGCACGAGCCCGCGTCCGAGAGGGCAGTACATGTCGAGTAACAGCGACAGTGAGCGCATCGTCGCGAACCGTTACATCCTGCGCCGAGAACTCGGCCGGGGTGGCATGGGAGTGGTCTGGGAGGCGTTCGACCCCTCCCTGGACCGGACGGTCGCGATCAAACAGGTGCTCCTGCCCGATCACTTCACCGACGAGGAGCGCGCCGACGCCCACGCCCGGGTGCGCCGGGAGGCCCGGTCGGCGGCCCGGATCTCGCACCCCTCCGTGATCACCATCCACGACGTGTTCGACTTCGAGGGCGACCCGTGGGTCGTGATGGAGCTCGTCGAGGGCGGCTCCCTCCAGGACATGCTCGAACAGCGCGGCGCCCTGGACGTGGAGACCACCGCGACCATCGCCGAGGCCCTGCTCAAGGCGGTCCAGGCGGCCGACGCCGCCGGGGTCCTGCACCGGGACATCAAGCCCGGCAACATCATGATGTCCGCCGACGGCCGGGTCATCCTCACCGACTTCGGCATCGCCACGATGGAGGGCGGGCCGAGCATCACCCGCACCGGGGCGCTGATCGGGTCCCCCGAGTACATGCCGCCCGAGCGGTTGGAGGGCGGCCCCGCCGAGCACCGGGGCGACCTGTGGAGCATCGGCGTGACGCTGTTCGCCACGGTGGAGGGGCTCTCGCCCTTCCGCCGCGACTCCATCACCGCGGCCATCGCCGCGGTGCTGGGCTCCCCGCTGCCCCCCATGCGCAGGGCGGGCCGGCTCACCCCGGTGATCGCCGGCCTGCTGGAGCGCGACCCCGACCGGCGGCTGACCGTGGACGGTGCGCTGGCCCTGCTCGACGAACGCGGCGGGGCGGACGCCGCCGCGGCGTACGCCGGCGGCCACTTCCCGGGTCCCGGCCCGGCCTCCGACAGCGGTCCGGTGGCGGCGGCGAGCGGCGGGTACCCGAGCGGTCCCGTCCCCGGCCCGGGGAGCGGGTACCCCAGCGGTCCGATCCCCGGCGGCCCGGTCGGCGGCCACCCCAGCGGCCCCGTCACGGGACCGACCGGCGGCCACCCGGCCGGCCCCGGCCCGGGGGCGACCAGCGGCCCCCTGAGCGGACCGCACCCGGGCATGGGCGGCCCGAGCGGCCCGCACACCCCGCCGCGCCCGTTCCCGCCCCACGGCCCGACGACCCCGGGCACCCCCTTCGGCCCCTCGCGGCCGCAGCCGTCCTTCGCCTCGCACAGCGGCGGCCACGGCCCGGGCCACGGCGGCCCCACCGGCGGGCAGGGCACCCTGGCGCCGCCCCGGCCCCCGGCGCGGTCCTCCGGCGGTGTGAACAAGCTGCTCATCGGCCTGGGCTGCGGCGTCCTCGCGCTGGTGCTCATCGCGGTGGTCGCGGTGGGCGGCATGCTGTTGTCGAACGGCGGCGGGGAGGACCCCGCCCCGCAGGCCGACCCGTCGGAGAGCGCGCTCCCCGGCGAGCAGAGCGCCCCCGTGGAGCCCACCCCCTCGAACGTGCCCGACGACGCCGGGGACGACCAGGACGGCCCGCCGTCCTACGAGGAGATGGAGACCTTCGAGTCCCAGTGGTTCGACGTGGACTACCCCGAGACCTGGTCGGTGGACGACAGCAGGATCGACGAGAGCCTCGTCGTGTTCGTCGCCCCCGGGTCCGACCACCAGGTGTGGGTCGCCGGGTGGACCGAGGAGGAGTTCACCGGGACCAGCGCCGAGTACCTGGAGGAGACCAAGGGCGGCACCGACGTCGAGGGCGATGTGACCACCGACTACCTCCAGCTCAACCTGCACGAGTTCGGGGAGGACGAGTACGAGGACGGCTGGGACGTCGCGCTGGTCCGGTCCAACCTCACCAATGACACGTGGCCGAGCCCGGCCCGCCGCTTCTGGGCCTACGCGGTCAGCATGGACCACCAGGGCGAGCGGGTGTTCTACATGGTCACGGTCAACGTGCCGCGCGGCGACTCGGGCTACTACGAGGAGCTGCCCGGCGAGGTGATGGACTCGTTCGAGCCGCACCTGTGACCGGTGCCGGACACCGCGACGGCCCCCGGCGATCGCCGGGGGCCGTCGTGCGCGTCGGGATCAGTACCAGCCGACGGACTGGGAGTGGGCCCAGGCACCGCAGGGGGTGCCGTAGCGGCCCTTGATGTAGTCGATGCCCCAGGCGATCTGGGTGGCGGGGTTGGTCTGCCAGTCCGAGCCGTGGGACGCCATCTTGCTGCCGGGAAGCGCCTGCGGGATGCCGTAGGCGCCCGAGCTGGGGTTCTCGGCCAGGTGGTTCCAGTTGCTCTCCTTCTGCCAGAGCGGCTGGAGGCAGTCGGTGAACTCGCTCTCGGGCCAGCCCTCGGCGAGGACCATGTCCAGGGCCAGGCCCTGGGCGTCGCCCGTGAAGACGGGGGTCTCGGGCTCCTCGGGCTCCTCCTCGATGTCCTGGGCCTCGGAGGCGGTGGTCTGGGTCCGGGCCCCGACGGCGGCGTCGCGCTCGGCGCGGGCCTCGTCGCGGGCGGCCTGGAGTTCTTCCTCGGTCGGCTGCTCGGAGGACGAGAAGAAGTCGTCCTCGACGGCCTCCTCGGCAGGGGCCTCCTCGTCCGGGAGGGCGGCGCTGGCCGCCACCTCCGGGTCGACGCCCTCGTCCGCGAACGCGGAGACGGCGAACGTCGCGCCCGCGACGAGGGTGGCCGCACCGATGGCCGCCGTACTGCGCAGCGACATGCGGTTGAGTAACACGGTTACCTTTCCCAAGAGGGGGTCATGGGGCGGGAAAGCCCTATTAATACCAGTTGTTCGCCTGGGAGTGGGCCCACGCACCGCACGGGGTGCCGTAGCGGCCCTTGATGTAGTCGATGCCCCAGGCGATCTGGGTGGCGGGGTTGGTCCGCCAGTCCGAGCCGTGGGACGCCATCTTGTCGCCGGGGAGCGACTGGGGGATCCCGTAGGCGCCCGAGCTCGGGTTCTCGGCCAGGTGGTTCCAGCCGCTCTCCTTCTGCCACAGCGGTTCGAGGCAGTCGGTGAACTCGCTCTCGGACCAGCCCTCGGCGAGGACCATCTCCAGGGCGATCTCCTTGGCCGACCCGGCGGGGACCGGGGTGCCGGAGCCGCCGGAGGATCCGCTGTCCCGCGGCTCGGGGTCGGGCTCGGGTTCGGGCTCCTCGAGGATGTCGGAGGCCTGCGCGTCGCCGCTGAGGACCGCGTCGCGCCCGGCCTGCTCGGCGGACTCGCGGGCCTGTTCGAGGTCCTCCTGCCGGCGCTGCGGGTCTGCGGCGGCCGGGGTCTGGAAGAAGTCGTCGTCCTCCTGGGCGGTCGGGACCGGGGAGGGCTCCGGCGGCAGGGCCGCCGAGGCCGCGTCACGGGGGTCGGGGGTCCCGGAGTCGGCGAAGGCCGCGACACCGAAGGTGCCCGCGGCGACCAGGACCGCGGCGCCTGCGGCGCCCGCGTAACGCAACTGAATCCGTGGGAGTGGCAAGATCGCCCTTTCGCGTAGACGGCCGCACGCGCCTACGGGACGCCCGGCCGGGCCGGGGCCGCGCGCGTGCGGTGGATCTCCGCCGTCGGCCTCGGGGCCGGGAGAGAAGGGGGACGGGCGCGATCGCGCTCCGCCCGCACGGCGGGTCCGCACGGTGGGGGTGCTCTGTGCAGCGGATTCAGCCTGCACCATCATTACGACCACGTAACACCGTAGATACTGTGGCTTGACTCACATCACGTAACGTGTCCGCGTTGTCGGACCCTGACCTGCGCTGGGACACGGAGAGTCAAGGGGTGACCAAGGGGACTCCAAGGAGTGGGCGTTCCCACTCCGGCCGCCGCCCCCGGATCCGGGTCCGGACTGAGTACGCGTACGGATGTGCCCGGCCCGGTCCCGGGGACAGGATGGCCAACATGGACGTCAACGCATCCCCGCCGCCCGCAGCAGGGCCGTCCCTGCGCTGCCCGGACTGCCGCTCCCCGCTGGCGGCCGGGTCCGCGGCCTGCGCCCGGTGCGGACTGCTGCTCACCGGCCCGCTCGCCCAGCGCCTGTGGGAGGTCGACACCGAGATCGGCCGGGCCGACGAGCACCTGAGACGCCTGCGCAGCGAACGCTCGGGGCTGCTGCACGCGCTGCGCGCGGCCTCCCGCCGGGCGGCCGCCGTCCCCCCGGCGGCCGGTCCCGTACCGCCCGCGGCCCATCCGGCGGCCGTCCCCGCCGCCGCACCGCACGCCGCCGTGCCGCCCCGGCCGGACGGCGAGATGCGCCGCCGCTCCGCCCAGAACGTCATCCTCGGCCTGGGCGGCCTGCTCGTCGGCATCTCGGCCCTGGTGTTCGCGATCTGGACGTGGAGCGACATGGGCACCGGCACCCGGGCCCTGGTGCTCGGGGCGACCACGCTCGCGTTCGCCCTGGTCGCCGTGCCGCTGTACCGCCGGGGCCTCCAGGCCACCGCCGAGACCTTCGGCGTGCTGGCCGCCGCGCTGCTGGGCATCGACGCGCTGGCGCTGTGGCTGCTCATGCCCGAACGCCTGCCCGAGGGCCCCGGCTACTCGGCCGGGGCGCTGGCCGGCATCGCCGCGCTGACGGCCCTCTACCCGCTGCTGGTGCCGCTGCGCGCGCCCCGGATCATCGCGGCACTGGCCGCCCAGCCGGTGCCGCTGCTGCTGCTCTTCGCCCTGCCGCTGGACGACCCCTTCCCCTGGATCCTGCCGGTCCTGGCCGCCACCGGGCTCGCCGACCTGGTCCTGGCCCGCGTGACCGCGCCCCTCGGCGAACACGCGCCGCGCAGGACGCTGACCGTGCTGTCGGTGGTCCTCGCCGTGCTCACCGCCGCCGTCTCCGCGCTGCTGGTCTTCGCCGTCACGGAAGCGGACCCGCCTGGCTGGTGGGGCCCGGCCCTGGCCCTGCTGCTGTCCGGGTCGACCTGGCTGGTCCTGGCGCGCGACCGCGCCAACGGCCGGATCGCCGCCCTCCCCGCCGTCGCCGCCCTGGTCCTGGTCCCGCTCGCCGCCGGTCCGGCGGTCCTGCCGGTGCTGCCCCGTCCGCCGGCCGGCGAACCGTGGAGCCTGCGCTCGGCGGACGTCCCGGCGACCACGGTGCTGGGCGTGGACGGCCCCGGCACCGCCTGGCCGGAGAGCCTGCCCTACCTGGCGGCGATCGCGGTCGGCGCGGCGCTGGCCGCCGGTGTGACGGCGCTGCTGCGCCGCGACCTGCTGCCGACGGTGGCGTTCCTGGCGGCCCCGCCGGTGCTGCTGGCCCCGCCGCTGCTACTGGGCCTGCCGCACCCGGTCGCGGTCGCCTGGGCGCTGTGCCTGGGCGGGCTCCTGGTCCTGGGCACCGCGGCGATCCCCGCCCGCCCGTACGCCTGGGCGTCCGCCGCGGCCGGGGTGGCGACCCTGGTCACCGCCCTGCTGTGGTCCGCAGGGCTGTTCTGGACCTTCATGGCCGCGCTGCCGTGCGTGGGCCTGGTCGCCCTGGCCGCGCTGCTGCTCCTGCGCCACCGGTTCCCCGGCTTCGGGGCCCCGGCCGCCCCCGTTCCGCCCGGGACGGCGGTCCCCGTGCCGCCGGGCCGGGCCCTGTACGGCGCCGCCCTGGCCCTGTGGGCGGTGGGCCTGCCTGCCTGGGCCTCGGCGTGGGCCGCGCTGGGCGCCGGTGTGATGCCCGCGCAGGGCAGCTGGTGGACCGCCGCCGCGATCCTGCTCAGCGGGGTGACCGCGCTGCTGCTGGGCCGCACCTCCCCGCGCCCGGCCGTGCCGGGCGCCCCCGACGCCCGCACCGCCTTCACGGTGTTCGGGCTGCTGCTCCTGCCACTGGCCCTGGTGCTGGCGCCCCCGGGCGGCGCCCTGTGGAGCGGGGGCACCTCCCTGGAGGTCTGGAGCGCGCCGCCCGAGGTGATGCTCGAACCCGCGACCGAGGTGCTGGGGACCGCCGTCGCCGTCGGCCCGGGCACCGCGGCCGGGCTGCTGGTCGCCGGGGCGCTGGCCGTGGCCCTGGTCGGGGCCGTCGACCGCCGGTGGCTGCTGCCCGCCGCGGCGCTGGCGGCCCCGCCCGCGCTGGTCCCGCTGCCGGTGATGCTGGGCGCGCCGTTCGCCGTCGCCGTCCTGTGGGCCGCCGCGGTGGGCGCCCTGCTCGCCCTGGGCGCGGCCCTGGTCCGCGACCGCCTGGCGTGGGCGCCGGCGGTCACCGGCCCGCTGACCCTGGCGGCGGCGCTGTACTGGTCGCTGCCCGAACAGCACACGACGCTGCTCGTGGTCCTGCTGTCGGCGGGCGCCGCCCTGGGCTGCGCGCTGCTCTCCCGCCGGGCCGCCGCGCCCCGGCACCCGGCGGAGGCCCGGGCCCTGCCGCCCGTGCCGACCGCCGGGCCGGTGGCCGGCACCGCGGGGGCCGCCCCGGGCATCAGGATCGGCACGGCCTTCGGGGCGGCCCTGGGCACCGGGTTCCCGGCCGCGGCGGCGTGGGCGTTGTGCCTGGCGGGCGCCGCGGGTGCGGAGACCGGGGTTGCGGCCTGGTGGCTGCTCGCGGCGGTCCCCATCCTGCTCGGGGCGACGGCGCTGGTGCTGGGCGAGGGCACGGACGCGCTCCCGCTCACCGCGGTCGGCCTGCTGCTGGGCGGCGCCGCCCCGCTGGTGGCCGGGACGACGGCGGCCACCGCCCTGGTCCCGGTCTCCTGGAACCACGGGGTGGCGGCGGCCGGAGCGGGCGCCCTGCTCGACCCCGCGTACGTGTTCCTGGGCCTGGGCGACCGGCCCGACCCGCTGGTGGCCCTGGGGGTCGTGGCGGCCGGCGCGGCCGCGGTCGGCGCCGCCTCCCTGGCCGCCCGCCGGTGGACCGGGCACACGGCCGCGCTGGCCGTCCCGCCCGCGCTGGTACCGGTGGCGGTGCTCGTCGGCGCGCCCTTCGCGGTGGCGCTGGCGGTGTCGGTCGCGGTCGGCGCGGGGCTGGCCCTGTGGTCGGCGCTGTCCCGGGACCGGTCCTTCTCCTGGCTGCCGGGGCTCACCGGCCTGCTGGTCCTGGCCCAGGCGCTGGGCTGGGCGCTGGCCGAACGGTACGCGACCATCGCCGTCCTGCTGGCCGTCGCGGCGCTGGGCTCGGCGGTGGCCGCGCTGGCCCGCACCGTCCCGCCCGCGGTGGCGGCGACGGCGGCGGCCACCGCGGCCACCGGCGGGTTCGCCTTCACGCTCGCCCTGGCCCTGGGCGCCCCGGCGGAGTACGCGGCGCTGGCACCCATCGCCCTGGTGGCGGGGGTGGCCGCCGCCGCGCCGCGGATGCGCTCTCCGCTGGTGGAGGCCGCCGAGGTCCCGGCCGCGCTGTGGGCGGCGGTGTCCGTGGCGGTCGCCGCGGTCCACGGCGCGCACGGCGGGATCACCGCCCTGGCGCTGGCGGTCGTCGGCGTGATCGCCCTGGCCACGGCGGTCCGGCCGGAGCGCCGGTGGGCCGCGGCGGTCGGCGCGCTGCTCATGCTCGCCGCCCTGTGGACCGCACTGGCCGCGTGGGACGTGACCGTCCCCGAGGCCTACACCGTGCTCCCTGCCCTGGCCGCCCTGGTCGTCGGCTGGGAGTGGACCCGCAAGGCGGAGCGGACCCCGTCGAGCTGGGCGTCCCTGTCCGGCGGCCTGTGCCTGCTGCTCCTGCCCGGCCTGGGCATGGTGCTGGCCGGCGAGGACACGCTGTGGCGGGTGCCCGCGCTGCTGGCCGCCGCACTGGCCGTGGTCCTGTGGGGCCTGCGCCGACGCAGCCAGGCGGCGCTGGTCATCGGCGGCCTGACCCTGCTGGGCACGGCGCTGCGGGCGTTCGGCCCGCCGCTGTGGGACCTGACCCGGCTGCTGCCCAACTGGGTGCCGTTCGCGGTGATCGGCGCGCTGCTGCTGCTGATCGGCGCCCGCTACGAGGCGAGCCTGGAGCGGGTGCGCAGGCTCGGGCACTTCATCGGGGGCATGCGCTGACCGGCGGGCCGCTCCGACCGGGCCCCGGCTGACGCGGGCGGCCCGCTCCCGGCCGGGAGCGGGCCGCCGCCGTGCCCTGCGTCAGTTCTCCAGCATCTCCGTGACCAGGGCGGCGATCGGGGACCGCTCCGACCGGGTCAGCGTGATGTGCGCGAACAGCGGGTGCCCCTTGAGCTTCTCGATCACCGCGACGACACCGTCGTGGCGGCCGACCCGCAGGTTGTCGCGCTGGGCGATGTCGTGGGTGAGGACCACCCGCGAGTTCTCCCCCAGCCGCGACAGCACGGTGAGCAGGACCCCCCGCTCCAGCGACTGCGCCTCGTCCACGATGACGAACGCGTCGTGCAGCGACCGGCCGCGGATGTGGGTGAGCGGCAGGACCTCCAGCATCCCCCGGTCCACGACCTCCTCGATGACGTCCTCGCTGGTGACCGCGGACAGGGTGTCGTGCACCGCCTGCCCCCACGGGGTCATCTTGTCGTTCTCCGTGCCCGGCAGGTAGCCCAGCTCCTGGCCGCCGACCGCGTACAGCGGGCGGAACACCATCACCTTGCGGTGCTGGCGGCGTTCCAGGACCGCCTCCAGGCCGGCGCACAGCGCCAGCGCCGACTTGCCCGTGCCGGCCCGGCCGCCCAGGGAGACGATGCCCACCTCGGGGTCGGTGAGCAGGTCCAGGGCGACGCGCTGCTCGGCGCTGCGGCCGTGCAGGCCGAACACGTCGCGGTCGCCGCGCACCAGGCGCACCGACTTGTCCGGGCGGACCCGCCCCAGCGCCTTGCCGCGTTCGGAGACCAGCACCAGGCCGGTGTGGCAGGGGAGCTCGCGGGCCGCCTCGATGTCGGTGGCGCCGTGCTCGAACAGCTCCGACACCTGGTGGGCGGCCACGTCCAGCTCGGCCATGCCCGTCCACCCGTGCTCGATCGCCAGCTCGGCCCGGTACTCGTCGGCCGCCAGGCCGATCGAGGAGGCCTTGATGCGCATCGGCAGGTCCTTGCTCACCAGCACGACCTCGCCGCCCTCCTCCTGGAGGTTGCGGGCGACGGTCAGGATCCGGGTGTCGTTGTCGCCCAGCCGGAAACCGGCCGGGAGGATCTCCGGATCGCTGTGGTTGAGCTCGACGCGCACGCTGCCGCCGTCGTCGTTCACGGGGACCGGGACGTCCAGGCGACCGTTGGCGACCCGCAGGTCGTCCAGGAAGCGCAGCGCGTTGCGGGCGAAGTACCCGAGCTCCGGGTGGTGCCGCTTGCTCTCCAGCTCGGTGATCACCACCACGGGGATGACCACCTCGTGCTCGGCGAACCGGGTCAGGGCCAGCGGGTCGGCGAGCAGGACGCTGGTGTCGAGCACGTAGACGCGCCGTTCCGCGCCCGTCTCCGCAGAGGGGGCGATGGGGGACTGGGTGTCACGGCGATCGGTCGAGGAACTAGCCACTCGTTCTCCCCTTGGGCGCCGCGGGGGCGCCCCGCTGTCACGGGATCATGGAGGACCGGGACCAGGCCCCACAGGGCCGGGTCCGGCCCTCCTCGTTGACGTTCCGCGGTGGCGGAGGGGATCAATGAGCCGGGGCCTCCCGAACGGGTGGACGAACGCCACCCGCTTCTTCCGAAGCTACGCGTCCGCGAACCCGTTTTCCAGTCCGTTTCCGCCCCGCGGGGTGAACACCGTGTTAAGGGGCGATGCCGTGACGGGAGCCGGGGGTCAGGAACCGTAGCGCCGGTTGCGCGCGCCGTAGGAGCGCAGAGCGCGCAGGAAGTCCACCCTGCGGAAAGCCGGCCAGAAGACCTCGCAGAAGTAGAACTCCGAGTGCACGCTCTGCCACAGCATGAACCCGGACAGGCGCTGCTCCCCGGAGGTACGGATGAGCAGGTCCGGATCGGGCTGGCCGCGCGTGTAGAGATGCCGGGCGATGTCGGCGATGTCCAGGCGCTCGGCGAGCTCCTGGATACCGGTGCCCTTGGCCGCCTCCTCGTGGAGGAGCGACCGAACCGCGTCGGCGATCTCACGTCTACCTCCATACCCGACGGCGACGTTGACAACCAGGCCCGGGTTGCCGGATGTGGCCTCCTCCGCCTCCTTCAGGGCGCGGGCGGTCGACGCGGGGAGCACGTCCAGGGCCCCGACCGGCCGGGTGTTCCACCCCTCCTCGCGCAGCCGGGCGATGGTCTCCTCGATGATCTGCACGAGAGCGCCGAGCTCGGCCTCGTCGCGCGAGAGGTTGTCGGTGGACAGCATCCAGAGGGTGACGACCTGGACGCCGATCTCGTCGCACCACCGGAGCAGCTCGAAGATCTTGTCCGCTCCGGCCCGGTGGCCCTCCGCCGCCTCCGCCAGACCGCTGTTCTTCGCCCACCGGCGATTGCCGTCCATGGCGACACCGACATGGCGGGGAATCTGCCGGCCCTGCAATTGGCGTTCCAGGCGCCGCTCGTAGAGCCAGTACAAGGGGTCGCGAAGCCCCATGGGCGAAAACCTCTCAGAGCTGGATCAGGGACAGCACCCTCCTGTGCCAGGAGGTGCCGACGGGGATACCGTCCAGGGTAGTTCGCCGCGAGAGGTCACGTTACGGCCAGGGACTTGCGCACGTGCTTGCGCCCCTGGTGGATGCGGGACTTCACGGTGCCCAGGGCGAGGTTCAGCTCCGAGGCGATCTCGTTGTAGTCCATCTGGCACAGGTCGCGCAGGACCAGGGGGGCCACCAGGTTCGGACGGTCCTTCTCCAGCTGGTCGAGGGCCTCCAGCAGGTCGATCCGGGAACCGGCGATCACGCTGGTGGTGCGCGGGTCGCGCTGGTGGGGCATGCGCTCGGCCTCGGTCGGGAACTCGGCGGCGCGGCGCTTCATGGAGCGGTAGGTCTGGCGGGCGGAGTTGGACACGACGGTGTACAGCCACGTCGTGAACAGGGAGTCGCCCTTGAAGCTGTCGATCTTGCGGGCCACCCGGAGCAGGGCGTCCTGGCAGGCCTCCTCGGCGTCCTGCCGGTAGGGCAGGAAGCGCGCGCACCGGCGCAGCACCTCGGGCTGGATCCGCCGGAGCAGTTCGTCCAGGGCGACGGCGTCGCCGTCCCTGGACCTGCGGGCGAGCTCCTCCAGCTCCTCGTCGACGTTGCTCGCCACCCGTCGACGGGGCGCCGGGGTCACCTCGTGCTCGTTGTTGTCACTACTGCGCATGGCTGGTCTCTCCCTGACTGACGGCAGACGTCCGGCCGTCCGCTGTTCGGCGCTGTGCGTCCACGATTCGAGGGTCACACGTCAATAGGACGTCTACGGGCCCCCATCGGCTCCGCCTCGTTCCATCCTCCCGGTTCTCCGTCACCCGGAGTCCCACGGACAACGAAAGTTCACATTTCACACTGCCATTCCGCGGGCGCGGGGGTGCCCGTGGGGGTTTCCACCAGTTTCCCTCCCCCGGCGGGATCCGCGCCACCCGGAGAGGGGATCATATCCGCAAGAGTCAACGCGAAGGTGTAGATGGTGTATTAGTGGGCAACGACCGCGTATTCACCCCTGACAGACCGAGGCGGAAATGAGCCAACCCGAGGCCTTCGGCCGTTACCGCGTCATCAGACGCCTGGGGTCGGGCTCCTTCGCCACGGTCTGGCTGGCCCAGGACGACCTGCTGAACTACCCGGTGGCCATCAAGGTACTCGCCGAGAACTGGGCGCACCAGATGGACATCCAGCACAGGTTCCTGGAGGAGGCGCGCATCCTGCGCCAGACCGACTCCACGTGGCTGGTCGCGGTCCACGACGTGGACGTCCTCCCCGACGGCCGCCCGTACATGGTCATGACCTACGCCGACCAAGGCAGCGTCGCGGACCTCATCCGCCGCGGGCCGCTGCCGCTGGACGAGGCGCTGAGGCTGCTGACCGAGATCGGCCAGGGCATCACCGTGCTGCACAACCACGGCACCATCCACCGGGACATCAAGCCGTCCAACGTGCTGCTCCAGTCCTCCCCGGTGGGCCAGCGGGTGCTCGTCGCCGACCTGGGCTTCGCCAAGGCCATCGACGAGGCGTCGGGGTTCACCGCCGCGGCCGGGACCCCCGGGTACATGTCGCCGGAGCAGAGCATCCCCGGCGGCGACCTGGACGTGCGCTCGGACGTGTACTCGCTGGGCGCCGTCGCCTACGAGCTGATCACCGGGAAGCCGCCCTCCCGCCCGCCGGTGCGCGTCCCGCCCGGCCGCATCCGGCCGGGGCTGCCGCGGGAGCTGGACGAGCTCATCCTGTCGGCGCTCTCCGTCGACCGGGAGAGCCGCCCGGCCGACGCCAAGACCTTCACCGACCGGGTCCGCGCCATCCGTATGGCCCCCGACCTGCCCCGGGCCGACCAGTGGTGGCAGCGGTACCGGATGCCGTGGCGTCGGGCCGCCGCCCTGGTGGCGGCGTCCGTGCTGGGGGCGGGCGTGCTCACCATGTCCGGCGGGGCCCCGGGGCTGTCGCTGACCACGGTGCGCCACGCCGGGCAGAACATCCGCATGGGGGTGCCCGCGGTGTGGGCCCGGGAGTTCCACACCGACCTGGAGGCACAGCCCGCCGCGGCCGACGCCGGGGCCGGGCCCGGCCTGCTGGTGGCCACCGACGCCGACGACTGGCACTCCACCGAGGTCCCGTCCTACGGCGTGTACGCCACCGTGATGCCCGGGGCCCGCGACCTGTCGGGGGTCGCCGACCAGGACCCCTGCCCGGGGGACCCCGCCAGCCGCCGGGTCGACACCGGCGACTGGCAGGGCACGGTGTGGGACTGGCCCGAGTGCAACGGCAACGGGGCCTTCACCAGCGCCGCCGTGCACCGGCCCGGGGAGCCCTCCACGGTGTACATGGAGATCCGCCAGCCGGACTACCGGCCCGACCTGGTGAACGAGATCATCGACAACACGGTCCTGGGCTGACGGCCGGCCGCCGCCTCCCGCGCGTGCCCCGCCACCGGGCCCGCCGGCGGGCCCGGGGGCCCGCCCTCACGCCCTGCGGGCGAGGAGGTCGCGGAGGTCGTCCGGCGAGGTGACCGGGAGGCGGCAGACGAACCCCTCGCACACGTACGCCGTGGGCCGCCCGTCCACCCGGACGCGGTCGCGCAGCAGCGGCACTCCCCCGTCGTCGAGGCCGTCGCCGCGCGAGAGCACGGTGCCCAGCGGGGCGTGGGTCAGCGCGGTGCGCACCAGCTCGCCGGTGGCCGGGTCCCCGGGGTCGCCGACGACCGCGATCTCCAGCGGACCGGCCAGCAGCGCCTCGCCGACCGCCAGCCCCCACCCGGCGAACCGGGGCGCCTTCTCCGCCAGCAGGCCCACCGGCACCAGCGCCCGCTCGGCGGCCTCCCGGTGGCGGCGCGAGCCGGTGAGCGCCGCGTAGGACAGCAGCGCGCCGGCCGCCGCGGAGCGGCCCGAGGGCACGGCGTTGTCGGTGGGGTCCTGGGGGCGGTTGAACAGCTTCTCGGCGTCGTCCGCCGTGTCGTAGAAACCGCCCTCGTCGTCGACGAAGCGCTCCAGCACCACGTCCAGCAGCTCTCCGGCCGCCCGGGCGTAGCGGGCCTCCCCCGTGACGCCGTGCAGGGCGAGCAGCCCCTCGGCGACGTCGGCGTAGTCCTCCAGGACACCGGGGCTGCTCCCGGCGGCCCCGTCGCGGGAGGTGCGCACCAGCCTCCCCCCGCCCAGGTGCACCGAGAGCAGCAGGTCGGCGGCCTCCCGGGCGGCGTCCACCAGGTCGGGCCGGTCCAGCAGGACCCCCGCCTCGGCCAGGCCCGCGATCGCCAGCCCGTTCCAGGCGGCCACCACCTTGTCGTCGCGCGCCGGCGGCGTGCGCTCCTCCCGGGCGGCCAGCAGGGCGGCGCGGACCCGCTCGTAGCGCCAGGTGTCGGCGGGCGTGGACGGCAGGCGCAGCACCGAGGAGCCGTGCTCGAAGGTGCCCTCCTCCGTCACCCCGAACACCTCGGCGGCGAAGGCGGCGTCCTCCTCCCCCAGCACCTCGCGCAGCTGACCGGGGGTCCACACGTAGTAGGTGCCCTCCTCCCCGTCGCTGTCGGCGTCCAGCGCGGAGGCGAACCCGCCCTCGGGGGTGCGCAGGTCGCGCAGCATCCAGTCGGCGGTCTCCCCGGCGACCCGGCGCAGCAGGGCCGCGGACGCCTCCCCGGCCGGGCCGGGCTCGGCGGGGCGGCGGGCCATCCGGGCGTAGGCGCGCAGCAGCAGGGCGTTGTCGTACAGCATCTTCTCGAAGTGCGGCACCACCCACTCCCGGTCCACCGAGTAGCGGGCGAACCCGCCGCCGAGCTGGTCGTAGATGCCGCCGCGGGCCATGGCGTCGGCGGTGCCCAGCGCCATCAGCCACGAGGGGGTGGGCTCGGCCGCGCTCTGGAGGGGCCGGGTGCGCTCGTCGTGCGCGGTCAGGAACGACAGCAGCATCGACGGCGGGAACTTGGGCGCGCCGCCGAACCCGCCCTCCTGGGTGTCGTAGTCGCGCACCAGCGCCCGCACCGCCAGGTCGAGCACGGCGGCGTCCGGCGGGGGCGCGTCGGGCAGGGCCCGGGGGGCGCCCAGGGCCTCGACGACCCGGCGGCCCTGGTCGAGCAGTTCCCCGCGCCTGGTCCGCCAGGCCTGGGAGACGCCCTCCAGGAGGCGCTGGAAGTGGTCGCGCGGGAAGTAGGTGCCGCAGTAGAAGGGCGCGCCGTCGGGGGTGGCGAAGACCGTCATCGGCCAGCCGCCCTGGCCGGTCATGGCCTGGGTGGCCTCCATGTAGACGGCGTCGACGTCGGGGCGCTCCTCGCGGTCCACCTTGACGTTGACGAACAGGGCGTTCATCCGCTCGGCGGTCGCCCGGTCCTCGAAGGACTCGTGTGCCATGACGTGGCACCAGTGGCAGGCCGCGTAGCCCACGGAGATGAGGACGGGCACGTCGCGGCGGCGCGCCTCGGCGAAGGCCTCCTCCCCCCAGGGCCACCATTCGACGGGGTTGTCGGCGTGCTGGAGCAGGTACGGGCTGGTCGCGTCGCGCAGGCGGTTGGACATGTCCCCACTCTGCCATCCCGGGGCCGCCCGCGGCGGGGAGCGGACGGCCGTACCGGGACGGCGGGGTCAGCCCGCCAGGGCGATCTCGGTGCCCAGCCCCCTCTCCCGGGCGGCGTCGAGCAGCAGGCGGCCGACCGCGGCGTCCTCCAGGCCCAGGCCGACGGAGGCGAACACGGTGATCCCGGCCTCGGAGGTCCGGCCGGGGTGCCGCCCGGAGACCACCGCGGCCAGGTCCAGGGCGCAGTCCCCGGCGGTGATCGCACCCTCGGCGATCGCGGTGGCCACGGCCCCGGACTCGTGCAGGGCGACCGGGGACGAGTCCACGACCAGGAGGCCGGCGGCCAGCGCGGCGGCGTCCACCTCGCGGTGGTCGGTGCGCGGCGGCGCCCCGACGACGTTGAGGTGCTGCCCCGGGCGCAGCCAGGCGCCCTCGACCAGCGGTTCCCTGGACGGGGTGACGGTGCAGACGACGTCCGCCCCGGCCACCACCGCGCGCGGCGAGTCCGCGGGGGCGACCTCCAGGCCCGGCACGTGGGCGGCCACCTCCTCGCGCAGGGCCCGCACGGTCTCCTCCCGGCGCGACCACACCAGGACCCGCTCGGGGCGCCGCTCGTCGGCGAGCGCGACCACGTGGGCGGCGGCCAGCGGGCCGGCGCCCACCACACCCAGCACGTACGGGCCCGGGCGGGCCAGGTGCCGGGTGGCCACGCGCGTGGTCGCGGCGGTGCGCAGCCGGGTGGGCACCGCGCCGTCCATCACGGCCAGCGGGCCGCCGGTCTCGGCGTCGGCCAGGACCAGCACGGACTGCTGGGCGGGCAGCCCGCGGGCGCGGTTGCCGGGGATGTCGCTGAGCAGTTTGCCCGCGGCCAGGCCGCTCGCGGGCAGCAGCGCGGTCATCGGCACGAACTGCGGGTCGAGCCCGGCGACGCGCGCGGGCTCCCCGTACGGCTGCGCCGCCCGGCCGCCGGCCAGTTCCGCGAAGGCCGCCTCCACGGCCGCGGCGACCCGGGCGGGCGCGACCAGGCCGGTGAGTTCCGAACGGGTGAGGATGAGCGTCATGGGGGCCTTTCCGGTGGTTCAGCCGGTGCGTCCGGCTCGGACGAACGGGACGGTCAGGTCGGAGGGGCGCCGGGATCCGGAGACCAGCCCGGCCACGGCGGCGAGCGCCAGCAGGTACGGCAGTGCCACGAGCAGGGCCGCGGGCAGCGCGACGCCCAGGGCGGGGAGGGTGAACCGGAGCGCCTGGGCCGCGCCGAACACCAGGGCGACGGCGGCCACGCGCCCGGTCCGCCACCGCGCGGCGATGACGGCGACCACGGCGAGGTAGCCCACGCCCGCGGTCATGTGGTCGGTGAACGTCTTGACCTGGGCGAGGGCGATGTAGGCTCCGGCGAGCCCGCCCGCCCCGCCGACCAGCAGGACCGCCAGGTGGCGGATGCGGGCCACCGGCAGCCCGGCCCGGTCGGCCTTGACCGCGTCCTCCCCGGTGGCGTCGACGGCCAGGCCCCAGGCGGTGCGCCGCGAGGTGAGCAGGGTCAGCGCGACCACCGCGCCGATCAGCAGGTAGCCCGGGGCCGGCAGCGAGAACAGCGCCCGGCCCAGCACCGGCAGGTCGGAGAGCAGCGGCAGGGCCGCCCGGTCGAAGCCGGGGGTGACCGTGTCCCGGTCCAGGAGCAGCCGGGCCGCGAACACCGTGCCGGAGAGCGCCAGCGTGTTCAGCGCCAGGCCGGTGACGATCTGGTCCGCCCGCCAGGTCACGCTCAGCAGGCCCTGGAGGACGCCGACCAGGACGCCCGCCGCGGTCCCGGCGGCCAGTCCGGTCCAGGGGGAGCCGGTGGCCACCGCGGCCAGGACCCCGGCCAGGCAGCCGGTGACCATCATGCCCTCGACGCTCATGTTCAGGACCCCGGCGCGTTCGGAGACGGCCTCGGCCGCCGCGGCGACCATGATCGGCAGGCCCAGGGCGACGCTCATGGCGAGCAGTTCCGTGAGGGTGTGGATCATCGCGCGGTCCCCTTCTCCGGCGGCGCGGCCGAGGGAACGGGGCCGGCGGGCGGCGGCCCCGCGGTCCGGCGCGCCCTCGGCCGGGTGCGGACCAGCAGTGCCGTGCCGGCCACGAGCAGCACGAGCACGGCCTCGGTCATCTGGCTGATCGCGGCGGGCACCCCGGCGGCCAGCTGGACGCCGATGCCCCCGGCCGCCAGCAGGCCCAGGGCCAGGGTGATGAGGATCAGGGCCGTCATCGACCCGCGGGCGAGCAGCCCGGCCACCAGGCCGGTGAAGCCGTACCCCGCAGCGATCCCGTCGGCCAGGACGTACGGCGCCGAGGCGACGACCGTCCCCCCGGCCAGGCCCGCGAAGGCCCCGGCCGCGGTCAGCGAGCCGAAGCGCACCCGGCCCACGGGGACGCCCAGGCGGCGGCTCGCCGCGGCGCCCCGCCCGACCGCGGTGAGCCGGAGCCCCGTCGCGGTCCGGTGCAGCAGGAACGCCGTTCCGGCGGCGCCGAGCAGGGCGAGGACGGCGGCGGCCGTCATCGGAGAGCCGGGCAGCCCGAGCAGCGGGATACGGGCCGCCTCGACCAGCGGTTCGGACTGGGGCAGGGTCTCCGCGCTGGTCACCGGCTGGCGCAGCAGCCGCTCGTCGTGGACGGCGAGCATGAGCAGGGCCAGCCCGATGAAGTTGAGCAGCAGGGTCGTGATGATCTCGTTGACCCCGCGCCGGACCAGCAGCCCGGCGGCGACCGCGGCCCAGGCGGCGCCGCCCAGGGCGGCCGCCCCCAGCACCAGCGGCAGGGCGAGGAGGGCCGGGGCGGACTCGGGCAGGTGGACCCCCACGGCGGTGGCGCCGACGGCCCCGAGGGCGAACTGCCCCTCGCCGCCGACGTTCACCAGGTTCGCCCGGAACGCGATGACGAACCCGCAGGCGACCAGCAGGATCGCGGCCGCGGTGTTGACGGCCGCCCCCAGCGCGAAGGGGTTGCCCGCGGTCGAGGTCCACAGCGCGTTCAGGGTGGTGCCCGGCGGCGACCCGGCGGCGACCGCCGCGAGCACGGTGAACAGCAGGGCCCCGGCTCCGCAGAGCAGTCCGAGGGAGAGGGGGTGGCGGGGGTCGGGACGGAGCGGGCTCATGCGGCGGCCCCCGCCATCAGGTGGGCGATCCGGTCGCGGGCCGCGGGGTCCGCGGGGTCCACCGGTCCGGCCAGCGTCCCGCGGTAGGCGACGCGGACCTCGTCGCAGACCGCCAGCAGTTCTTCGAGCTCCCCGGAGATCACGAGGACGGCCGCGCCCCGGTCCGCGGCGGCGCGCAGGTGGCCGAGCACGGCCGCGACCGCGCCGACGTCCAGGCCGCGGGTGGGGTGGGCGGCGACCACGCAGGCCAGCGGGTCCAGCGACAGCTCGCGGGCCAGGACGGCCTTCTGCTGGTTGCCTCCGGACAGGGCGGACATCGGGGCGTCCGGCCCGGGGGCGCGGACGTCGAAGCGGGCGGCCAGGTCCGCGGCCCGGTCCCGGAGGGCGCGGCGGTCCAGGGCCCCGAAGCGGCCGGTGAACTCCCGCAGGCGGCCCAGCATGAGGTTCTGGGCCAGGCTCAGGTCCTCCACGACGCCCTCGTGGTGGCGGTCCTCGGGGATGACCGCCAGTCCGGCGGCGGTGCGCTCGCCCGGGGAGGCCGCGGTGATGTCGCGGTCGGCCAGCCGGATCGTCCCGGACCCGACCGGGACCGCCCCCGAGAGCGCGTCGGCCAGGGCGGACTGGCCGTTGCCCTCCACACCGGCGATCCCGGTGATACGCCCGGCCCGGACGGTGAGGTCGACGCCGTCGACGGCGCTCGCCCCGTGGGCGTCGCGGGCGCGCAGCCCGGCCACCTCCAGGGCGGGCGGGCCGGCCTCCCCGCGCCGCGCGCGCCCGGCGCCGCCCCGCAGGCCCAGGGCGGCGGCCGAGGCGGGGTCCCGCGGCGGGCGGCCGACCATGAGGGAGACGAGGTCGTCGTCGGCGAGGTCGGCCAGGCGCCCGCCGCCGGTGACACGGCCGTGGCGCAGCACCGTGGCCCGGTCGCCGACGGCGCGGACCTCCTGGAGCTTGTGGGTGATGAGCACGACCGCGGTGCCGGAGTCGGCGATGCGCCGCGCGGTGGCCAGGAACGCGTCGATCTCCCGGGGGCCCAGGACCCCGGTCGGCTCGTCGAAGAGGACCAGCCGCGGCCCGTCCACCAGGGCCTTGACGATCTCGGCGGTCTGGCGGTGCCCCACCGACATCCGGTCGACCCGTGCGCCGGGGTCCACGGTCAGCCCGTACTCCTCCCCGATGCGTTCGAGCCTGCGGCGCAGGGCGCGCCGGTCGGGGCGGAACCGGGACCGCCCGAGCAGGAGGTTCTGCTCCACGGTCAGCGTGGGGACGAGGCTGAAGTGCTGGTGGACCATGGCGATGCCGCGGCGGGCGGCGTCGGCGGGCGAAGCGGGGGCGTAGGGCTCGCCGTCCAGGAGCATCCGGCCCCGCAGGGGCGGGGTGCCGCCGAACACGATGTTGCACAGGGTGGACTTGCCCGCGCCGTTCTCGCCCAGGACGCAGTGGATCTCGCCCGCGGCGACGGAGAGGTCGACGCCGTCCAGGGCGACCAGGTCGCCGAAGCTTCGGGTGACGCCGTCCAGGCGCAGGACCGCGGGGCGGCCGTCGGAGCCGGTCATGGGGGGCCTTTCCGTTCGCACCGGTCTAGTAGGGCTCGACCGCGCCGGAGGCGATGGCCTCCGCCGCCTCGTCCAGGGCCTGTTCGACCTCCGGGTCGTCGGCGCACAGGACGAAGTCGGTGCCGACGCGGTCGCCCGCCAGGCCGAAGGGGACCTGGGCGGCCTCCCAGGTGCCGTCCAGGACGGCGTCGACGGCGTACTCGATCTGGACGCCGGTGTCGGTGACGACGTATCCGACGTAGGGCGAGCCGTCCGCGCAGTCGCCGGCGATGGGGCCGCCGACCACGTGCGCCCCGGCCTCCAGCGCGGCCTGCTCCAGGCCGGACTTGCCGAGGTTGAGGATCTGGCCGATCACGTCGACGCCGACCCCGTGGTCGGCCGAGGCGGCCTGGAGGGCGCGGGCCGGGTCGTTGAAGTCGCCGAGGAACTGGGGCTCGACGACCTCGATGCCGGGGTCTGCGCTGCGGGCGCCGTTCTCGAAGGCGTGGGAGGAGTTGACGATCTCGGGCAGTTCGGCGCCGCCGATGAAGCCGATCTTCCCGCTCCGGGAGGTCAGGGCCGCGACGACCCCGGCGAGGTAGGCACCCTCCGGCTGGCGGGGGTCGTAGTAGGCCAGGTTCTCCAGTGGCTCGGCGTCGGCGGGTCCGCCGATCTCCACGAAGGTGACGTCCGGCGCGGCGGCGGCGACGGCGCGCACGTCGGCGTCGGTCTGGCCGCCGACGGAGACGACCAGGTCCGACTCCCCGGCCATCCGGCCCAGGACCTGCTCGAAGTCGGCGGCGGCGACCTCTTCGACGAAGGTGATGTCCACCTCGTCGGAGCGCTCCGCCCGGATGCGCTCCACACCCGCGTGCCCGGACTGCATGAACCCGGTGTCGCTGATGGACCCGGGCAGCAGGACGGAGACGCGGAGCCGGTCGTCCGTGCCCCCGCCGCCCCCGGAGCCGCAGGCCGCCAGGGTCAGGGATCCGGTCAGTGCGGCGGCGGCCCAGGCGGCGCCTCGGGTGGTTCGGGGTGACATGACGTGCTCCTCTGCCGAGTTAGCGGTATACCACTAAATTCAGCATGGGAGCGGCCCGTGACCTCCGTGTTGCCCGCCGGGAAACACCGCGTTTCCCCGCACCGGGCCGGCCCGCCCGACGGGCGGCGCTACCTGCGGGTGCGGGTGCGGGTGACGTCGACCGGGTCGAAGCGCTCCCAGGTCTCGGCGATGGCCAGCGTGGGCTCCAGCCCCGCGGCGACGTGCTCGCGGTACAGCGCCGCCGCCCCCTCGCCGTCGCCGCGCTCGATCAGCCCGAGCAGCCGGACGTGCTCCTCCCGCTGCTCGCGGGTGTCGCGGTGCCGGGTGAGGTGGAACAGCCACTGCACGCGGGCGTCCAGCGGCGCCATCATCTCCTGGAGCAGGGGGTTGCCGCAGGCGCCCAGCACGGCGCGGTGGAACCCGGCGTTGGCGGCGGCGGTGGCGGAGTCGTCACCGGCGTCCAGCGCCCGGGCCGCCTCGTCGAGGCACCGCCGCATCAGGCGCAGGTCGTCCTCGCTCCGCTTGGCGGCGGCCAGGCGCGCGGCCAGCGGCTCCAGCTCCTCGCGCACCTCGAAGAGGTGCACGATGTCCTCCCGCGACCAGCCGGCCACCATGGCGCCCTGGCGCGGGACCAGGACGATCAGCCCCTCGGCCTCCAGCATCCGCAGGGCCTCGCGCAGGGGCACCCGGGAGACGCCCAGCTCGGCGGCCGTCTCGCGTTCGGTGATGCGGTGGCCCGGCGGCAGGTGCAGGTCCATGATCCGCGACTTGAGCTCGGCGTAGGCCCGGTCGCGCAGCGACGGGGACGGTGAGGGCGCGGGCGGCATGGACCCCATCGTAGGCCGTGTCCGGCGGGCCGTTCCGGGCCCGCCGTCCGCGGCCCGCCGCGCGACCGGAGGGGTCCGGGCGCGCCGCGGGCCGGGTGCCCGGCCGGGGCGTGTTCGGCGGATGCTCTCGAGCGTTCCGGCGCTCGCGCCGGACGCCGGGAGCGGCCGCGGGGCGGTCTCTCGCGAGACGACCGGCGCGGGTCGGCCCGGGGCCGGCCGTCCGAGCGCGGGCGGCGCGGCGAGAGGCGGCCCCGCGGCCGCGACCCGGAACGATCCGCCGAACGCGTCCTAGGAGTCCTTCCGCTTCGCGGCGTCGTCCTCGATCAGGGTCGGGGCGGCCGCGACGTCCACCGGCTCCTCGATGGTGCGCTCACCGCGCACCGTCTTGAGCTTGCCGGTCATGCTGCGCATGAGCAGGTACAGGGCCACACCGACGGCGAAGATCACGAGGAACCCCAGGACGCCCGGGGTGACCGTGTACTTGTCCAGGGTGAACGTGTCGGTGTTCGCGGCGGCGGACACGAGAAGGCTGTTCATGGGTTCATACTCTCACTGCGTCGCGGACACCCGCGAAGAGGTCCGTCTCCGGGACCTCGGTGTCCACCAGGGACCGCACCAGGTGGTAGTCCTCGGTCGGCCAGGCCTGGGCGAGGAGGTCGTTGGGCACCGCGAACCAGAACCCGTTGGGGTCGACCTGGGTCTCGTGCGCCTTCAGCGCCTTCTCGGCGAGGTCGAAGTACTCGCCGCACTCCACGCGCGTGGTGATCTCCCAGGTGGGCCGGTCGCCGCGGTCCTTGATGCGGTCGATCCACTCCTGGTAGGGGTTCTCCAGCCCCTTCTCCTCCAGCAGCGCGGCGATCGCCTCGAACCGCTCGAACGGGAAGGAGACGAAGTAGTACAGCTTGAGGGGCTGCCAGGGGTCGCCGGTGCCCGGGTAGGCGTCCGGGTCCCCCGCCGTGTCGAAGGCGTGCATCGACACCTTGTGGGTCATGATGTGGTCGGGGTGGGGGTACCCGCCGTTCTCGTCGTAGGTGAGGATCACGTGCGGACGGAAGCGGCGGATCGACTCCACCAGGGGCGCGGCGGCCTCCTCCACCGGGGTGAGGGCGAAACAGCCCTCGGGCAGCGGGGGCAGCGGGTCGCCCTCGGGCAGGCCGGAGTCGACGAAACCGGCGAACTCCTGCCGGATCCCGAGGATCTCGCGGGCCCGGTCCATCTCGCGGCGGCGCACTTCCGCGATGTTCTCGCGGACGTCGGGCCGCTCCATGGCCGGGTTGAGGATGTCACCGCGTTCACCACCGGTCATGGTGACGACCAGCACGTCGGCTCCTTCGGCGACATAGCGCGCCATGGTGGCCGCGCCCTTGCTGGACTCGTCATCGGGGTGGGCATGCACGGCCATGAGCCGCAGGCGCTCGGACAACGAAGGGTTCTCCTTGACTCGGTCGACGGTCGCAGGGGCGTACCGTCCTGCTCCCCTGATCACGGCACATCCGGCGACTTGGTGCGGGCCGCGCGGGGGGGCTGTCAGGTCGGGGATATCTTAGACAACACCGTCCCCGTGTACGGAGATTCCCGATGCCCACCACCCCGGAGGAAGACGCCGTGAAGAGCGCCGACGAACCGGCCGCCGACGCGGCCGCCCCCGCCGCGGAGACCGCGCCCGCCCTGCGCAAACGCCACGGCAACGGGCCGGTCTTCTTCGTGATCGCGGCGGCGTTCGCCGTGCTGTGCGCCGTCGGGTGGGGCTACGCGGTCATGAGCTACACCGGGCTGGGCGGGGGCGTGTACCACCAGGTGGTCTCCTCCTCGGCGCCGACGGCGGCCGAGGCGACCATCACCTACGAGGTGAACAGCCGCGACGGGGCCGTGTGCCTGATCCGCGCGCTGGACGAGCGCCTGGTGGAGGTGGGCCAGAGGACCATGGCGACGGAGGCCGGGAACCGCATGGTCACCACGACCGTTGAAACGGTTCGTCAGGCCGCAACGGTAGAAGTGGCCTCGTGCAGGGAACAAGGTTCGCAGGACTGACACCGCCGAACCCCTTTCCCCACCGGTTCGGGCGGTGGAGCCGGCCTTTCGGGAACCGTGTGCCATGACGCACGGTGATATTCTCGTAAGTTCAGCTCTGGCCGCCTGGTGGCCTTTGCTACTAGTACACAAGGAGTTCCCGTGACCCAGACCCGCGATGACAACGTCACCTGGCTCACCCAGGAGGCGTACGACCGGCTCAAGGCAGAGCTGGACCACCTGACGGGGAGCGGGCGCATCGAGATCGCGGAGAAGATCGAGGCCGCCCGCGAGGAGGGCGACCTCAAGGAGAACGGCGGCTACCACGCCGCCAAGGAGGAGCAGGGCAAGATGGAGGCCCGCATCCTCCAGCTCACCGAGATCCTGCGCACCGCGCGGGTCGGCGAGGCCCCTCGGACCGAGGGCGTGGTCGGCCCCGGTATGACCGTCACCGTCATGTTCGACGGCGACGACGAGGAGGTGACGTTCCTGCTCGCCTCCCGCGAGGAGAGCGGCTCCCCGATCGACGTGTACTCCCCGCGCTCCCCGCTCGGCTCCGCCATCAACGGCAAGGCCGTCGGCGAGAAGGTCAGCTACCAGCTGCCCAACGGCAAGAGCCTCGGGGTCGAGATCATCGAGGCGGTCCCCTACAGCGGCATGTAGGGCGGGTCCCCGGCGGGGATCGAAGCGGTGAGGGGCGGCGGATGCCGCCCCTCACCGCATGTGGGGCGGGAGCGGGCGCGGTCCCGGGGGTCTCCGGGGCTCCCCGGTGCGTCGTACCCTCTGAGGGCGGCCGACGGGTGCCGCCTCCCCGACCACCGAAAGGGCACGATGTCCTCGCCTTACTGGAACCCGCAGGGTCCCGGCCACGGCGGCCCCCCTCCGCAGGGCGGCCCGGGTCCGGGCGTCCCGACCCCCTACGGCCCGCAGGGCGGGTGGATGCCGCACGGACCGGAACCGGTGCCCGCCGGCCCCGGACCCGCCTCCTTCGGCCGCCGCCTGGCCGCCCGGTTCATCGACTACATCCTGGCGGCGATCGCGGCCACGGCGTTCTTCATCGGCATGCTGACCATCACGGGGGCCCTGAACGGATTCTCGACGGAGACGAGCGACGCCGAGGGCACGGTGTGGGCCCTGCTGTTCTTCTTCGGCTGGGGCGTGCTGCTGTTCTTCTACGACTGGCTGTTCCTGGTCACGTGGGGCGCCACGCTGGGCAAGATGATGCTCGGCATCAAGGTGACCCGCGCCGACGGCGGCCGCCTCACCCAGGGCCAGGCCGTCGGGCGCTCGGCCTTCTTCTGCCTGCCCCAGTCCCTGCCCTGCCTCGGCCACGTGCTGAGCCTCATGGAGAGCATGGCGGCGGTGGGCGAGGACCGGCTCGCACTGCACGACCGCGTGTCCAAGACCGTCGTCGTGCACTCCCATCCCTGAGGAGGTCCCGATGCCCCGGCCCCTACCGGACGGTGCCGGCCCCGACGCGGAGCCGGCGCCGTTCTCGCTGCGCGCGACGGCCCGGTTCATCGACATCGTGCTGGCGGCGACCGCGGTCTCGGCGCTGTTCGCCCTCGCGGCGCTGCCGGCCTCGGCGCTCCCCGTGGACGGGTACCTCGCGGCCATGGGCTGGGCGGGGCTGCTGCTGTTCGGCGGGGTGGCGCTGCTGTTCCTGTACGAGTGGGGCTTCCTGGTCGCGCGCGGCGCCACCCCGGGCAAGATGATGACGGGCATCTCCGTGGTCGGCCCCGGCGGCGGCCGCCCCACCCGCGGCCAGGCCGCGGCGCGCGCCGCCGTGCTCTGCCTGCCCCAGGCGGTGCCCTGCGTCGGCCTGTGCTTCACGCTGGTCGAGAGCCTGGGCGCCGCCTCCCCCGACGGGCTCGCCCTGCACGACCGGCTGTCCCGGACCGCCGTCGTCCGCCCCCCGGCCCCGGCCTAGGACCTGTTCCCAGCTGCTCTCCTGTGCCACCGGGGGTTCGTGAGGCGCCCGGCGGGGTTCTGGAGGCCCGGAGGAGACGTCCTCGAGGAAGGCCTGTGGCCGTAGGCCATCCGTTGAGGGTGGTGGTGGGCGACGGGCGGGCGAGGATGTCGACGCAGGGCCGAAGGTTCCCGCCCTCAGGGGGCGCCGAGCACGAACCGAAGCGCAGCGGAGGTTCAAAAAGAGGCGCAGACGGGTGCGTCGGCGCCGCCTTCGGCGTACACCGCCGGGATGTAGTGGCCCTCGCCGATCCGGTACCAGGCGTCGCCGGTGCCCTGCGGGCCGGTGACCCGGGCCCCGGCCTCCTGGCAGACGACGTCGATGTTCGCGCTGTGGGCGGCCGTGCCGACGGCGGGGTGCTCCGGGCCCGCGCCGCCGCGCACCTCGACCGGCCCGCCCCCGGCGGGCGCGGTGACCTCGACGCGGTGGCGGTACTCGCCGGTCCACAGGTAGTCGACCTGCACCCAACCGTTGGTCGGCAGCCGGAGCCCGTCGTTGAACGCGCCGTCGGCCAGGTCGATCCCGGCCGGGTTGCGCACCCGGCGGCCGAACCCGTCCAGGCCGCCGTTGTGCCCCTCGGAGTAGGCCGCCTGGGCCTGCGGGCGGCCCCGGTCGAGGTCGCGCCAGGACTGGCGGTCGGCGTTCCAGTGGTCGTCGGTGATGTTCCACGGGCCCACGTCCCAGACGGGCAGGTAGGCGCAGCGGGCCTCGTGGCCCTCGGTGTCGCCCTTGCCCTCCGGGCCCAGGGCGCCGGTGGTGCACACCCGGACGGTGTACTCGCCGCCGCCCCGGGCGGCCAGCCCGCGCCGGGAGGGCAGGGCCACGAAGTGGTCGTTCGCGCGGACGGTGTGCCCGTTGGCGGTGGTCTCCCCGACCAGGCCGATGCGGGTGGCGAAGAGCCGCGCGGAGAACGGGCGCTCGGGGATGTCGTCACCGCCCCCGGCCCCGTCCCCGGACGGGTCGCCGCCGTCCCCGTCGGGCTCCCCGCCGCCGTCGGGTCCCCCGTCGCCCTCGGGCCGGGGCGCGGCCTCGGGCGAGGGGTCGTCGGGCAGGCCGGCCGGGATGTCCCCGGTGCCCTCCAGCGGGCGCACGCCCAGTCCGGTGACGGCGGTGTCGGCGCCGTCGATGCCCACCCGCAGCTGCACCCGGGAGACGTCGGCGTCCAGCGTGATGCGGCCGCCGCGGTCGGGGGCGGGGTACCACTCGGTCCACATGCCGTCGGCGCGGACGCCGCGCACCTCGGCCAGCACGTCCTCGGGGTCGCCGGAGGAGCCCACCCGCACGTCGACGGTGTCGGTGGGCCGTTCCAGGGCCTGCTCGGGGAAGGTCGCCAGGCCGGTGGCCGGGGCCCCGCGCTCGCGGCGCAGGGAGGCCGGGGGCTCGGCCGCCCCGTCCAGGCGCAGCGTTCCGGAGGCCAGGACCAGGCCGATGCGGTCGGCGGACCCCAGGTCCTGGGGGAGCCAGCCGGTCTCCGCGAAGGCGGGCCGGGGGCCGACCGGGAGCAGCAGGACCAGGGCCCCCGCCACCGCCCAGCGCCTGCCGCGCATGCGGATCGAAGTGGGTGCGCACCCGGGCATGACGAACCTTTCACCTTGATCACACAGAGTGAATAAATAGTGCACTCTTAGTAAGCGCCCCGGTATGCGCACACTCAAGGAACTCGTGTCGGGTGTCGGTGATACGGCGGTAAAGGTCCGGTTCGCGGCGGGGGCGGCGCCCGCTCAGGCGAAGGCCAGCAGGCAGGCCGTGAACGCGTGCAGGTGGTTGACCCCGCCGACCGGGCCGATCTCCCCCGCCGCGAAGAACCCCGCCACCGCCTCCGCGCCCAGCACCCGGCGCACCGCCAGCACGTCGTGGTCGGCGTGCGGGAACAGGGCGGCACCGCGTCCGTTGCACGAGAACAGCAGCCCCGCCCCCACCCGGTGGCGCTCGCCGAAGTCGGCCAGCCGCAGGGCCAGGTCCTCGTCCGCGGTCCCGGCGTCGCGTATCTGGAAGCGGACCGTCTGCCCGACCTCGACCGACTCGTCGACGACCAGCGTCCCCGCCCCGGCGTCGGCGCCGGTCAGCGAGCGGATGAGGAAGTCGCCCTGCTCGTGGTGGTCGGCGTACTCGTCCATGGCGATGCCCAGCTGCAGCCCGTGCTCCGCCAGGTCCCGGTCCTCGTCCGAGAGCGTCTCCAGCACCGCCTCCAGGCGGGTGTAGGCGGACTCCCCGGCCAGTTCCTCGACCACGTTGTCGTGCGCCGCGGTGACCGTCATCGCCGGCCCGATCGGGCGGCAGCCCTGGCTCACCACGGTGCCCAGCACGCCCTCGCCGCCGATGAGCAGGCCCACCGCGCCGTTCTCGGCCACCGAGCCGTCGCAGAACAGCCGGACCGACCCCTCGCCGAGCATGCCCTCGGCCATGCCGCCCACCAGCGGCAGCCCGCCCAGCGCCCGGGTGGACTCGCGCACGAACTCGCGCGCCGGGAACTCGTAGGGGTTGACCAGCAGCAGGGCGGCCCGGTCGCGCGGACCCGGCTCGCGCATGCCCACGACGGTGAGCCGCTCGCCCTCCACCACCGTGTCCAGCCGGAACGGGGTGAGCTCCACCCCCGGCAGCCGGGCGCACCACACGCTGACCGACCCCTGGCCCTCCACCGCGCGGCCGCCGCCGATGACCCCGACGGCGCTGCACCCCAGGGTGAGCGCGGCGCCCGCCAGCTCCATCACGCGGGTCCCGGCCAGCGAGACCTCCTCGGTGTCGGCGCCGCAGACGAAGAAGCACACCAGGTCGGCCGGACCGTCGAGACGGGCCAGGGCGGTGAGCGCCGCGCGTTCGGCCGCGTTCACCAGGTCCGCCCCGGTCGTCAGTGCATCGCCGAACCGAGCCACCGGCTGGACCCCTCACTCGTCACCGGACCCGCCCGACGCGGGTGCCACACTCCGTCATTGTCCCACCCTGAGCCCGCTGCGGAGCCCGGCCGGGACCGGCCTCGGCCGCCATCGGCCGCCGTCCGACGGAGTAGGTTCTGGAGGGTGACACCTCCGCCTCCCCCCGCACTGCCCGGGACCCTGGCCGGACTGCGCGCGTCCGGCCACGAGCACCGCACGGTGGCCGCCGAGATCCGCGCGAACCTGCTGTCCCGCATGGCCTCCGGCCGCCCGCGCTTCCCGGGGACGCACGGGTTCGACGCCACCGTGCTGCCCGCCCTGGAGAAGGCCCTGCTGGCCGGGCACGACGTCGTCCTGCTCGGCGAGCGGGGCCAGGGCAAGACCCGGCTCATCCGCGCCGTCGCCGGCCTGTTGGACGAGTGGTCCCCGGCGGTCGCCGGGTGTTCCGTGAACGATCACCCCTACGCCCCGGTGTGCCCCTCCTGCCTGCGGCGGGCCGCCGCGGAGGGCGGCGACCTGCCGGTGGTGTGGCGCCACCGCTCCGAGCGCTACGGGGAGAAGCTCGCCACCCCCGACACCGGCACCGCCGAGCTGATCGGCGACATCGACCCGGCCCGCCTGGCCGAGGGCCGCTCCCTGGGGGACCCCGAGACCGTCCACTACGGCCTGGTGCCGCGCGCCAACCGCGGCGTGTTCTGCGTCAACGAGCTGCCCGACCTGCCCGCCCGCGCCCAGGTGGCGCTGTTCAACGTGCTGGAGGAGCGCGACCTCCAGATCCGCGGGTACGCGCTGCGCCTGCCGCTGGACCTGCTGCTGCTGGCCAGCGCCAACCCCGACGACTACACCGACCGGGGGCGGATCGTCACCCCGCTCAAGGACCGGTTCGGCGCCCAGGTGCGCACCCACTACCCGCCGACCCTGGACGACGAGCGGGCGGTGCTGCGCCAGGAGGCGTCGGTGCCCGGCGGCACCGTGGTCCCCGGGCACCTGTGGGAGGCCGTCGCCCGGTTCACGAGGCTGGCCCGCGGCTCCCGCAAGGTCGACCCCCGCTCCGGCGTGTCGGTCCGGTTCGCGGTCGCCGCGGTGGAGACGGTTGCGGCCTCCGCCCTGCGCAGGTCCGCGCTGGCCGGGGAGGAGGTCCCGGTGGCCCGGGTGTGCGACCTGGCCTCCGCCGTGCCCTCGCTGCTGGGCAAGGTGGAGTTCGCGATGGGCCATGAGGAGGACGGCGAGGCGATCCTGCTCGGGTTGCTGCGCCGGGCCGTCTCCGACACCTTCCGCGCCCGGCTGGGGGACGTGGACCTGGCCCCGCTGGCCGACCGGTTCGCCGCGGGCGGCACGGTGGAGAGCGGCGACCTGGTGGGGGCGGCCGAGCTGCTGCGCCGGATCGGGGCGGTGCCCGGGCTGGCGGCGATGATCGCGGCCGCCGCACCCGAGGACGAGGACGGCCCGGCCTCCCCCGGGCTGGCCGCGGCGGTGGTGGAGTTCGCGCTGGAGGGCCTCTACCTGGAACGACGCCTGTCCAAGGACATCGTTGCCGACGGAGGGGTCTACCGGTTCTGAAAGCCGGGAACATAACGGGTCGTCGCGCACCCCTGGAGGTAGTGGTTGTGAGGTTCCGGTACCGGGAGTACATGGGAGGCCCCGACCCCCTGGCCGAACCCGACCCGCCGCCCGAGGAGGCCGTCGGGGCCGCCCGCGCCCTGCTCGACCTGATCGCGCAGGCCCCCGGCGCCGACGACGGCGTGGGAGCCGTGGAGAAGGCGGTGGCCCGCTACGCGGAGGGCGACCGGTCGGCCCTGAACGCCCTGGACTCCCCCGGAGCCCTGCTGGGCCGCGCCCTGGGGCCCGGGGCCCGTGAGCTGTGGGACCGGCTGGACCGCGCCGACCACGGGCTGAGCCCGCGCGAGCTGCGGCGGCTGGCCGAGGTGGCGCTGGGCGAGGCGCGCGCCGCCCCCCGCCCGGGCCCGCACCGGGGCGGGCTGCGGGGCGATCCGGGCACCGACCCGACCGGCCGCGACGTCCCCTACCGGGCGGACCGGCCGCTGGACGCGGTGGCCAGCATGCGCCGGGCGATGCTGCGCCGGGCCGCCGACACCGCCGACACCGCCGCGCTGCGGGCACGGGACCTGCGGTCGGCGCAGACCGAGCCGTCCTCCGGGTGGGCGGTGTCGCTGCTGGTGGACCTGTCCCACTCGATGGCGGCGCGATCCCTGCACGAGGCCGCTGTGCGCACCGCGCTGGCGCTGGACGCCCTGGTGCGCCGCCACCCCGGTGACCGGGTGCAGTGGGTGGGGTTCGGCGAGACCGCCCGCGAGACGGATCCCGCCGAGCTGGTCGCCCACCCGTGGGGCCGGGTCCCCGGCACCAACCTGCACCACGCGCTGCGGCTGGCGCGCGGGTACCGCAGGCGCCACCCCGGCCTGGCCCACCGCGTCCTGGTGGTCACCGACGGGGAGCCCACCGCCCACCTGGGAGAGGACGGCGACGCCCGGTTCTCCTGGCCGGCGAGCCCGCGCACCGCGGAGGTGACGGTCGCCGAGCTGGACGCCGCGGTGCGGGAGGGGGCGCGGGTGACGTTCTTCCTGCTCTCCGACGACCCGCGGCTGCGAGCCTTCCGCGACCTGGTGGTGCGGCGGCGCGGCGTGGACGCGGTCGCCGCCGACGCGGAGGCCCTGGCGCCCCTGCTGCTCGACTCCTACCTCGGCGGGCGGCCGTGGCCGCGTGCATGAGCCGGGCTCACATGCTTCTGCACGTGCGTTTCAGCGCTCGAAGATGTTGACGTCCGAGGCCATGAGCAGCAGTTCCTCCGGAGCGTCGCCGCCGGAGTACAGCAGCTGGTGGCGGTTGGCGGGCATGATCGTCTCGGTGAACCGCAACGGGCGGTCGCCGTCGTAGACGACCCGCTCGTGGACGAGCAGCGGGATGCCCGGGCCCAGGTTGAAGGAGTCCGCCTCGTCCTGGGACGGCATGCGGGCGCCCACGATGTCCCAGTTCCACTCCTCCCGGTACCCCAGGTCGCGCAGCACGGAGGTGACGCCCTGCTCCAGGTGCTGGGGGGACATGAGGGGGGTGTTGCTGGCGATGGTGAAGGGGAAGAAGGTGACCTGGGACTGCCAGAGGCCGCCCTCGACGAACCGGTCGCAGGAGCGGATGACCACCAGGCCGCCGTTGGGCCCCTGCTCCTCGCCGCCCCAGCGCAGGCGCTTGGCCACCCGCGGCCGCATGGTGTCGAGGCTGACCTTGATCTGCTGCTCGATCAGGTCGTACCCGGCCTCGCGCAGGTGCGGCTGGTAGCCGTCCTCGAAGCGCTCGGAGTCGGTGCCGCCGGAGACCGGGGTGGCCAGGTGGACGATGGGCCGGTGGTCGGCGACGAACGCGCCGCGCCCCGCCTGGATGTCGATGACCCCCTCGTCCTGGAGGATGCGCATGCCCAGCCGGGCGGTGGCCCGGGAGACGCCGAACTGCTCGGCGAGCTCCTCCTCGCCCGGTAGCCGCTCGCCCGGTTTGAAGTCGCCGCGGGAGAGGGCCTCGCGCAGGTGATCGGCGACCACCGTCTTCTTCGACGTGCTCATGCGTGTCCTTACGTCCCGTCCGCCCGGCCGCCGTCGGCCGCGGGGGGCCGCCTGCGCGGAGCGGGCGGCCTTTCCCCGTCAACGGACGGACCCCGTCCCGGGTTCTCCCCCGCGGAGGGGCCCGCGTACCACCGGAACGCCCGCCCCGGAGCGGCGGGCGCCCGCCGGGCGCGCGGGTCAGTCGCGGTGGTAGGCACTGATGTCACCGTGCTCGTACTGGTAGCGGATGCTGTGACCGGCGTAGACGGTCTCGACCACCCGGATCGGCCGCTCCTCGGAGAGGTCGGTGCGGTGGACCCACAGCACCGGCACCCCGGGGGGCAGCTCCAGCTGGGCGGCCTCGCTGGGGCTGGGCATCCGGGTCTCCAGCTCGTCCACGAACCCGACCTGCCGGTGGCCGTGTTCGGCCATGACCGACAGGCCGCTCTCCACGTCCTCGGGCAGCATGAGCGGCGTCCCCTGGACCAGGTCCATCGGGTAGAACGCCGAGCTGATGGACCCGGAGATCTCGCCGGAGAAGCGGTACATGCGCCGGACCACCGTCATGTCGCCCTCGGGGACGCGCAGCCGGCTGGCGAGGTCGGCGTTGGCGCTGAGGAGCTGGAGCTCCTCCAGGGTCTGCCCGGCCATGTTGGACTCGTTGAACCCGTCGGCGCCCTTGGAGCGGTTGGCGTGGAAGGTCTCGGGGACGACGTCCTGCACGAAGTGGCCGCGGCCGGGGCGGCTGACGATCAGCCCCTGGTTGCGGAGCATGCCCAGCGCCAGCCTGACGGTGTTGCGGGAGGCGCTGAAACGCTCTTCGAGCTGCTTCTCCGAGGGCAGCTGCCCGCCGAGGGGCAGGCTCCCCTCCCTGATCTCCCGCCGCAGCGCTCGGGCGATCTGTCGATATCTGCTTTCTGCCCGCATAAGTCAGCCCTCAAGGGGGTAGCACTAGAACAACTTCACTTGTACCAACAAGGTGATCGGTACACCAAGCAAACGAGTCCGCCCGGTTCTGTTGAACCCATCATAGATGAAGGCCACCCTTAGTACACGGTGGCGCTGCCAGTTGGTCATACGGAAAAGCGACGATCGAGGCCCCAGGACCGGTCACCAACCGCCCGCAGACGGACACCGCACCCGCGGTGCCGGGCCCCACCCCCCGGGTGGCGGCACTCTCGACCGATAAGGAACAGCTCGGACCCAAACGGAGAACAGCCCATGTTCGCAAGCGTCATCATCGCCGTAGGCGGCCTCCTCCTGGCCCTGGCGGCCGGGTTCTTCCTCGCCGTCTCGATCGGCATCCGCCGCCAGGACGGCAAGGGGGGCTACCGCTCCCTGCGAGAGGAGGACGACAACAGCGCCCTCTCCCGCACCGGCAGCCTGGTCGTCGGCCTGCACTTCGCCAACCCCGCCCAGCGCGGGAACACCCCCCGGGTCCCCGCTCCCCGACCCGCCCCCGAGCGAGACCGTACGCCCACCACGGTCTAGCCCGGGGCGGCAGGAGCACCCCGCACGGCACAACGGAGTGCCCACCCCGTTGCAGCCCACCCCCGTCGACAGAGCAGGAGCGCCGCGCCGGGCCCGGCAGAGTCGCCGAGGAGCCCGCGCGGCAGGACCTCGGGCGCTGCGGATACGGCGGGCGGACCCCCGAAGGGGCCCGCCGGCGCCTCAGCCCTCCAGAGCCTGCAGCAGGTCGGCCACCAGGTCGTCAGCCGACTCGATGCCCACGGAGATCCGGACCAGATCCGCCGGGACCTCCAGCGGGGAGCCCGCGGTGGAGGCGTGCGTCATCCGCCCCGGGTGCTCGATCAGGGACTCCACCCCGCCCAGGGACTCGCCCAGGGTGAAGACCTGCGTACGCTCGCACACCCTCAGAGCAGCCTTCTCCCCGTCGCGCAGAGCGAAGGAGACCATCCCACCGAAGGACCGCATCTGCCGCTCCGCGATCTTGTGCCCCGGGTGCCCCTCCAGACCCGGGTAGAAGACCTTGCGCACCGCCGGGTGGCCCTCCAGCGCGGCCACGACCTTCTCGGCGTTGGCGCTGTGCCGGTCCATCCGCACGCCCAGGGTCTTGACCCCCCGCAGGGTCAGCCAGGAATCGAAGGGCCCCGGAATAGCTCCCATGGTGTTCTGGTGGAATGCCAGCCGCTCGCCCAGTTCGGCGTCGGCCACCACGAGCGCGCCGCCGACGACGTCGGAGTGCCCGCCCAGGTACTTGGTGGTCGAGTGGACGACGACGTCCGCGCCCAGGGTCAGCGGCCGCTGCAGGTAGGACGAGGCGAACGTGTTGTCCACGACGTGGATCGCCCCGGCGTCGTGGGCGATCTGCGCGACCGTCTCGATGTCGGTGATGTTGAGCAGCGGGTTGGTGGGCGTCTCGGTCCAGATCACCTTGGTCTCCGGGCGCACCGCCGCCCGCACCGCCTCGGTGTCGGTCTGGTCGACCGCGTCCCAGGAGACCCCCCAGCGCTCGACCACCTTGGAGACCAGGCGGAAGGTGCCGCCGTAGGCGTCGCCCGGGATGATGATGTGGTCGCCCGGGGACAGCACCGTGCGCAGCAGGGTGTCCTCGGCCGCCATGCCGGAGGCGAACGCCAGGCCGCGCACGCCGTCCTCCAGTGCGGCCAGGCACTCCTCCAGGGCGGCCCGGGTGGGGTTGCCGGTGCGGGAGTACTCGTAGCCCCGGCGCAGCCCGCCCACGCCGTCCTGGGCGTAGGTGCTGGTCTGGTAGATCGGCACCACCACGGCCCCGGTGCCCGCGTCGGGCTCCTGGCCCGCGTGGATGGCCAGCGTCTCGAATCCGTCGAACTTCATGGGCACCACGATAGTGCCCGCGGACCCGCCCGGACCCGTTTTCCCCAGCCCCTCTTCCTGCGCGAACGGCGCCCCGGCCGACCGATCGCCCCGGGCCGGACCGCGACCCGGGCCAGCGGTGGACCGCGGCCCGGAACCGGGATCGGACCACGGCCCCGAACCGGGACCGGACCGGTCTCCCCGGCCCCTTCTCCTGCGCGAACGGCACCCCGGCCGACCGATCGCCCCCGGGACGGACCGGGACACGGCCCGGAGCCGGGGTCAGACCGGCGGGAAGCGGGTGGGGGTGCCCGGCTGCGGGGGCTTCTCCGGGGCGCCGGGCAGCGGCCCGGCGGCGGGGGTGGGCACGCGGGTGGGCGTGCCCGTGTCGCGCAGCGGCGGACGCCAGCCCAGCTCGGGCTCGTAGGTGCGCACGACCCTGCCCGGGACGCCCGCGACGACCGCGTGGTCGGGGTAGGTGCCCGGCCGCACGACCGTCCCGGCCGCCACCACGCAGTTGCGGCCCAGGTGGACGCCGGGCAGGATCACCGCGTTCGCGCCGATCCAGGTGCCCGCGCCGATGCTCACCGGGTCGTCGACCGGCCACTGGAGGCCGACCGGGATCTCGGTGTTGGCGTAGGAGTGGTTCTGGTCGGTGATGTACACGTAGGGGCCGGTGTACACGTGGTCGCCGATGTCGATCGACTTGTGGGCGACGATGTGGGAGCCGCGCCCGATGGCGCACCCCGAGCCGATCCGCACGACCGTGCCCGGGCCCAGGTCGTAGTCGGGGCCCATCCCGGCGGCCAGGGTCATGTCCCCGCCCAGCACCGTGAAGGCGCCGATCTCGATCCAGGGCTCGCCGTAGAGCGTGGCCGTGGGGAAGGCGATGGCGGAGCCGTCGCCGAAACGCGCGAACCTGCGCGCGGCACGGGAACCGGAGCGGATCTCCGCGTGACCGCGCGCGTACGACCAGAGCGAACGGATGATCCAGGACAACAGCCGCGACACGCGAGCTCCCATGTGTTACCTGCCAGTAGCCTCGCCGCGAACATTAGCAGTGTTCGAGTATGCGCCCCGATGTCCGTTCCGTTCGCACCGGGGCCCGAACAACGCTCGGTTCCGAGCGCGGTCCGGGCCCGCGGTGCCGTGTCCGGTCCGTCAGTTCGACAGGTGGGCCAGCAGGTCCTGCCGGGTGAGAATGCCCACGGGCTTGCCGTCGCGCAGCACCACCAGGGCGCCCGACGTGCGCAGCAGCCGCACGCAGTCGGCCACCGGCGTGCCGGTGCCCACCGTGGCCAGCGGGCGGCCCATGTGCGCCTCCACCCGGTCGTCCAGCTGCGCCCGGCCGTCGAACAGGGCGTCCAGGACGTCGCGCTCGGCGAGGGAGCCCACCACCTCGGCCGCCATCACCGGCGGCTCCTCCTTCATGACCGGCAGCTGGGAGACCCCGTACTCGCGCATGATCGCGACCGCCGTGCCGACGGTCTCCTCCGGGTGCGTGTGCACGAAGTCGGGCAGCTCCCCGCCCTTGGCGGCCAGCACCTCGCCCGCAGTGGCCCCCTCCGTGTCGGCGGACAGGAAGCCGTAGTCGGACATCCACTCGTCGTTGAAGATCTTGCCCAGGTAGCCGCGCCCGCCGTCGGGCAGCAGCACCACGATCACGTCGTCGGGCCCGGCGTCGCGGGCCACCCGCAGCGCCGCCTCCACGGCCAGGCCGCAGGAGCCGCCCACCAGCAGGGCCTCCTCGCGGGCCAGGCGGCGCGTCATCAGGAACGAGTCCTTGTCGCTGACCGCCACGATCTCGTCGCAGATCCCGGTGTCGTAGGTGCCCGGCCAGATGTCCTCGCCGACGCCCTCCACCAGGTACGGGCGGCCCGAGCCGCCCGAGTACACCGAGCCCTCCGGGTCGGCGCCCACGATCTTCACCGCCCCCTTGGAGACCTCCTTGAGGTAGCGGCCGGTGCCGCTGATGGTGCCGCCGGTGCCGATGCCCGCCACGAAGTGCGTGATACGGCCCTCGGTCTGCTCCCAGATCTCCGGACCGGTGGAGTGGTAGTGCGACTCCGGGTTGTTCGTGTTCTCGTACTGGTTCGGCTTCCACGCGCCGGGGATCTCCCGGGCCAGCCGGTCCGAGACCGAGTAGTACGACTCCGGGTGCTCGGGGGCGACCGTGGTCGGGCACACCACGACCTCGGCCCCGTAGGCGCGCAGCACCGAGAGCTTGTCCGGGCCCACCTTGTCCGGGCAGACGAAGACGCAGCGGTAGCCCTTCTCCTGGGCGACCATCGCCAGGCCGATGCCGGTGTTGCCGGAGGTCGGCTCCACGATGGTGCCGCCCGGCCTGAGCTCGCCGCTCTTCTCGGCGGCCTCGACCATGCGCAGGGCGATGCGGTCCTTCACCGAGCCGCCCGGGTTGAAGTACTCGACCTTGGCCACCACCGTGGGGGCGTTCGGCCCCAGGCCCTCGGTCACCTTCCGCAGCCGGACGAGCGGGGTGTTCCCCACCAGGTCGATCAGTGAGTCGTATACCCGCACTTCATGCTCCCTTGCATCGTGGCGACCGGGTTCCGGCCCGCCGTTCGACTCGCGCCCCCGATGGCGCAGGCCCGGGGGCCACAGGGCCGGTCCGGCCCGTTCCCACCCGACTCTAACGCCCCCATCAGCGGGTTCCGCGCGCTCGGCCGGTCCCGGTCCGGACGGGGCCGTGGCCCCCGGGTTCGACCGTGCTCACCCCGGGGTTCGGACGCTGTTCCGCCGGGGTACGTGACCAGGCCTCCCCCCGCCGGTAGCCTCGATGGTCCGACCGGCCCGCCGCGCAGGGGCGCGGGTCGGAGGCCCGACGCCGCGGAGGTCGTCCCGATGCTGCGAGCCGCACGCGCACGGCGGATAGCCGCGGCCACCGCGTTCGGTGGCGGCGGGCTCACCCTGGTGGGCGCGGGAACGCTGGCCCTCCTCTACCTCCAGGCCCGGCTGGCCCGCCGGGCGGTGGGGGTCACCGAGTGGGAGAGGCCCGTCGTCAACGGGCTGCACGGCCAGGGCGAGGGGCCGCCGATCCGCATGCTCATGATGGGCGACTCCACCGCGGCGGGGTTCGCCGTCCAGACCGCGGCCCAGACCCCCTCGGTGCTGCTGGCGACCGGCCTGTCCAACGCCGCCGACCGGCCGGTGCGGCTGCGCTGCACCGCGTTCCCGGGCGCCACCTCGGCCACCCTGGCCGGGCAGGCGGAGCGGTCCGGGGCGCTGGCCGAGGGCACCCGCTACGACGTGGCGGTGGTGTTCATCGGCGCCAACGACGTCATCCGCCGGGTGCGGCCCAGCGACGCGGTGTCCGACCTGCGCGACGTCGTGCGGAGCCTGACGGACCGGGGGACGGCGGTGGTGGTGGCGACCTGCCCGGACCTGGGCACGGTGCGCCCCATCGGGTGGCCGCTGCGCTCGGTGGCGCGGCGGGCCTCGCGCCAGCTGGCGGCCGCCCAGACCATCGCCGTCACCGAGGCGGGCGGCCGCACGGTCTCCTTGAGCGACCTGCTGGCCGACGAGTTCCGGGCCGACCCCTCGCTCATGTTCGGCCCCGACCGGTTCCACCCTTCGGCGCGCGGCTACGCCCAGGCGGCGTTCGCGGTGCTGCCGTCGGTGTGCACGGCGCTGGGGCTGCTCCCGGAACCGGACGCGCTGCCGACCGCGGGCATCCTGCCGGTGGACCGGGCCGCCGTGGTCGCCGCGGAGAACCCCGGCACCGAGGTGTCCGCCGCCGGCGACCCCGCGCAGGGGCGGCGGGGCCGCTGGTCGGCCCTGGTCCGCCGGCCGCTGGCCGGCCTGCGGGGCCCCTCCGCCGACCGGGCGCGGGTCCCCGCGGACGCGGGGGCGCCCGCCGAGGCCCCGCGGCCCGAACCCGGGGATCGGTGAGATCACGGACAAGGACGACCCCGGGTGGCGCGGGAGGGCGACCTCCGGGTTTACTGACTGGTAACAAGATCTGCCGCGTCCGGCACCACGCCGGTCGCACACCTGTAGCTCCACTCCGATAGGGACGCCGCCATGCCCGAAGCAGTCATCGTCGCCACCGCCCGTTCCCCGATCGGGCGCGCCTTCAAGGGTTCGCTCAAGGACATCCGCCCCGACGACCTCGCCGCCCAGGTCATCGGCGCCGCCCTGGCCAAGGTCCCGCAGCTGGACCCGTCCTCGATCGACGACCTCATGCTCGGCTGCGGGCTGCCCGGCGGCGAGCAGGGCTTCAACATGGCCCGCGTGGTCGCCGTCCAGCTCGGCCTGGACACGGTGCCCGGCACCACCATCACCCGCTACTGCTCCTCCTCGCTGCAGACCACCCGGATGGCCCTGCACGCGATCCGGGCCGGCGAGGGCGACGTGTTCATCTCCGCCGGCGTGGAGGCCGTGAGCCGCTTCGCCAACGGCAGCAGCGACAACCCGCAGAACGAGAACCCGCTGTTCGCCGACGCCAAGGCCCGCACCGAGAAGCGCGCCCAGGCCGGCACCGCCGCCTGGACCGACCCGCGCGAGGACGGCGCCCTGCCGGACGTCTACATCGCGATGGGCCAGACCGCCGAGAACGTCGCCCAGATCACCGGCGTCTCCCGGCAGCGCCAGGACGAGTTCGCCGTCCGCTCGCAGAACCTCGCCGAGAAGTCCCTGGACAACGGCTTCTGGGAGCGCGAGATCGTCCCGATCACCCTGCCCGACGGCACCGTGGTCACCACCGACGACGGCATCCGCCGCGGCACCACCTACGAGAAGGTCTCCCAGCTCCAGCCGGTGTTCCGCCCCGACGGCACCGTCACCGCGGGCAACGCCTGCCCGCTCAACGACGGCGCCTCGGCGCTGGTCATCATGAGCGACACCAAGGCCGCGCAGCTGGGCCTGACCCCGCTGGCCCGCATCGTGTCCACCGGCGTCACCGGCCTGAGCCCGGAGATCATGGGCCTGGGCCCGGTCGAGGCCTCCAAGCAGGCCCTGGCCCGCGCCAACATGGCGATCGGCGACATCGACCTGGTCGAGATCAACGAGGCGTTCGCCGCCCAGGTCCTGCCCTCCGCCGACCAGCTGGGCGTGGACATCGACGCGCAGCTGAACGTCAACGGCGGCGGCATCGCGGTCGGCCACCCGTTCGGCAGCACCGGCGCCCGCATCACCGGCACGCTGATCAACGGGCTCCGGTTCCACGACAAGACCTTCGGCCTGGAGACCATGTGCGTCGGCGGCGGCCAGGGCATGGCGGCCGTCTTCGAGCGCCTGAGCTGACCCGCTCCCGTACAGGGGGCCGGGGCGCGCGCTCCGGCCCCTCCTGCTTTTTCCGCACCTCTCCGCGTTTTCCGGACTTTCGCCCCGCCGCCCGAGGCGACTCCGGAACACGTGCGGGGACCGCTTAGCACCGGCGGTAACGGTCGTCCAGGGCACCTTGGCAAACGTTCCCGCACGCGCAAGGTAAAAGCCGGTGTCCGGGGCTTGTCCATACCGTGATCCTGATGCAGTGTCGCAGGTAAGCGTCAAACGCCAACGCACTGCCGGAGGTGCCCATGCCGGTAACCCACTCGCCGGAAGTCCACGCCAAGCTCATCGAACGCATCCCGGCCGTCACCGGCCGCGGACTCCACGAGTGGTTCGACGCCCTCGACCAGGGACCGGGCCTGCTCCGCTGCTCCGACCGGGCCAACTGGCTCGCCGACGAGTACGGGCTGCCCCCGTGGTACGCCCAGGCCCTCGTCACCGAATACGACCGACGACGACGCAACCGCTCCATCCCCGCACCGCGCCGCGCGGGCGAGCGGAGCACGGAGTCGGCCTGAGGCCGGCCCCGGACCGCACCCGCTCCACGAACGGGCGAAGGGCCGTCCCGGCACTGCCGGAACGGCCCTTCTCCGTACTGCGGACGAACGGTCGCCGTCGGCTACTCGGCGAAGATCGTCTTGATGATCCAGAGCAGGCGCAGGATCTCGATGTAGAGCCAGACCAGGGAGACGGTCAGGCCGAAGGCGAACTGCCAGGCGAACTTGGCCGGGATACCGGCGTTGATGCCCTCCTCGATGCCCCGGAACTCCAGGGCCAGGGTGCAGGCCGCGATGACGATGAAGACCAGGCCGACGACCAGGCCCAGCGGGCTGGGCTCGCGGATGCCGATGCCGCCGCTGATGAAGAAGCTCGCGACGAAGTTGACCAGCATCAGGGCCGCGGCGCCCAGGGTGGCGTACATGACCACCTTGGCGAAGCCGTCGGTGACCTTGATGACGCGGAACTTGTACAGCGCCAGCATCACGCCGAAGACCAGGACCGTGCCCAGTACCGCCTGGGTGATGAGGGTGCCTCCGGCACCCGCGTCGCCGGTGGTGCCCACCAGCAGGGCGGCCAGGTAGGCCGTCAGACCGCCGACGAGCAGGCCCTCGAAGGCCGCGTAGGCCAGGATGGCCACCGGGTTGGTGCTGCTCGTGAACGCGATGACCAGGCCGAGGACGAGGGCGCCGATGATGCCGACGATCCACAGGCCCAGGCCCAGGCCCGGGTTGGCCTGGAAGACGAAGTAGTTGACGACGGCCGTGAGCGCCACGACGCCGAGTGTCATGCCCGTGCGCACCACGACGTCGTCGATGGTCATCCGGGCTTCGCCGTGGCCCTGGGCGGGGCCGCCCGGGTAGCCCTGCTGGGGGTAACCCTGCTGCGGGTAGCCCTGCTGGGGGTAGGGCTGGCCGTAACCCTGCTGGCCGTAGCCCTGCTGGGGGTAGCCCTGCTGCGGGTACGGCTGTCCGTACCCCTGCTGGGGGTGACCCTGCTGCTGGCCGTACCCTGCCGGGCCGGCCTGCTGGAGCGCCCGCTTGAGAACGGGGTTGGAACTGCGCATCCGCATGTCCAGGAAGACCTTTCGAAACCGTGGATTGCTGCCCACAAGGTAACGCACCGGACTCCGGCGGGGTTCCGGCGCGCAGGTCACCGTTGGGAAACGGCTCCGGGCGGGGCGCGTGAACCCCGGGCGAACACGATGACGGGCCGGGGTCTCGACCCCGGCCCGTGCCCCCGTCGTCCCAGGTGGGACCAGTGTGGAACTAGTTGCGCGTGACCAGCGCACGCGCCAGGAACAGCACGTTCGCGGGGCGCTCGGCCAGGCGGCGCATGTAGTAGCCGTACCACTCGGTGCCGTAGGGGACGTAGACGCGCATGCGCTTGCCCTCGGCGGCGAGGCGGACCTGCTCCTCCTCGCGGATGCCGTACAGCATCTGGTACTCGTAGTCGTCCGCGCCGCGGCCGTTGGCGGCGGCCAGCTCCCCGGCGATGGCGATCATCCGCGGGTCGTGCGAGGCGACCATCGGGTAGCCCTCGCCCTCCATCAGGATGCGCAGGGCCCGCACGTAGGCCTTGTCGACCTCGTGCTTGTCGCGGAAGGCCACCGACTCGGGCTCGTCGTAGGCGCCCTTGCACAGGCGCACCCGGGAGCCCGCGCCGCTCAGGTCGCGGCAGTCGGCCTCGGTGCGGCGCAGGTAGGCCTGGAGCACCGCGCCCACGAACGGGAAGTCCTCGCGCAGTTCGCGCAGGATGCCCAGGGTGGAGTCGGTGGTGGTGTGGTCCTCCATGTCCAGGGTGACCGTGGTGCCGATGGCCTTGGCCGCCTCGGCGATGCGCCGGGCGTTCTCCAGGGCGATCTTCTCGCCGTCGCGGTCCAGGAACTGGCCGACGGCGGACAGCTTGACCGACACCTCGGCGCGGTCGCCCAGCCCGGCCTCGCCCAGGGCCGCCAGCAGGTCCTCGTAGGCCAGGACGGTGCCCTCGGCCTGGGAGCGGTCCTTGGTGTCCTCGCCGAGGAAGTCCAGCGTGACGAGGCGGTCGCCGGCCAGGCGCTCGACGGCGGGCAGTGCGGTGCCCAGGTCCTCGCCGGCGACGAACCGGTGGACCATGGCACGGGTGACGGGAGTGCGCTCGACGATCCGGCGGCAGGCGGTGGACCTGGCGGCGAGCAGCAGAGGCTTGCGGAGCATGGTGACCTCGAAGGAGACGAGCGCGGACGGTCGTGTCGCGCGCGGGCGGGGCGCGGCCGGGGGTCGGCCCGGCCGCGCCGGCGGTGCTTCGGGGGGCGGGGAGTCCGCACCCCTCAGGACGGGAGGGGTGCGGAACCCGGGTGCTACCCCTGGTGGGGGTAGGAGGAGGTCGTCGGGGCGACGAACGTCTCCTTGATGGAGCGCGGGCTGGACCAGCGCGACAGGTTCTGCGCGGACCCGGCCTTGTCGTTGGTGCCCGAGGCGCGGCCGCCGCCGAAGGGCTGCTGGCCCACGATGGAGCCGGTCGGCCGGTCGTTGATGTAGAAGTTGCCCGCGGTGAAGCGCAGGGCCTCCTCCGCCTCGGCGACCGCGGTGCGGTCGTTGGCGATGACCGCGCCGGTCAGCGCGTAGGCCGAGCCCTCGTCGACGACCTTGAGGATCTCGCTGTAGCGGTCGTCCTCGTAGACGTGGACGGCGACGACCGGGCCGAAGTACTCGGTGCGGAACACGTCGTTGGACGGGTCCGTGCCCACGATGATGGTCGGGCGCACGAAGTAGCCCACCGAGTCGTCGGCGGTGCCGCCCGCGACGATCTCCAGGGTCGGGTCGGACTTGGCGTCCTCCAGGACCTTGGCCAGCTTGTCGAAGGAGCGGCGGTCGATGACGGCGCCCATGAAGTTCGACAGGTCGGTGACGTCGCCCATGGTCAGGGCCTCGGTCTCGGCGATGAGGGCGTCGCCCATCTTCTCCCAGACCGAGCGGGCCACGAACACGCGCGAGGCGGCCGAGCACTTCTGGCCCTGGTACTCGAAGGCGCCGCGCACGATGGCGGTGCGCAGGATCTCCGGGTCCGCGGTGTGGTGGGCGACGATGAAGTCCTTGCCGCCGGTCTCGCCCACGATGCGCGGGTAGGAGCGGTAGGAGGAGATGTTCTCGCCGACGGTCTTCCACAGGTGCTGGAAGGTGCGGGTGGAGCCGGTGAAGTGCACACCGGCCAGCTCCGGGTCGTTGAGGGCGACGTCGGAGACGGCCAGGCCGTCACCGGTGACCATGTTGATGACGCCGGGGGGCATCCCGGCCTCCTCCAGCAGGCGCATGGTCAGCTCGGCGGCGAACTGCTGCGTCGGGGAGGGCTTCCACACGACCACGTTGCCCATCAGGGCCGGGGCGGTGGGCAGGTTGCCCGCGATGGCGGTGAAGTTGAACGGGGTGATCGCGTAGACGAACCCCTCCAGCGGCCGCTGCTCCATGCGGTTCCACACGCCCTTGACGCTCAGCGGCTGCTGGGCGATCAGCTCGCGGGCGTAGGCGACGTTGAAGCGCCAGAAGTCGATGAGCTCGCAGGCCGCGTCGATCTCCGCCTGCTGGGCCGTCTTGGACTGGCCGAGCATGGTGGCGGCGTTGATGGTGGCGCGCCAGGGGCCGGAGAGCAGCTCGGCGGCGCGCAGCAGGATGGCGGCGCGGTCGTCGAAGGACATCGCGCGCCAGGCCGGGGCGGCGGCCTTGGCGGCGGCGATGGCGTCGCGGGCGTCCTGGTGGGTGGCGTTGCGCATGGTGCCCAGCACGGCGGCGTGGTTGTGCGGCTGCACGACGTCGATCGGCTCGCCGCCGCCCATGCGGCTCTCGCCGCCGATGCGCATCGGCAGGTCGATGCGCTCCTTGCCGAGCCTCTCGAGCTCGGCGACGAGTTCCGTGCGCTCGGCGCTGCCGGGCGCGTACGAGAGAACGGGCTCGTTCACCGGCAGCGGGACGTTGGTCACGGCGTCCATGGGGCACCTCCCTGGAAGTCTTATCCCTGAACAGAGCAGGGGCTGTCTCATCCAACGCTCCCAGAACAGGACCGTGCGAACCTTGTGGAGCGGGCCACTCTTTGCCCGACCTGTTTGTCCTCTAGGACAAAATGAAACCCGAAGGTCCACCACCGTCCCGTTTCGCGGCGTCCTGCCCGCCGTTCGCCGCATGCCATCGGAGGCTCCCGTGACTTCTGACGTTCCCGCTGGTCACGACCGAGAGGCGACGGAGCCGCGCCCGGGCGTCCCGTTGCGCCGCCTGCTGCTCGCCCTGGGCGACCCGGTCCTGGACGTGGCCGCGGCCCCGGAGGGGCTGGATGTCCAAGTGGACAACGTCCTCATCCTGGACCCCGAGGACCGGACCGAGGTGCGCGGCGGCGACCTGGTCCTGCTCATCGGGGCCCGCGGCGGCTCGGCCCGGCGGCTGGTGCGGCGGATCGCCGAACAGGGGGCGAGCGCGGTCGCGGTCAAGACCGGGGCCCCGCCCGAGGGGAGCCCGGTCCGCCGCCCCCGGGTGGGCGGCGACGACCTGGCCCCGCTGCGCGCGGAGGCCCAGGAGGCGGGCATCGCGCTGCTGGCGGTGCGGCCGGAGGTGCGCTGGGACCGGTTCCAGGCCGTGTGCCAGAGCATCGTCGACGACGCCCGGCTGCTGGAGGACGGCGACACCGGCGAGGCCGACGGCGACCTGTTCTCGATGGCCCAGACCATCGCCCGGCTGACCGGCGGACTGGTGAGCATCGAGGACTCGGCGAGCCGGGTGCTGGCCTACTCCAGCGGCGCCGAGGTGGACGAGCTGCGGCGGCTGTCGGTGCTGGGGCGGCGCGGCCCGGAGTCGTACCTGGCGCTGCTGCGCGAGTGGGGGGTGTTCGCCCGGCTGCGCGCGGGCGAGGAGGTGGTGCGCATCGACGAGCACCCGGATCTGGGCATCCGGCGGCGGCTGGCGGTGGGCATCCACGCCGGCGACCGGCCGCTGGGCGCGATCTGGGTGCAGGAGGGCTCGCGCCCCCTGTCCGAGCACGCCGAGGAGGCGCTGCTGGGCGCCGCCCGCACCGCCGCGCTGCAGATGATCCGCCAGCGCACCCGGGCCAGCGCCGGGCTGCGGCTGCGCGAGGACCTGCTGTCCAGCCTCCTAGAAGGGCGGATCGACGCGGCGGCCCTGGCGGACACGGTGGAGGTGCACAGCCGCCGGGCCGCGCTGGTGGCGGCGTTCGCCCCGGTGGGCGAGGAGGGCCAGGAGCGGGCCGACCGCCCCGAGCGGGAGCTGCGCCGCCGCCGGTTCCTCGACCTGGTGTCGGTGCACACCGCCGCCTACCGGCGCAGTGCCCTGGTGACCGAGCTGAACGGGCGGGTCTACGCGCTGCTGCCCGACCTGACCCGGGACGGCGACGGGGTCGAGCGCACGGTGATGACGCTGTGCGGCCGGATCGTGGAGGCGGCGCGGTCGGCCCTGGGCCTGCGGGTGCGGGCGGCGGTGGGCTCGCCGGTGCGGCGGCTGGCCGACGCCCCCGATTCGCGGGCGGAGGCCGACCGGGTGCTGGAGGCGATGCGCGGCGACGCCGACCGGGAGGTCGCGTCCATCGAGGACGTGCGCTCGCGGGTGCTCGTCCGGGAGACGCTGGCGCTGCTGCGCGAGGAGCCCTCGCTGCGGGACCCGCGGGTGTCGCGGCTGGTGGAGTACGACCGGGACGGCGGCGCGGAGCTGGTGCGCTCGCTGTCGGCCTACCTGGAGGCGTTCGGGGACGCCCGGGCGGCGGCGGAGCGGCTGCACATCCACCCGAACACCCTGCGGTACCGGGTGCGCCGGGCGGCGGAGGTCAGCGGGATCGACCTGTCCGACCCCGGGGAGCGGCTGTTCACACAGCTGCAACTGCTGATGGAGCAGGAACGGCCCGCGCCGTGAGGCGCCGGGCCCGCGAGTACCCCCGGTCGGACTCGAACCGACACTTGTGACCCTTTTAGGGGGCCTGCCTCTACCATTGGGCTACGAGGGCGAGCCCATCATACCGGCCGGGCCGATCGCGCGATTTGCCGCGGACTGGCCGGAACGGGACACGCGAAGAGGCCGTCCCCGGGGGGACGGCCTCGATCCGGTCCTCGTCCGCGCTAGGGCGTGTTCGGTGGATGCTTTCGAGCGTTTCGGCGCTTGCGCCGAATGCCGGGAGCGGCCGCGAGGCGATCTCTCGCAAGACGACCGGCGCAGGTCAGCCCGGGTTCGGCTGTCCAAGCGCAGGCGGCGTAGCGAGAGGAAGCCTCGCGGCCGCGACCCGGAATGATCCGCCGAACACGCCCTAGCTCACCCGGCGCAGGTGGCCGCCCTCGACCACCTGCGGGTTGCTGGCCTCCTCGAAGGCCTGGCGGGGCTCGATCATGTCGGGCAGCGCGGCGAAGTCGCGGCGCAGGAAGAACCCGAGGGTCCAGTCCGACAGCACCCGGAACTTGCGGTTGAAGGTCGGGACCGCGAACAGGTGGTAGGCGCGGTGCGCGTACCAGGCCAGGCGGCCGTTGAGCCCGATCTTCCCGAACAGCTGGGCGGCGCCCTTGTGCATGCCCAGCCCGGCCACCGCGCCGAGGTTCTTGTGGCGGTAGGCCTTGGGCTTCTCGCCGCGCAGGGTGGCGATGACGTTGTCGGCCAGCACCGGGGCCTGGCGCACCGCGTTCTGGGCGTTGGGCGGGTAGTAGCCGCCGTTGCCGTCGGGCACCTGGGCGTTGTCGCCGCCGGCGAACACGTTCTCGGCGCCGTTGACGATGAGGTACTCGCTGGTGTCGACGTGGCCCTTGGGGCCCAGCGGCAGGTCGCTGGCCGAGACCACCGGGCTGGGCTTGACGCCCGCGGTCCACACCAGGGTGCCGGCGTCGAACTCGGCGCCGTCGCTGAGCTTGATGCGCTGGTCGACGGCCGACTCCAGGAACGTCTTGAGCCGGACGTCGATGCCGCGGCGGCGCAGCTGGTTGAGGGCCTTGGTCCCGACCTCGGGGCCGACCTCGGGCAGGATCTTGTCGGCGGCCTCGATGAGGTAGAACCGCACGTCCGACTGCTCGATCGAGGGGTGGATGCGGACCGCGTCGCGGACCATGTCCTCCAGCTCGGCGATGGCCTCGGCGCCGGCGAACCCGCCGCCGACGAACACGAAGGTCAGCGCCTTGCGGCGGACGTCCTCGTCGTCGGTGGAGTCGGCGATGGCCAGCTGGTCGAGCACGTGGTTGCGCAGGTAGGCGGCCTCTTCGACCGTCTTGATGCCGATGCCCCACTCGGCCAGGCCGGGGATGGGCAGGGTGCGCGAGACGGCGCCGGCGGCCATCACCAGGTAGTCGTAGGAGATGGTCTCGGGCTCGCCCAGGTTGGGCTCGTAGCGGACGGTGCGGTCGGCGTTGTCGATGCGCACGACCCGGCCGCCCAGGACGCGGACCCGCTTGAAGACCTTGCGCAGCGGAACGACCACGTTGCGGGGGGCGATGCTCCCGGCCGCGGCCTCGGGCAGGAACGGCTGGTACGTCATGTACGAGTTGGGGTCGATGACGGTGATCCGCGCTTCACCGGCACCGAGCTTCTTCTCCAGCCGCTTCGCGGTGTACATCCCGAGGTAACCGCCACCGACGATGAGGATGTGCGGGATCTCCGCCTCGTCCCCTCCGCCGTGCACCAGCCGGTAGTTCCTGCTCTCGGTCATCGCATATCCGCCCTAACGGTTTCTTCGGCCTCCCCCGTTGCCCCGGGGGTGGAGGCTCCCACTCGTGTTGCGAGTCGTGGCTGTTACGGGAGCCCGACCTTTTTGTCGCTGCTTGTGCATTCTTTCACAAGCACCTACCCACAGAGAAGGTTCACACCTGGCCACCTTCCCACCACTTTCCAGCCGACCCGGATTGCGTTTCCGCAGCTCAGAGCGGTTGTGAAAGCGTTCACAAGGGTCCTGTGGGGTGACACGTCTCACCCGGAGGTCCCTTGCCCGGACCCCGAAAGACCCTGGTGAACCCTAGAACACGAGGTTCCGCCCCCGTGCACTCGGGTCCGCCGGACACCGGCGGACCCGGCTCTCGGCACGCCCTCCCGCCCCGCCGGCGTGCGCGGGGCGCCTGAGGCGCCCGGCACGGCCGGAAAGGGGCGGAGGTTCGGAGGAGCGCGGCCTAGACGACCAGGCTCCAGGCCACGCCGTCCAGGATGTCGTGCTCGCTGGCCGTGAACGCGTCCGCCCCCGTGCGGGCCAGGACCCGGGACAGCACCAGCGCGCCCGCGCCGATCACGTCGACCCGGCCCGGGTGCATGACGCCGATCTCCGACCGCTGCACCGACGTGGACGCCAGCAGGCTCCCGGTGATCCGGTCCAGCTCCTCCGCGGACACGCGCGTGTGGTGGATCCGCTCGGAGTCGTACTCGGGCAGGTCCAGCGCGATCCCGGCGACCGTCGTCGCGGTGCCCGCGACGCACACCACCGTGCCCGCCTCGCGCAGCGGGACGACCCGCTCGACCTCGTCCAGAGCGGCGTCGATGTCGGCGGTCGCCGCCGCGATCTCCTCCGCGGTGGGCGGGTCGCTGCGCAGGTGCCGCTCGGTCATCCGCACGCAGCCGATGTTGACCGACAGCGCGGCCCGCACCAGCTCGTCCTCGTCCCCGGTCCCGCCGCCCAGGACGAACTCGGTGGAGCCGCCGCCGATGTCCACCACCAGGAACGGCGGCTTGAGGTCGGGGTGGCCGTCCTCCGCGGCCTCCGCGGCGAACTCGGCGGTGGCGCCCACGAAGGACAGCTCCGCCTCGTCCAGGCCGGTGACCACTTCCGGCTCCACTCCCAGGATCTCGCGCACGCCGTCGATGAACACCCCGCGGTTGCGCGCGTCCCGGGTGGCGCTGGTGGCGACCATCCGGACCGCCTCCGGGCCCAGCTCGATGCCGTGCGCGGCGATGGCCTCGGCGTAGCCGCGCAGCGCCTCGAAGGTGCGCTCCAGGGCCTGGGGAGCGAACTCCCCCGTCTCGTCGACGCCCTCGCCCAGCCGCACGATCTCCATGCGCCGGTCGACGTCCACGACCTGGACCTCGTCACCGTCGATGTGGACGACGTCCGCGATCAGCAGCCTGACCGAGTTCGTCCCGCAGTCGATCGCCGCGACACCGCTCATGACCCGTTCCCTTCCGCGCCCTCGGGGGCGTTCTCGTCGACGCACACACAGGGGCCCCGGTCCCACCAGTGCGGGAGCTCCTCCAGAGCCTGGGCCCCGAACGGGTTGACCCCCGGCGCGGCCAGCTCGTGGGCGACCAGCGCGTGCAGGCACTTGACCCGGGTGGGCATGCCGCCGGTGCTCTGCATCCCCTCCGGCAGCGGCTCCACGCCGTCGCGGCGCGCCTGCTCGGCGCGCTCGGCGATGTAGGACTCGTGCGCCTCGGTGTAGGCCGCGCGCAGCTCCGGGTCCTCTGCCAGGCGGTCCTGCATCTCGCGCATCCGGCCGGAGTTCTCCAGCCGGCCGATCGCGGACGCGGCGCGCGGGCACGTCAGGTAGTACAAGGTCGGGAAGGGGGTCCCGTCCTCCAGCCGCGGCGCGGTGCGCACCACGTCCGGCAGGCCGCACGGGCAGCGGTGCGCGACCCCGCGCACGCCGCGCGGGGCGCGGCCCAGCTGGAGTTCGATGGCGGCGACGTCGCGCGCGTCGACGGGGTCCCCGGTACGCCCGGATGCGGGCTGATCTGCGGAAGTCATGACCGGTCCAGGATAGGGCCCCCGGGGCGTCCGCGCCCCGCCAGGGGCCGGGCCGGAGGGCCTCCGGTCAGGGCGCGCCGCCCGCGGCGGGGTCGTCGGCCTCGCGCACCGAGCGCCACAGCGCGGTGAACCACGGCTCGCCGGGGCCCGCCTCGGCGCCGGGCTCGTCCTCGTCCTCGGGGCGCACCACGATGTAGGCGGTCTCGCCCGGGTACTGGTAGTGCAGGCGCAGCCGGGCCTCGCGCTCGACGTACTCGTCGGTGCTCAGGGCCTCCTCGCGGGCGCGCAGCTCGCGCACGCTCGCCTCCATGCGCGCCCGCTCCTCCTGGAGCTGGGCGATCTGGGCGCGCTGGGCCACGTACTCGCGCAGCGGATAGGCCAGGCTGAGCGCGATCACGCACACGACCAGGGCCAGGATCGCGGCCCGGCTGGTGAGCATGGGCCGCACGGTCCGGGGCGGGGAGGGCGCCGGTCGCGACGCCCTCCCCTGCTGCTTCTTCTGCTTCTTCCGGTCCGGTGCCTTCGTGTCCCGCCGGGCGGCACGGCCGCGCGGCCTGTCGGCTTTGGTCGCCTTACGGGCCTTTGCGGGCGGCTGCTGCGATTCGCGGGACACTGGGGCAGACTAGCCGCGCCGGGCGAAGCGCGGGAAGGCCGACACGCCCGCGTAGACGGCGGCGTCCTCCAGCAGTTCCTCGATGCGCAGCAGCTGGTTGTACTTGGCGACCCGCTCGCTGCGCGCCGGGGCGCCGGTCTTGATCTGCCCGGCGTTGGTGGCCACCGCGATGTCGGCGATGGTGGTGTCCTCGGTCTCGCCGGAGCGGTGGCTGATCATCGCCGTGTAGCCGCTGCGCTGGGCGAGGGCGACCGCGTCCAGCGCCTCGGTGAGGGTGCCGATCTGGTTGACCTTGACCAGCAGCGAGTTGGCGGTGCCGCTCTCGATGCCGCGGGACAGCCGCTCGGGGTTGGTGACGAAGAGGTCGTCGCCGACCAGCTGGACCTTGTCGCCGAGGGAGTCGGTGAGGGCCTTCCAGCCCTCCCAGTCCTCCTCGTCGAGCGGGTCCTCGATGGAGACCAGGGGGTAGGCCTCGACCAGCTCGGCGTAGTAGGCGGACATCTCCGCGGAGGTGCGCGGCTTGCCCTCGAAGGTGTAGACGCCGTCGGAGAACAGCTCCGAGGCGGCCACGTCCAGGGCCAGCGCGATGTCGGTGCCCGGGGTGTACCCGGCCTTCTCGATGGCCTCGACGATGAGGTCCAGGGCGGCGCGGTTGCTGTCCAGGTTGGGGGCGAAGCCGCCCTCGTCGCCGACGCCGGTGCCCAGGCCGTGGCCCTTGAGCACGGACTTCAGGGCCTGGTAGACCTCGGCGCCCCAGCGGACCGCCTCGGAGAAGGTGGACGCGCCGATGGGGGCGACCATGAACTCCTGGATGTCGACGTTGCTGTCGGCGTGGGCGCCGCCGTTGAGGATGTTCATCATCGGCACGGGCAGCACGTGCGCGTTGGGGCCGCCGAGGTAGCGGAACAGCGGCAGCTCCGCCTCCAGGGCGGCGGCGCGCGCCGTGGCCAGGGAGGCGCCGAGGATGGCGTTGGCGCCCAGCCGGGACTTGTCGGGGGTGCCGTCGAGCTCGATGAGCGCGCGGTCGATCAGCCGCTGGTCGTCGGGCTCGAACCCGTGCAGCTCGTTGGCGATCTCGTCATTGACGGCCGCGACGGCCTTGCTCACGCCCTTGCCGCCGTAGCGGTCGCCGCCGTCGCGCAGCTCGACCGCCTCGAACTTGCCGGTGGAGGCACCGCTGGGCACGCCGGCGCGCCCGATGATGCCGTTGTCGAGCCCGACCTCGACCTCGACGGTGGGGTTGCCGCGGGAGTCAAGGATCTCTCGCGCCTGAACTGCCTCGATGGACGCCACGGTCTCTCCGTCTCTTCGGTGTTTCTGTGGACCACTGTTCCAGGACCCGCACACGAGACTAGCGACCCGCCCCGGGTGTGAGCGCGCGCACCCTGTGAAATTGGTCTAGTCCATGCCGTCCGTTCGCGGTCCCGTACCCTCCAGCAGCGCGGCCGCCGCGATGGCCACGGCCCGGTCGCGGCACTCGGCCGCCTCCTCGGGGTCCAGGTACACGGCGAGGTCCTGGAGGCCGCCCAGGGCGATGACGGCGCCCATCCTGGCGGGCATCCCGGCGTCCTCCCCCACGAGCGCGGCGTCCAGGCGGCGCCGCCAGCCCATGATGTCCCCGACCAGCCCGATCCGGCTGAGGGAGGCCAGGTCGTTGAGCAGCGCGGTCAGCAGGGTGCCGTGGCGCACACAGATGTCGAAGTAGGCGCCGAGGACCTCCTCGGGGGCGTCGCGGGCGAGCCCGTCCACGCCCTCCAGGAACCCCTCCATGTCCCGCCGCAGGGGCTCGACGAGGGCCCGGAGCAGGTCCTCCTTGGACCGGAAGTGGTAGTAGAGCGCGGCCTTGGTGATGTCCAGGCGTTCGGCGATCTCGCGCAGGCTCGTCTTCTCGTAGCCCTGCCTGCCGAAGAGGTCGAGGGCGACCCCCTGGATCTCCGCCCTGGTGTCACCGTGCGTTCTGGGCACAGACCTCACTCCTGTTCCTGCCGCCGACCGTCCCCACGAGTCTAACCCTGACCTTCCGACCGGTAAGTTACTTGACGCCCGGTAAGTAGCTCTCTACCGTGAAAGGGGACGGCACACCCGCCGCGGGACCCCGAGGAGGACCCCCATGCCCGCCGTGAACGACGTCCTGATCTCCGGAGCCGGCGTCGCCGGACCCGCCCTCGCCCACTGGCTGCACCACCACGGCATCCGCGCGACCGTGGTCGAACGCGCCCCGGACCTGCGGTCCGGCGGCTACGCCATCGACCTGCGCGGCGTCGCCGTCGACGTGGCGGAGCGCATGGGCGCGCTCGCCGAGATCCGCCGCAACGTCACCGAGATGGACGGGGCGGCGTTCGTGGACGCGCGGGGCCGCCGGTCCGCCCGGTTCTCCTCGGCCGACGCGGTGGACGACGGCCGGTCCCTGGAGATCCTCCGCGGCGACCTGGTGCGCATCCTGCACGCGCCCACCACCGCGCACACCGAGTACCTGTACGACGACACCCTCACGGCCCTGGAACAGGACGGCGACCGGGTGCGGGCGACCTTCCTCAACGCCGCACCGCGCACCTTCGACCTGGTCGTGGGCGCCGACGGGCTGCACTCCGCCACCCGGCGGCTCGCGTTCGGCCCCGAGGGGCGGTACGCCCGGTTCCTGGGCGCCTACATCAGCATCTTCACGATCCCCGACCACCTGGGCCTGGACCGGGAGGCGCGGCTCTTCAACGTCCCCGGCAAGGCCGCCGGGATGTACCGGACGCCCCGCGCCGAGGGCGCCAAGGCCGTCTTCCTCCTCCGCTCCCCCGCGGCCTCCGGGATCGACCGCCGGCCGCCCGCCGAGCAGAAGGCGTACCTGCGGGCGGAGTTCGCGGGCCTGGGCTGGGAGAACGACCGGATCCTGGACGCCATGGACGGGGCCGGGGACTTCTACTTCGACTCGGTGACCCGGATCCACATGGACACCTGGTCGGCCGGCCGGGTGGTCCTGCTGGGCGACGCCGGGTACTGCCCCTCCCCCATGTCCGGGCAGGGCACCAGCCTGGCCCTGGTCGGGGCGTACGTGCTCGCCGGGGAGCTGGCCCGGCACGACGGCGCGGCCGGCGCCCTGGCCGCCTACGAGGCGCGGATGCGGCCCTACGTGGACGCCAACCAGGCCATCGCCGACGCGGGCCTGGGCGTCCTGGCCCCGCGCACCCGGCGGGGGATCCTGCTGCGCGACACGGTGCTGCGGGCCGGGGGGCCGCTGCTCTCCCTGCTGGGCCGGTTCGACAGGCGGCTGTCCAACGCCGCCGAGGCCCTGGACCTGGACGCCCCCGCCCCGGACCCGGCCCGGCCCTGACCCGGGCGGCCCGCACGGGCCCGCACGGATCGGGGGCTCCGGGCGGATGATCCCGCCCCGGGCCGGAGCGGCCGGGGACGGCCGGGGCGGATGGGCCGCACGGGCCGGGGGCTCGGGACGGTCGGGACGGGACGGATGGGCCCACAGGGGCCGGGGCGGCTCGGGGCCGGGCGGCCGGGGACGGCCGGTGCGGACCGGTCAGGCGGTGGCGGCCCAGTAGGCGCGCCACTCCTCCCCGGACAGCTCCCGCGGGTCGCGGCCGTCCGCGCGGGCGGCCGCCTCGGCCGCGCGCACCCGCGCGTCGAAGCGGCGGGCCGCCGAGCGCAGGTCGGTCTCGGCGTCGCGGCCGCGGCCGCGTTCGTCGGCCACCGCGGCGAACAGCCCGCCGCCCTCGCCGCCGTCGTCGCCCACCAGGTCCGCGGGGAACCCGTTGCGCACCGCGCGCCCCTGCACCTCGGCCGCCAGCATCACCGCGGGCTGGGCGAAGGGCACCCCGTCCAGGATGGAGACGTCCGCACCGCCCGCGGCCTCGGCCTTGGCGGCCCGCTCGGCGGCCTTGATGGCCTCCCAGTTCGACCACACCTCGTCGGTGCCCGACACCTCCGCCCCGCCGAACACGTGCGGGTGGCGGCGGGTCATCTTGTCGATGATCGCGTCGGCGACGTCGTCCACCGTGAACCGCGCCGGGTCGCCCTCGGGCCGCTCGGCCGCGATCGCCGCGTGGAACACCACCTGGAGCAGCACGTCGCCCAGCTCCTCGCGCAGCAGCGCGAAGTCGCCCTCCTCGATCGTCTCCAGGGTCTCGTACGCCTCCTGGATGAGGTACTTGGCCAGCGACCCGTGGGTCTGGTCCCGGTCCCACGGGCACTCGGCGCGCAGGGTGCGCATCACCTCCACCAGGCGCAGCAGGCGGTGCCCGGCGGGCTGGGGCTCGGTCATATCGGGTCCTCGTCCATCGTCGAAGGGGGGCCGGCCGCGGGCGCGGGGGCCGACCGCGGGCGGAGGGGTCAGTGGTCCTGCTCGGGCAGCCAGCCGCCCGCGCGCAGCGCGGCCAGCACCGCCGCCACCGAGTCGGCCGGGTCCGCGTCCACGGTGTCCACCACCAAGTCCGCGTCCACGGGCTCCTCGTAGGGGTCGGAGATCCCGGTGAACGCGGGGATCTCCCCCGCCCGCGCCTTGGCGTACAGGCCCTTGCGGTCGCGGGCCTCGCACACCTCCAGCGGCGTCGCCACGTGCACCAGGAAGAAGTCGCCGCCCGCCTCCTGCGCCATGGCCCGCACCTCGGCGCGGCCCCGGGCGTAGGGGGCGATCGGCGCGCACACCGCCACCCCGCCGTGGCGGCCGATCTCCGCCGCCACGTAGCCGATCCGGCGGATGTTCAGCTCCCGGTCCTGCGTCGAGAAGGTCAGCCCGTGCGAGAGCATGCGCCGCACCACGTCGCCGTCGAGCAGCGTCACCGTGCGGCCCGCCCGGCGGATGCCGTCGCACACGCCCCGCGCGATGGTCGACTTGCCCGACCCCGACAGCCCCGTGAAGAACACCGTCAGCCCGCGCCGGGTGCGCGCCGGGCGCAGCCGCGCCAGCTCCGCGGCCACCCGCGCCGGGGTGAACCACACCGGCAGCTCGCGGCCGTGCGCCAGCTCCGCCTCCACCTCGGCGTCGGACGGCTCCCGGCGGGCCCGGGCCGGGTCCACCCGGGTCAGCGGCTCCCACAGGCCCTCGTCGGCGTCGTAGAGCCACGGCTCGGGGTCCAGCAGCGTCACCGGCGGGCGCCGGGCCATGACGCGGTCCACGTCCGGGCCGTCCCGCCCCGCCTCGACGACCAGGTGGGTGGCGCCGTACACGGCGGCCACGTGCGCCGCCAGCAGCGCGTCCCGGTCCCCCCACGGGCCGCCGAACGGCCCGCTCGCCCGGGCCGCCGCGCGCGGCAGCGTGCACACCGCGAACGAGGTGTGCGGCGGCAGCAGCGGCCGGGCGGCCAGCACCGCGGCCGTCATGCCCTCGTCCTCCAGCCCGGTGTCGACCAGGACCAGCACCTCGGCGCGGTCCGCCTCCACCCCCGGGGCCTGGGCCAGGGCCTCCGCCTGGGCGCGGATCTGGTGCAGGGCCCGGTGGTGCAGCGGCCGGTCGGTGACCACCGCCAGCAGCGGCCCCTCCACCCGGCCCTCCAGGTCGCGGCGGGCGCGCACCTCCGCCGGGGTGGCCCGCAGCTCGCGCAGCACCCCGTACGTGGGCGGCCTCAGCAGCGACACCTCCCCCGCCAGGCGGTACTCCCCCGCCCCGTCCTTCCAGCGCTCGGCGACCGCCAGCTCCGCCAGCGGGGCGCCCTCCGGGTCGGTCAGGACCACCGTGCCGCCCTCGACGGTGAAATCCGCCGGGACGGGAAGGATGACCGGAACCGGCCACGCGCGCCCATCGGGCAGCCTGCCCGCGCGCTCCACCGACTCCGCCTGCTCGCGTGTCATGAATCCCGGCAGCGGGTACGCCCCGCTCAGTATCAGTTCCAGATGCGCGAGCGCGTCCGGGCCGGGGGCGAGGACCGGGGCGTCCGGTCGCCCGGAGGCCCCCTCCGACGTGCTCCCGCGCCTGTCGACACTCACCACGCGACTTCCTCTCCGACGGTCCGACCGGGGTTCACCGAAATCGCCACTAGCGTATGCCGGACGGGGCGCGCGCCGCCGCGCCGCACCGCACCGGCGGCCCCCAGGCCCCACGAGGGGCGGAATACGCGCAGGTCACGAAAGGTTCCCATGAAGGCACCGCCCGCCGTGCGGCCCGTCCCCGACCGGGACACCGCAACGGCTCCCGTCCGGACCCGGCCCGCGTGCGGGCCGCGGACTCGATAGTCTGAACAGACCCGGGCGGCGCCCGCAGCCGTGCCGCCGCCCCTCACCGTGCAGGCCGCGACCTTCCGCCTGAACCGGAACTCTTCTTCTTTCTTTGGTGCTATGAGCCTCACTGGACTTCTCGCCGACGTCTCACGGGACCCGGCACTGCACAGCGCGATCGAGACCGCCCGCGGCGGCCGCGATCCCCACCTCGACCTCGTCGCACCCGCGGCACTGCGCCCCTTCATGGTCGGCGCGCTGGCGGCCGACGCGCCCCTGGGCGCCGGCCGCCCCGTCCTGGCCGTCACCGCCACCGAGCGGGAGGCCGCCGACCTGGCCGACGCGCTGGGTTCGCTGCTGCCCGAGAACTCCGTGGCGCTGTTCCCCGCGTGGGAGACACTGCCGCACGAGCGGCTGTCCCCGCGCTCGGACACCGTCGGCCGGCGCCTGGCCGTGCTGCGGAGACTCGCCCACCCCGACCCCTCCGACCCGCTGACCACACCGCTGCGGGTCGTCGTCGCGCCCGTGCGCAGCGTGCTCCAGCCCCTGGTCGCCGGCCTGGGCGACCTCGAACCCGTCCGGGTCCGCCAGGGCGACGAGGTGTCCCTGGAGGACGTCGTGCGCTCCCTGGCCGACACCGGGTACTCCCGGGTCGACCTGGTGGAGAAGCGCGGCGACATGGCCGTGCGCGGCGGCATCCTCGACGTGTTCCCGCCCACCGAGGAGCACCCGCTGCGCCTGGAGTTCTGGGGCGACAGCGTCGAGGACATCCGCTACTTCCAGGTCGCCGACCAGCGGTCCATCGCGGCCGGCGAGGGCGGCGACCACGACGACGCCGCCTCCGGGCTGTTCGCCCCGCCCTGCCGGGAGCTGCTGCTCACCGACACCGTCCGGGAGCGCGCCCGCGCCCTGGCCGCCGAGCACCCGGCGCTGGCCGAGGTCCTCACCAAGCTCGCCGACGGCGTCGCCGTCGAGGGCATGGAGGCGTTCGCCCCCGTGCTCGCCGAGCGCATGGAACCGCTCCTGGAGCTGCTCCCCGAGGGCGCCATGGTGGTGGGCTGCGACCCCGAGCGCATCCGCACCCGCGCCATCGAACTGGAGGCCACCAGCGCCGAGTTCCTCGAAGCGTCCTGGATCAACGCCGCCTCCGGCGGCGAGTCACCCATCGACCTGGGCGCCTCCGCGTACATGTCCATCGCCGACCTGCGCTCCCTGGCCTCCCGGCTGGGAACGCCCTGGTGGGGGCTGACCCCGTTCAGCTCCGGCGAGGCCGGCACCCGCGAGGAGGACGACGCCGTGGTGGTGGGCGCGGTGCCCGCCGACTCCTACCGCGGCGACACCGAGCGCGCCCTGGCCGACATCAAGGGCTGGCTGCACGACAACTGGAGCGTCGTGCTGGTCACCCAGGGGCACGGCCCCGCCGAGCGGCTCGTGGCGATGCTGCGCGACGCCGGGCTCGGCGCCGACCTGGTCCAGGACCTCGCCGGGCCGCCCGCCCCGGCCGTGGCCACCGTGACGACCGGGCTGGTCGACCACGGGTTCCTGCTGCGCACGGTGCGCACCGTCGTGCTCACCGAGACCGACCTGGCCGGACAGAAGTCCTCCACCCGCGACATGCGGCGCATGCCCAGCCGCCGCAAGGGCACCGTCGACCCGCTCCAGCTCAAGCCCGGCGACTACGTCGTCCACGAGCAGCACGGCGTGGGCCGGTACCTGGAGATGGTCAGCCGCCAGATCCAGGGCGCCACCCGCGAGTACCTGCTCATCGAGTACGCGCCGTCCAAGCGCGGCCAGCCCGGCGACCGGCTGTTCGTCCCCACCGACCAGCTCGGCGAGGTCACCCGGTACGTCGGCGGCGACGCGCCCGCGCTGTCCAAGATGGGCGGCGCCGAGTGGAGCAAGGCCAAGAGCCGCGCCCGCAAGGTGGTCCGGGAGATCGCGGGCGACCTCATCCGCCTGTACTCGGCCCGCCAGGCCTCGCCCGGGCACGCGTTCGGCCCCGACACGCCCTGGCAGCGGGAGCTGGAGGACGCGTTCCCCTACGTGGAGACGCCCGACCAGCTCGCCGCCATCGAGGAGGTCAAGAAGGACATGGGGCGGTCCGTCCCCATGGACCGGCTGATCTGCGGCGACGTCGGCTACGGCAAGACCGAGGTGGCGGTGCGGGCCGCGTTCAAGGCGGTGCAGGACGGCAAGCAGGTGGCGCTGCTGGTGCCCACCACCCTGCTGGTGCAGCAGCACCTGTCCACGTTCACCGAGCGGTACGCGTCCTTCCCCGTCACCGTCAAGCCGATGTCGCGGTTCCAGACCGACGCCGAGGTGGAGCTGACCCGGGAGGGCCTGCGCTCCGGCGAGGTCGACGTGGTCATCGGCACCCACCGGCTGCTGTCCTCCGAGACCAGGTTCAAGGACCTGGGCCTGGTCATCATCGACGAGGAGCAGCGGTTCGGCGTCGAGCACAAGGAGGCCCTCAAGCGGCTGCGCACCCAGGTGGACGTGCTCGCCATGTCGGCGACGCCGATCCCGCGCACCCTGGAGATGGGCCTGACCGGCATCCGGGAGATGACCACCATCCTCACACCGCCGGAGGAGCGCCACCCGGTGCTGACCTTCGTCGGGCCGTACGAGGACAAGCAGATCACCGCGGCGATCCGCCGGGAGCTGATGCGCGAGGGCCAGGTGTTCTTCGTGCACAACCGGGTCGCGTCCATCGACAGGGTCGCCGCCGAGATCAAGCGGCTGGTGCCCGAGGCGCGGGTCGCCTACGCCCACGGCCAGATGAACGAGCAGCAGCTCGAGAAGGTCATGGTGGACTTCTGGGAGAAGAACTTCGACGTGCTGGTCTCCACGACCATCGTCGAGTCCGGCCTGGACGTCCCCAACGCCAACACGCTGATCGTGGACCGCGCCGACACCTACGGCCTCTCCCAGCTGCACCAGCTGCGCGGCCGGGTCGGCCGAGGCCGCGAGCGGGCGTACGCGTACTTCCTGTACCCGCCGGAGAAGCCGCTCACCGAGACCGCCTACGAGCGGCTGGCCACCGTCGCCCAGCACACCGAGACCGGTGCGGGCATGTACGTGGCGATGAAGGACCTGGAGATCCGCGGCGCGGGCAACATCCTGGGCGCGGAGCAGTCGGGCACCATCGCCGGGGTCGGCTTCGACCTGTACGTGCGCATGGTCGGCGAGGCCGTCGCCGAGCTCAAGGGCGACCAGAGCGCCGCCGAGGAGACCGAGACCCGCGTCGAGCTTCCGGTCAACGCGCACATCCCGCACGACTACGTGCCGGGCGAGCGGCTGCGGCTCCAGGCGTACAAGCGGATCGCGGGCATCACCTGCGAGGACGACGTGCTCGCCGCCTACGAGGAGCTCACCGACCGGTACGGCACCCCGCCCCAGCCGGTGGACAACCTCATGGCGGTGGCCCGGTTCCGGGTCCTGGCCCGCGCGGCGGGGCTCCAGGACGTGGTGCTCCAGGGCAACCAGATCCGGTTCACCCCGGTGGAGCTGCGGGAGTCGCAGGAACTGCGGCTGCGGCGGATGTACCCCAAGTCGCTGCTCAAGGAGGCCACCCGCACCCTGCTGGTGCCGGTCCCCAAGGCGGGCGGCATGGGCGGCAAGCCGCTGCGCGACCTGGAGCTGCTGGCCTGGTGCACGGAGCTGGTCAACGCCATCTTCGAGCCGGACAAGCGCAAGCCCCCGGTCCCGGCCGAGAAGTAGCAACCCCCACGGGGCCGCGCCGCCGGCGCGGCCCCGCCCCCGTCTCAGGCCCCGGGGGCCGTGTCCCAGGGACGCCGGGCCCCGGTGCGGGGTTGTCCGCGCACGTCAGGGGCGGGGGCCGTCGACCTCGTCGGGGCCGGCCTCGTAGGTGATGCCGTACAGGTCCTCGGAGTCGTCCTCGGCGGCCCTGCGGCGCCACAGGCGGGGGCGCTCGGCCCGGCGGGCGCGGCGCTCCTCGCGCTTGCGCTCCCTGTCCGCGGCCCTGGCCGCCCGGGCGGCGGCCCTGGCCTCGGCGCGCTCGGCCCGCTCCCGTTCCTTGCGCTCGCGCTCCTCCTCCGCGGTGGGCCCGGCCGGCGCGGCGTCCTCCGCCGGGGCCTCGGGCGCCTCCTCGACGGCGACCCCACCGCCCTTGTCCTCCCGCGGGCGCAGGGGGGTGACCGTGGCCAGCCCCTCGCCCACCGGGACGTCGGCGGGCAGCTCCACCCGCGCGGCGCGCTCGGCCTCCGGCTCCGGGGCGTCCTCGGCCGGGTCCCCGGCCGTCGCGGTCGGGGCGGCGGTCGCGGCCGCCGGGGAGCGGCGGGTGTACCACCAGTTGGCGACCCACGCCGCGATGGCCGCGGCCACCCCCACCTCCAGCGCGGCCACGAGCCCCACCTGCCAGGCGGACGGGCCCACGTCCGACAGCCGGTGGCCGCCCAGCGACCCGCCCGCCAGCTCGCCCAAAGCGGCGCACAGCAGCCCGGTGGTCACCCCGCACACGAACCCCCACAGCGGCGCGGCCTCGCTCACCACGTCCGGCGCGCTGCGCTGGGTCAGCACCCCGCCCACCGCCCCCGCGACGAACGGCACCGCCAGCGCCGCCAGGGACGACACCGGCGCCGCCCCGTTCTCCGGCAGCGCCGCCAGCATGGGCAGCAGCGGCAGCGGCCCCACCGACACCCCCGTCGGGGCCACCACCGTCATCTCCCCCACCGCGAACCCCGGGCCCAGGGCGTAGCAGACCGCGAACACCACCGCGTTGGGCAGGTAGGCGAGCTGGATGAGCAGCAGCAGCAGGCCGCCCACCCACCCCGGGGCCAGCAGCCGCGTGGTCTCGACCGCCTCGGGCAGGCTCACCGCCAGCGCCACCAGGAACAGCAGGAACCCGCCCAGCAGCAGTGTCCCGGTGGAGGCGAGCATCCCCACCAGCAGCGACCGCGACCGGGCGGGCATCAGCCCCAGCAGGTCCCTGGCCACCACGCCCTTGTCGCGCATCAGCTGGCGCAGCACCCCCAGCCCCCCGGCCAGGAACGCGATGACGAACCCCATGAGCAGCGCCCGCGGCATGCTCGGCTCCACCGTGTCGGTGCGGGCCAGCAGCGCCAGCGTCCCGGCGATCGCCGCGTACGGCCCGGCGATCGCGATCGCCGCCCGGTGCACGTGCCGCAGCCGGGCGATCTCGCAGTTGCGCGCCACCCACCGCCCCGACCGGTACAGCAGCAGCCCCGGCAGCAGCACCAGGCCGATCGGGAGGAGGCTGATACTCCCCTCCGGCACCGAGAACGACACGTGGTGGCCCACCAGCCAGGCCAGCACGGCCCCCTGGAGCAGGTCGACGATCTCCTCGCCGAACGTGTCGTGGGGCGCGGCCACCCACCCGACCATGGTCAGGGTGACGATGACCGCCAGGCCGATGCCCGCGGCGGTCGCGGCCGCCACGCCCCCGGTCGAGTAGACCGGGCGCGGCGCTTCCGCGGTTCCCGTGCGGCGGGCTGGGTCGGGGGGTGATCCTGGCGTGCTCACCCGACTTATGCTGCCAGGGACCGGATTGCTCCGCGCCATCCCCGCCGCGCGTGTCGTGCTTCCCCGTCCCCGCGGGACCGTTCCGGAACCCCCTGGCCGGTACGTCCGTCATACGATGGAGAAGCCGGTTCCCCCGCTCGAACGGACGAAGATGACAGGCCCGGATCCCGCCCCCTACCGCCTCTCCGACGGCGAACGCGACGAGGCGCTGGAGTCCCTGCGCACCGCGTTCCAGGAGGGTCGGCTGACCGTCGACGAGCACGAGGAGCGCTCGGCCGCGGCCCTGCGCGCCGTCACCGGCAAGGACCTGGTCCCGCTGTTCGAGGACCTGCCCCCGAACCTGCACCCGGGCTTCCTGTCCGCCTCCGCGGCGGTCGTCCCCGCGGCGAACGGCGAGGGGCCGGTGGACCTGGCCGCGACCGGCCGGTCCGTGGCGAAGAAGAAAAAGAAGGACGACGACAACCTGTCGTCCGTCATGGGCTGGGGCGGGTTCCTGCTCTTCGTGTGGGGCGTGCCGACGTTCATCTCCGGCAACGTCACGGCCATCTCCGTCTTCCTGGGCTTCTTCTGCCTGCTGGTGGTGCCCGGCCTCATCACCGCCCTGGCCCGCCGCCGGCGCCGCGGGGGCGGCCCGGGCGAGATCACCGGCGGCTGAGCCGGGGGCGGCTCGGCGGAACGGCGGCCCCGGCGTGGACCGGGTCCGGGAACGGCGACGGCCCCGCCCGCGCCCGGAGGCGCGGTGCGGGGCCGTGACGACCTGAGCGGCTAGAACAGCTCGCGCACCAGCTTGGCGGTTTCGCTGGGGGTTTTGCCGACCTTGACGCCGGCGGCCTCCAACGCCTCCTTCTTCGCGGCCGCGGTCCCCGAGGAACCCGACACGATCGCGCCCGCATGCCCCATGGTCTTGCCCTCGGGCGCGGTGAACCCCGCCACGTACCCGACCACCGGCTTGGACACGTTCTCCTTGATGAACGCCGCCGCCCGCTCCTCGGCGTCCCCGCCGATCTCACCGATCATCACGATCACATCGGTGTCCGGGTCGGCCTCGAACGCCGCCAGCGCGTCGATGTGCGTGGTCCCGATGATCGGGTCCCCGCCGATACCCACCGCCGAGGAGAAACCGATGTCGGCCAGCTCGTACATCATCTGATACGTCAGCGTCCCGGACTTGGACACCAGCCCGATCCGGCCCGGCTTGGTGATGGTCGCCGGGATGATGCCCGCGTTCGACTGGCCCGGGGTGATCAGACCCGGGCAGTTCGGGCCGATGATCCGCGTCCTGTTGCCCTTGCTCTGGGCGTAGGACCAGAACTCGGCGGTGTCGTGCACCGGCACGCCCTCGGTGATCACCACCGCCAGGCCGATCCCGGCGTCGATCGCCTCGATCACG